>JAAHHN010000049.1 GCA_010672165.1 Spirulina sp. SIO3F2 | reverse complement strand
CCCTAGTAAAGATGCTGCGATTCTACAAGTGCAGAAGGGCAAGAGTGTATTTTTTGAGAGTGTTCGCCCGAAAGAATAGTTTAGACGCGGAAAACTTAAGATCCTATATGGCTTTTGCTTATCAATCTACCCTATTTTAATTTGGTCAACCTATTTAGCATAGGGCTGTTTCACAAATGCACAGATCAACAACAGCACCCAACTTTGGCGCTAGAGTAGAACGAAGTCTCTAAACAATCCCCTTCACCATGAGCATCGCCACGATCCGTCCTGCCAAAATTAGTCGGGTACTGCCTGAGTCGATCGCCGCAGAGGTGGGTTTTGAAGTGGGGGACGCGATCATCTCAATCAACGGCACCAAACCCCGTGATTTGATTGACTATCAATATCTCTGCGCTGACGAAATCTTAGCGCTAGAGGTGGTGGATGCCCACGGCCAGAACCATGAAGTCGAACTGGAGAAGGATTACGACGACGACCTGGGTCTAGAGTTCGAAACCGCTCTCTTTGATGGCTTGATCCAATGCAATAATCATTGCCCCTTTTGCTTCATCGATCAACAACCCCCCGGCAAACGCGAGAGCCTCTATTTCAAAGATGACGATTACCGCCTCAGTTTCCTCTACGGCAGCTACCTGACGCTGACCAACCTGCCCCCCGCCGAATGGCGACGCATCGAACAGATGCGCCTTTCACCGCTCTATGTCTCGGTTCATGCCACCGAACCCGAGGTGCGGGTGCAACTGCTCAAAAATCCCCGTGCCGCTCAGATTCTGGAACAGTTTGCCTGGTTCCAGGAACGACGACTGCAACTCCATGCCCAAGTGGTAGTTTGTCCAGGCATCAATGATGGTGTGCATCTAGAGCGTACTCTGCGCGATCTGGCAAAATTCCACACAGGCGAAATCCCTACCATTCTCTCAGCGGCCGTTGTGCCCGTGGGTCTAACCCGCTTTCGTCCCGAGGTGGATCAACTTGTTCCGGTCAGTCGTGCTAAGGCTAGGGAGACGATCGCCCAAGTCCAGCAACTACAAACCGAGTTCCAAGAACAATTGGGCAGCACGTTTGCTTGGTTGGCCGATGAATGGTTCCTGATCGCGCAAACAGAACTCCCCGCCGCCCCCCATTACGAAGACTATCCCCAACTGGGTAATGGCGTTGGCTCTATTCGTCAGTTTATCAGCGAGTTTCAAGCCATTGCCGCTGATATTTTGCCCGATCGCCTCCCCCAGCCCCGCCGCTGGACTTGGGTAGTTGGCAATGCGGTGGAGCACACTTTTCAACCTCTAGTTGGGCAACTCAATCAGGTAGAAGGTTTAGCGGTGCAACTTTGCCCCCTCAATAGTGATTATTGGGGTCAGGAGATCACGGTGACGGGTTTGTTGACGGGCCAGGATCTGGTGGCAGGTTTACAAGGGCGCGATCTGGGGGATGGGTTGTTACTGCCGACCGTGATGCTCAAACATGGTGAGACCTGTTTTTTGGATGATATGACGGTGGCGGAGGTGGCGGCGGCGTTGAAGACAACCATCTATCCAGTGACAGGGATTGAGGAGTTGTTAGAGCAGGCGATCGCACCTGATGTTGCACAAGGCGCGATCGCTTTGGAAGCATAGTTAACGTATCTTACGCTTTCCGTTTAGTGATGGTTCCCACTACGAGCAACGCCATCAGTGCTGCAACAGAAGCGGGCTCGGGCACTTCTGTTAGGTCTTGAGGCTCTGAATCTTGGTCGATGAAGCCAAAGGTGACGTCATCTTGAGAATAGAGATCATTGTTATTGAAAAAGCTGACAGCTCGAATTAATTTGCCGTTGCCATTAATTCCCAAAAAGCCATTCAGGGCTTCTTCATTGGTTGCTGAATTTGCAACCATTGGTAATGTGCCTCGCACGAAGGCTGTGAATGTTGAGCCATCCTCAAACGTTGCGACAGCTCTGGCCCGTGGATAAGAACTGACTGCCCCTCCCCAAAATGAACCCACTGCACCAACAAAATAACCGGGTTCAAAGGTGAGCGTCAAAAATGATTCTCCTAGCACACCGCCTTCAAACCCCCAGTTACCGCTAACGGGGCCACCATCTGCACCCGAAGCCACTCTGAACCGTGCGGCGCGATCGCTGTCCCTGAGATCATCGATCCGTGCCTCCGAACCTCCCATAGAGAAGGTTGTACCTGTCCCTATTGTTTCTAGGTAGTGGTTAATATCTATCACTGTATTACCACTCCCCTCCGGTTCAAAATCAATGATGGTTGAGCGGGTAAACAGCTCTGGAGCGGTAAAGATTGTAGCAGCCTGAGCGGATGAAAGCGGTAGTAGCGCGATCGCCCCAATGCTGGTCGTAATCCCCCATCTGAAAATATTTTGAAGCAAAGACATACGAAGATTTCTCAAAGATAAATGTGCAGTATGGCAGTCCTTGATCAGCTGGAGAAATGTATAGTGCATATATTTCACTTGTCCCAGTCAAGCTGGATCAACATCCCTACAGTTGATATGGAATGGCCATAAGTGGGATTAACCCCCTTACTTTGCTTATCGGGTGATAATAAGGAAATTTGTGCAATCTCATGAAAAACAACACCAATCCTACAATTTGTCTAAAACGTTTAGTCGAGCAAGATTGGGTTGAGTTTGACAACATTGAAGGTGTTTCCAAGTCGATAAAAAACTGATGAAAGCCCAAACCCAAACCCCCCAACCCCAATGGCCCTTTAAAGCTGCTCGGCCCGGTCTGGCTCCCGCGATCCTAATGTTTGACCCCCGCGATCCCTTTAATGTGGGCGCAGCAGTGCGGGCGGCGTCCTGCTTCGGTGTCTCCCAGGTCTGGATTACGGGGCGACGCTGTGCTGAAGCGGTATGGCACCAAAACCGCATCCCCCGCGAAGAGCGGATGAAGGGCTTTGCAGATGTGGATATCCTGCTTGACGATCGCCCCCTGGCTCACTTCCAGAACGTCACCCCCGTCGCTGTGGAACTGCTGCCCAACTCCGAAAACCTGCTCGTTTTTGAGCACCCAGACAACGCCGTCTATCTCTTTGGCCCCGAAGATGGCTCTGTGCCCCAGAGTGTCCGGAAACTCTGCCACCGTCGGGTCTTTATTCCCACTCGCCATTGCACCAACTTAGGGGCTGCCATTTATCTATTGCTTTACGATCGCCTCGTCAAACGTTACATGCAGGGCAAAGAAACAGCGTTGCCCATCGGGGAGACGTTGGCTGAACCTCGGGGCTGGCCCTTAAATAACCCTGTGTTTGAAGCCTAATGATTTTTTTGTGAAGAAATAATAAAGATGGATGGGTTGCACAAACCTACTCCTGATGGGAACTATCGCAATTAACATAGATCCCCCCAATTGGAAATTCAGGTGATACCATTATGGGCACACCCCCCTGCCTAGTGGAGTGGGGACTCGCTATCGCTAATTTTTTGATCCTTATGGTTGCCTCCCCCTACCCAACCGAGTTGTTGTCACCGCGATCGCTCAATCGTCGTCCTGTGCGCCGTCCGTCGGGAACCCAACGCCCCATCCCTAAGGTTTTACGCCACCCCACTGCCACTCGTTCCGTTCCGAATACGCCAGCCGCCCCGGCAACCGTATCTAAGGCCACAGTTGTCTCCTTTCCCCAATCTAAAACCAAGTTATCCCTATGGCTGCGGACATTGCTGGTGGTGCAGCAAGGCTCATCCCTCCTCACCTTCTGCTTAGCCACTGCTGTGCTGATTGCCTACGGTTCAACGGTGTATATCCAGCAGGAATGGAGCAGCGAATATCGTAAACTAGAGCAGCTCCAGCGAGAAAAACGGGAGCTGATCGCAGCCAATGAACTAATGAAAAATCAATTGGCTCAGCAAGCGAATCTGCCTAATGCAGGCTTAATGCCCCCAAGCCCAGCGAATACAATTTTCTTGCCTAAAGCTGAGAGTGGTGCAGTTACAACCGTGGCAGCCCAAACCACAACCCCCTTGGTGGAAGTCACCGCCAAAACGCCTCTGGGCTATTAATCTCTTGAATTGCGGGTGACGGTTTATGGTGCGCTCCTCCCCTTCATCCTCCTCCGAGCCAGTTCCAGCAACTGCTCCCACACCGCGAGTTACTGCTAAACGCCGTCGTCGTCGCTCTCCCCGGTCTCGATCGCGCCTAGGGAGTAGTCGTATTTTCTTGATCTGGCTGCTTTTGCTCTCGGTTTGTGGGGGGTTGGGCTGGCGTTTGTATGGCTTGCAAATGGTAGAAGCTCCACAGCTAGCTAAGCGGGCGCGGCAGCAGCAGATGATCTACATGCGGCCATTTATTCCACGGCGCACAATTATCGATCGCAATGGTAATATTCTCGCCACCGATCGCTTGGTGTATACCCTCTACGCTCATCCCAGCCTCTTTAAGCAAGACCCCGAAGCGATCGCCCAAAAGTTGGCTCCCATCCTCAGGCAAGAGGGTTCAAAGCTACGAAAGAAACTCGGCGAAGCCGAGACAGGTTTAGCCCTTGGCCATAAACTTTCAGAAGAGAGCGCCGATCGTGTCCGAGAGCTGCAAATTGATGGGCTAGAGCTGATCCGGCAATACGGGCGACTCTATCCCCAACAGGAGCTTGCTGCTGATGTGGTGGGCTATGTGGATGTGGATCACAAGGGCCAAGCGGGTTTGGAATATTCCCAAGAAGAGCTACTAGAGCGGGATGTGCGCACCCTCTATATGAGTCGGGCAGGCAACGGGGCACTGATGCCGGATCATCTCCCGGAAGGTTTTTTGGGTTTTGACCAACAACAACTCCAACTGACCCTGGATATGCGCCTGCAACGGGTGGCGCGATCGCTACTCAAGACCCAAATTAGCAAATACAGAGCCAAGCGCGGCGCGATTATTGTCATGGATGTCAATGATGGTTCCCTGCTCGCCTTGGTTTGTGAGCCAACCTTTGACCCCAACGCCTATTCCCAGTTTGATATTCAACTGTTTAAAAATTGGGCGGTTACGGATCTCTACGAACCGGGTTCAACGTTTAAACCGATCAATATGGCGATCGCGCTTGAACAGGAAGCGATCGCCGCTGATGAGCTGTTTTTTGATCAGGGTCGCATTGAAATCGATACCTGGGAAATCGCCAACCATGACTATAAACAAGCCGGGGGGCGGGGCAATTTGAATTTAGGGCAAATTCTTGTCCATTCGAGCAACGTGGCAATGGTGGACTTGGTGCAACAGATGACCCCCGAAGCCTACTATGCAGGCCTTGAACAACTAAACCTCACGGGCAAATTGGGAGTTGAACTACCTGGGGCGGGCGCAGGTCAGCTCAAGTCCGCTCAGCAGTTTATTAATTCCCCGGTTGAACCCGCCACCACCGCCTTTGGCCAAGGCTTTTCTTTAACGCCGCTGAAGCTCGCCCAACTCCATGCGGCGATCGCCAATGGGGGTCGCTTAGTTCGCCCCCATGTTTTAGTTGGGTTGCAAGATTCTCAAACCAGTCCTCCCCCAACACCAAATGATCGTGATGTCAAACGAATCTTTTCACCCGAGACAACCCAGATCGTGCTCAAGGCAATGGCGCAGGTGATGAACAGTAGTGGTAAGGCTGCCCAAGTTCCGGGATATCGTATGGCGGGTAAGTCTGGAACCTCTCAGAAGGCGAGTCCTACGGGTGGCTATTACAAGGACATTAAAATTACCAGCTTTGTGGCCACTTTCCCTTTAGAAAGCCCCCAATATTTGGTGCTGGCGGTGATTGACGAACCCAAAGGTAAGGATATCTTTGGTTCGACGGTGGCAGCTCCCTTGGTGAAGTCGGTAGCAGAGGCGTTGATCGCGATCGAGGGTTTGCCCCCCTCCGCACCATAACTTAACCCTTGGGCAAGGGTGAGGACTCAAAACGATGGGGATGTTGAATTCCTTTGAGGACTGCTAGATTGAGAAGATGACCGATAGGGGGAGTTGATTATGATTCAGGCAAATGCTTCCGCTCTACTCTCGTCCGAGACCTATCTTGAGGCGGAAAAAAGTAGTGCGATCAAACATGAATATATCAACGGTCAGGTTTATGCAATGGCGGGTGCTAGTGACGCCCATGTGACAATTTGCGCGAATCTGACAGCTTTGCTGCGCCCTCACCTTCGAGGTCAACCCTGCCGTTTATATCCCAGTGATATGAAGGTCAGAATCAGCGAACGGGATTGTTACTATTATCCAGATTTGTTTGTGACTTGCGATGAACGCGACCAAAATTCAACGTATTTTAAGGAGCATCCACGATTGATCATTGAAGTTCTCTCTGATAGCACTGAGGCGTTTGACCGAGGTGATAAGTTTGATGACTACAGTGCGATCGCAACCCTACAGGAATATGTTCTGGTGAACCAAAAGCAGCGTCGTATTGATTGCTTCCGGCGGAACAAACAGGGGGTTTGGTTCCTTGTTCGCTATCGCAGCGGTGATCAGTTGGTGCTCGAATCAATCAACTTTCGCTGTGCTGTGGCAGAGGTCTATGAAGATGTGAGTTTTCCAATGCAGGTGGTTGACCCACCGTCATAATGGGTCATACCAGCCTCTGACAAATGGGTCTTCCATGCCAGATTTCTCCTTACCCCAAACCACCACCACGATCGCCCGCCTGCGGCAACTCGTCCAACAGGATTTGCAATCCGGTTGGCAGGTGTCGAGCCAAGATATCCCCTACAGCCAACACCACGCACCGCTTCCCGCTGAGACTTTTGCGCCTGTGGAGCTGCGGGCAGAGGATGGCGCGATCGTTTGGGAGGCGGGTTGCCAGGTACGTTGGTTTCAACAGCAATTTGTTCTACCC
Organism: Spirulina sp. SIO3F2; assembly: GCA_010672165.1. GTDB lineage: Bacteria > Cyanobacteriota > Cyanobacteriia > Cyanobacteriales > Spirulinaceae > SIO3F2. Next base: position 28,565 of record JAAHHN010000049.1, on the reverse strand, counting down.
CACGATTGGGGTGGCTTCCCGCTGGAAAATTTAGTCTTACGTTTGGGGCTAACGTGGTGGGCGATCGATGCCCAGATTTTCATCGATGGGCAACTGGCCCAAGCAGGGGATCTGTTTGATTCTTCCGCAAGAGTGGTGTTGAGTCACCAGAGCCAAGCAAATACTAAGATTACGGTCACAATCCGGTTGGTCAGTCCGGGTCATGATGTGGGTGGCTTTATGCGATCGCACCTCATTTACGAAGCACCCTACGAGACATCAGGGGGTATTGACCCCGGTTTTGTGGCGGATGAATTGGGGGTTTTGCAACGATATGTAGGCACATTTCACCCTGAGCAGGCAGAATTTTTGGAAGGTGCGATCGCTGCTCTAGATTGGTCAACAGTAGGAAATCAAACGGAATTTTTGACGGAATTGCAGGCGCTGCGCGATCGCCTCTTGCCCCTAAGCGACCTCATTAAGCATCGTCGCTTCCACATCATGGGTCACGCCCATTTGGATATGGCTTGGCTCTGGGAAGCTGCGGAGACCTATGAAGTGGCTGAACGCACCTTTCGCTCCGTGCTCCAGCTTCAGCAAGAATTCCCGGTTTTGACCTTCTGCCATACCAGCCCAGTGATTTATGAATGGCTTGAAACGGCCCATCCCGAGGTTTTCCAAGCGATTCAAACGGCTTGCCAAGCTGGAACTTGGGACCCCGTGGGCGGCATGTGGGTGGAGCCGGATGTGAATATTGTTTCGGGCGAGTCGATCGCCCGCCAGTTGCTCTACGGTCAGGCTTATACCCAAAAAGCCTTTGGCCGACGGACACGGGTCGCTTGGCTCACCGATAGCTTTGGCTTTTGTTGGCAGTTACCTCAGTTGCTGACGCTCGGTGGCATTGATTATTTTGTCACCCAGAAGCTCCATTGGAATGACTCAACCCAGTTCCCCCATGGCGCATTTTGGTGGCGATCGCCGGATGGTACGCAAGTCTTTACGCTGATGTCGCCGCCCAATGTCACGGGGGTAATGGATACTAATCCCAACACCATGACCGACTACGCGATCCAATGGGAGCAGCAAACTCAGATTCCAGAGATGTTCTGGCTGCCGGGGGTAGGCGATCATGGCGGTGGTCCCAGTCGGGATATGCTCACGATGCAGCAGCGTTGGGCGGCATCACCGTTTTTCCCTCAGAGTCAATTCAGCACGTCGAGCCAGTATTTAGATCTGCTGCGTGATGATAAGAGTGAAAACCTACCCGTCTGGAATGACGAGCTATATCTCGAATTCCATCGAGGCTGCTACACCAGCCATGCTGATCAGAAATGGTTTAATCGCCGCTGTGAAAACACGCTGATGCAGGCAGAACTGTGGGCAACAATCGCCCACCTTCTTGGCGACTTCCCCTTCCCGAAACCGGAAATTGAGCAAGCTTGGAAGCAGGTACTCTTTAATCAGTTCCATGACATTCTGCCGGGAACCTCGATTCCTGAAGTATTTGTGACGGCAAATCAGGACTGGCGGCAGGCATTGAGTACTGCCCAACGAGTTAGCCAGCAAGCCCGTGAGGCGATTGCCCACCATATCCCGTTACTCATTCCACCCAGCCCTGAGGCGCAACCCTGGTTGGTTTTTAATAGTGTGAATGCTGAGCGTACCGATGTGATTGAGTTGCCTTGGTCAGCGGAAATGGGGGCGATCGCAACTGATGCTCAGGGTCAAGCATTGCCCTGCCAAAAGACAGCGGAAGGAAATGTGTTGGTTACGGTGACTGTGCCTGCGATCGGCTATACCGTCATTTGGATAGCACCAAGTGATGCGATGCAAGTATCAGAATTTCCCCATGAGCCTGGTTTAGAGAATGAATATCTGCGCGTGGAGTTAGACGCAAAGACAGGGGCGATCGCACGGCTTTGGGATTGCAGACATCAACGAAATATCTTGCAAGGGTCGGGGAATATCCTGCAATTTTTCCAAGACGAGGGGCAATATTGGGATGCTTGGAATATTGACCCCCATTATGCAGAGCACCCCCTGCCTGCCCCCCAACTCTTGCAATGGCAATGGCTGGAAAACGGCCCTGTTCGCCAGCGCCTCCGAGTGGAATGGCAATTCCAAAGCTCTCATCTGACCCAAGACTATATTTTGGAACACAATTCACCGCTGCTAAAAATGCAGACTTGGGTGGATTGGCAAGAGACCCATGTGTTGTTAAAGACCGCCTTCCCCCTCACTGTACAAAGTTCCCACGCCACCTATGAGATGGCTTGCGGTGCGATTACTCGTCCCACAAAACCGGAAACGCCAGCGGAGAAAGCCAAGTGGGAAGTTGCTGCCCTACAATGGGCTGATCTGGGGGATGAGCAATATGGCGTGAGTTTGCTGAACGATTGCAAGTATGGCTATGATGCCCAGCCAAATCAGTTGCGCTTAACGCTGTTGCGCAGCCCTCGCTGGCCTGATCCGGGTTGTGATATTGGGCAGCATGAGTTTACTTATGCAATCTATCCCCACGGGGGAACCTGGCAAACCGCCCGAACGCCCCATTGGGCAGCTCGGCTGAATCAGCCCCTCGATGTCACCCCATTGATCTCCATCCCAAATGTGCAACATCAACCCCTCCTTCCAAAGGGGGGCAGGGGGGATCATGCAACCCCCCTTTCCAAGGGGGGCAGGGGGGATTTCCAATTCTTCAAACTCGATCCCCACCTCATACTGATGGCTTTCAAACCTAGTGAACAGGGCCCAGATAGCTACATTCTGCGAGCCTACGAGGCTTATGGGGAAGCAGTAGCCGCTTCAGTAGAAACAGCATTAGCAATTATGCCCCAAGGCCAAACCAATTTGCTTGAAGATTCTGTGGAAGCATGTGATAAACTTCGACCTTGGCAAATTGTGAGTCATCACCTCCAAATCAAGCCATAAAATAGGCTTAAGAACAAAGGAGGCGTATTTGGAATCACACCATGATTGCCGTTCCCCATTACATCAGTCCCACCGAATATTCGGAACTAGAGCATAATAGCCAGCATCGTCACGAATACCGCTTTGGCAAGAGGTTTAATGTGGAAACAAAGAGATATATGCTTATCTAGCTCGCTTGTGGAAATACATTTGATTAGAGATGACCTTAGTTCCCAGCTCGCACATGCTCAACTAACGCCCTCAAACCTAAACGATAACTATTGGCACCAAAACCACTGATCTGACCAATCACTACAGCGGCAATATACGAATGATGGCGAAAGGACTCACGCTTGTGGATATTACTGAGATGAACTTCAACAGTGGGGAGATCGACCGCCGCGATCGCATCCCGAATTGCCACACTCGTGTGGGTATAAGCCGCCGCATTAATCACAATTCCCACATACTGCCCTAGAGCTGCCCCAATCCAATCCACCAATTGCCCCTCATGATTAGATTGACGAATGGTTAGCTCAACGCCCAGTGACTGGGCATCGGCTTGAAGCTGTTGATTGATGTTTTCTAGGGTCTGGACACCATAAATTCCTGGCTCTCGGCGTCCCAGGAGGTTGAGATTGGGCCCGTGGAGAACCAGGATATGTTCAGTCATTGGTTTGAAAGTATTTTGTTTTGTTGGCTGCTGTTAACCGAATCAAGTCTCGTAAGAACTCAGACTCAACGACAACTCTCAACAATAGAGTCGTTAGCGGCGTCGGCGATCATTGACTGGAATGGGAATCAATTCAGGTTCGGGTTCAGCATCAGGGCCAAGTAAGGTGTCGATGACACGACGGGCCCAATCTTTGAGTTTTTCTAGGACTTTGCCAATGTATTCCATATGAATTCAAAATAATTCTGACAAGACTCATCCCTCATTGTAGCGGGTGTTTTAGGGATTGGGGCAGATGGACGATCACTGAAGGGTAAAATCGAGGGGAAATCACCCATTTTGGCCCCTTGACCCCCCTTTTTTTGTGGGTTAAACCCGTGAATGTACCCGCGATTGGGGGGGAACAGCAGTGATCCAACCCAAATCTTTTAAGCGATGGACTAAGTTAGAAATCGTGACCCCGAGGTCTTCGGCAATAGCATAGAGCGATCGCCATTGATTGAGATCCTGGCCTTGCACAAGCTTCTCCATGATAAAGCGAGGCATCAATAGACAAGTGGCAAAATATTGAGCTTGCCATTCTCGGCCCCGTTCTTCCGCCTCTTCTCGGCACAGTAACGGCATCACATTGATCTGCACCTGACGGGCTTGGAGCCGTTCTACCCGAGCGATCGCGGCTTGATCAATATGCAATACCCAATGCCCCACCTCATGGGCTAGAGTAGATTCCCCCAAGCCACCTTCAATTTGGGGCATATCCTCGTTGATTTCGATCAGACGTTCAAGGGGCAAGATTCGCGCAGCGATCGCCCCCTGCCCATCATCAGGAATATGATCCCACACCACATCCAGCCCCAAAAACTCAGCCACTAGGCTGGTATCGAGGGGAAAGTGGAGGGGGGCAGCGCCGTCTCGTTGCAGGGCGTCGAGCACATCGAGTGCCCTGCATTCAATATCATGCTTAGACAAAAAGCGGAACGGTTTGATAATGGGCACGGGGGTTATTGGCCGTCTTGAGCCGCATCGAAGATTTTCTGGGCAAACTCGGGGTTCTCGCGCATCCGCCGGAAGAGCATGGGCATAGATTTGTAATGCTCACTGAGCAGGGCCTCTTCTTGATGGGGAATCCGCCCCGCCAGATAGATCAGTTCCTCTGGGTCAATATCGAGATGATGAGCGATCTTGCGGATCACCTCTTCTTTGGGGGCATATTCTGCCCGATTGTTCTCCATTTTAGAGAGATAGGTAAAGTCGAGCTTGATCAGAGCAGCTAGATCCCGCTGGGAATAGCCTTTCTCCTTACGAGCTTGGCGGATGAGTTGGCCGAATTCGTTATTGAGCATCGTAGTTCTGTGGATGAGTAAAGAGTGAATGGGAGCACTGGCGGCAAAGCACCCTCTGCCAACGGGCGGCCAAGGGGTTCTCTCACCCTATGATGAAGGCGAATTTTGAAGAATGCGTCAGTCCTCTAAATATTATTCTAGTTTTTCTTGACCTTTGCATCAACCAGGGTTAAGATGAAGAGAGTTGATGCAAAGGTCAATACCGCCATGAGTCAAACTTCTCTCACCAGCAAAACCGAGATTCTCAAAGCCTTTGAGCGCTTGCTCCAAGCTCGCGATCGCCGTCCGCCTCAGGTCGCCACCAAAGAGGAAGAAGCCGAAAAAGAACAAAATGCTGCCCTCCTAGAACGGGTTGCTGACTACACCGTCGATCAAATTGTTAATGGTACGGCTGCCCTACAGCTAGAGTTCGGTGGCGCGATTCACGACCTCTCTGAACGCCTGAATAACGAAACGGTCAAGCTCGATGAACTAAAAAAAGCGATCGCGGTTGAAACAACTCATCTTGAACAGCTCCAACAGATCCAAATTGTTGCCGATGCCCTCTACATTCTGCGCCAAGAGCACACCGCCCAGCTCGAAACCCTAACCAACCGCATCACCGAGCAAAAAGAGGCGATCACCAAAGACGCCACCCAAACCCGCAAACTTTGGCAAAAAGAACAGGCTGAGTTTGAAACCCAGCAAACCGAAGCCGAAGCCCTCCGCGAGCAACAACGCACTCAAGAACAAGCCGATTACGCCTATGAAATGGAACGGGCACGGAAAATTGCCCACGACGAATACGAAGAACAACAACGCCAACAGGAACGAGACCTAGCCGAGCAAGACGCCAGTCAAGAAAAAGGCTGGGTTGAACGGGAGCAATATCTTGAAGAACACGCGGAGGAGTTTGCCGAGCACCAAAGCCAAATCGAGGGATTTGAAGAACAGCTCAAAACTGCCCTTGATGAAGCCAAAGCGGAAGCCATTCGTGAAGCGGATCGGGATGCCAAGGTGAAAGCAGATTTACAAGAAAAATCATGGGTTGCCGAGGAACAAGGCTATCAACTTCGGATCACCGCCCTCGAAGCTACAATCGAACGCCAAATGGCTCAAGTGGCAGAACTCACCGAACAGCTACAAGCAGCAACCCAGCAAGCTCAAAGTTTGGCCATGCAAGCCTTTCCGACCACCGCAGCCTCAGCTTAAGTCTTGAGTTGCGCATTGAATTGATTCACTTCTGCTAATTTTTCACCGTTTCTCTACACAAGATCATGGTTCAATCTGTTAGCTCCAAAAATACTAAAGCCGAGATCATTGCTGCCTTTCGGGAACTGCAAAAAGCCAACAAAACTCTACAAGCTGAGCTGGAAAAACGTCCCGAACCCACGCCCGCAGCTCCTGCACCAATAGCCCCAACTGATGCTCCTAAATCTTCAGAAAAGACTGCGGAAACAATAAGTGCAAATCTCCAACAAACCCTAGAAAAACTGGCAGCTGTACAAGTTGGTTTTGGCGGTGCGGTGAGCAATCTTTCCGAGCAGTTGATTTCTGAGGCCTCTAGCCTTAGCGATTTACAAGCGCAGGTGACAGAAATCATCGATCGCCTTGCCCAATTACACGAAGTCGAAACGATCACCGACCAAACCCTGGAGACGATGATCGTTGACTATGAGCAAAGTGCTAAAACCTTTGCCGAAGAGCTTGAAACGAGCCAAGAAACGCTCGAACAAGAATTGCAAGATTTGCAAGTGGCGTGGCAAAAGGAACAAGAAACCCAGCAGCGCGATCGCCGTGAGCGGGATGAAACGACTCGTAAAGATCGCCAGCGGGAAGAGCAAGATTACCAGTATGACCTAGAACTGGAGCGCAATAAGAGTGATGAGGCGTACGAACAGGCGCAAAAGCAACTTTATCAGGAACTCGCTGATCTGCGTGAGACCCAAGAAAAAGCCTGGGAAGAGCGGGAGAAAGCGATCGCCGAGCAAGAAAAAGAATACGCTGAAGCTAAGGAGAAAGTGGAGGCTTTTGAAACCGAGCTGGAGGAGAAAAAGACAGAAGGCAAGGAATCGGGGCGCAAAATTGGTCATTACAATGCCAAGGTCAAGTCGGACTTGCGTACCAAAGAAATTGAAGGGGAGCGCCAAAACTATCTTCTTCGAATCGAGGGGTTTGAGAACACAATCAGTAGCAATGAGAGCCGAATTCAAGTCCTCTCGAAGAAGCTGGATGCGACCCTCAAGCAAGTCCAAGATTTGGCGGCCAAGGCGATCGAAGGTCGGGCAAATCGGGCAGAGTTAGAGAGCCTGAAGGCGATTACGAGTGAGTTGGCGAAGGGACAGTCTAAAAATAGTCGTTAAGTTTCGCGTTTGATTTTGGTTGTGTTTCAGTAGAGGAAGGTTATTAGCTTTCCTCTACTGATTGATATAAACCAAGACTAGATTGAAATCGTGAGTTGGTTTGCACGTAGACGCAGCCCATGCAACGCATGTTAGCAAAACCCAACACAACCCTTGCTACTGTTAGTTCCATGCTTGATACTGTCGGCGAAATACAAGGAACTTTACAGAGCAGTGAGTGAATGCATAAAAGGAATAAATAAAAATGCACTAGCTCCATTCATAGAGTTCATGTATACTATAGAAAGGTACTCGATCACTCCAACCCGAACCTTGCTATGGACAACCTCCTTAAAGGAACCCTCTGCATTGCCAACGGCGTAATCCTTGCCGGCATTGTCGGCGCTGCCCTCGCCCGCTCTGATCGCGCCTTTGACCTCTCCTTTTGGTTGCGGGGGTGGCGACAAGTACACCAGCCTCCTGACGCGGCCTTGACGCAACTGGTCAGCCACACCCCCTGCATTCCCAACCCCCAAGCCACTACCTTTTCCGCCCAGCAAGCCCAAGACCTGCAAGTGCAGCTCGCCCAAGGGGCCCGCTTTAGAAGCCTCACCCAAGTAATGGAAACCTTGGGAACTCCTGCTTGCCAAGTGCAAACCAGCGCGGGCATTGTGCTCACTTACCCCGTGAGCGATCGCGGTCAACTGCTGATCGGCGCAACCCGCAGCGGCATCACCGTGGCATGGCAACCCTAATACCGCGAGGCGGAGTTCAGAGTTCAAAGTTCAGATTTCAAAGTGCTTGTACAACAGGCATTCTGTGAATTTTGAATGGATGGCTTATTTCTGCTGTTCTGTCCTAGGGCCTGCCCCATAAATTCTTTTAGATCACTTGACTCAACCCTGAGACCATGGCCAAAACTCAATTCCAACATCCTGAAACCATCCTCCAAGGCGAATTTGTTGAAACCACCGTTCCCCCTCGCCCTCAGACACCGAACAGCCAATGGCAACGTCGCAAAAACGGTGTGGGCTATACATTTCATGCCGAACTCACACAATTGGAAAATCGCCTAGACACTAAATTCACCGGCCTGCATCAACACCTGGGGCGACACCATAGCATCAGCCAAGCCGCGATCGCCCAATGGTTTGGCAATTTGGATGAGCGTGTCTTGCAAAATTTCCACAACCTTGATCGCAAGCTCAATATTGTTCTCGCTACCCAACGCACCCAAGCCAAACAGCGACTCACCCTCTGGTTAATGGTGGTGTTAACCGCAGGTGGTGCATATATCACTCTAATCCATCCTCTGTTGCGCCCCGCCCAGCCTATTGTGCCCACCTTGCAACAGTTCCCTGCCAATTCTGCACCCGTACCGAATGTGCCCTTACCGACCGAGATTCCCAAAGGATGAGTAAACGCAAAGAATGGGGTCTAAAAGAACATTTGGTGGTCTGCACCCGTGATTGGTGGGCAGGCATGACAAGCTTGATGCTGATATTACTAGGGGCGGCAGCGATCGCGCCGCCGATGCAATCGCTCTGGGTGGCATTGCCGGGCGCTTGGGAGCGTTTAGCAACACGCTTACACCCCTTGCCGCCCCCGCACCGGAGCTTGTTTGATTCCCTGGAGTCGGTTGGTGTATTGGCGATCGCCCATGCTGAGGGCAATATGACGATGAGCGGCAAACCCACGGCCAGTTACTGGGGCCACAGCGATCCGGGTAACTTTCGCCGTAATCAGGGCTGGTGCAGCGATCAAGGCCGAGGGGGTGGAGATGTCAATCGTGCTAATCAGAAATGTTTAGAGCGAGTCCAGCAACGCTTAGCCTTGATTAAAACAGATCTTCAGACCGCACAACTGGAGCCGGACACCCAGCCTTTGGTGCTCCTTAATGCGGTTGATCTCTACAATCAGGCCAGTCCTTGGGTATCACAGCAGTTCCCCCAGGCTTATTACACAGCTCAAACAAAAGGACTTTCGGGAGAACAGGCAATGGTGTGGGCGCGGGTGGAGGCGTTTCGACGACGGGGAAAAATTGATGCTTCAGGGCTGATTGGCATCTGTCGACGAGAGGGTCGCCAAGTGAGTGATTGGGATTGTGTAGCAGCGGATCAACGGCGTCGGGTGCAAGCGATCGCCCGGGTTTGGCAACAATCGGAGCTGGCGATCGTGCCCTAGTGCAGCGTCAAGCTTAAAACTGTGAGTTGTTTGTTTCCACATCACTTATTCGGCAATAGTGCTATCGATAGACAACACACAAAATTAGAGCTGACAGAACACTAGGACAGAACAGCAGAAATAAACCATCCATTCAAAATTCACAGAATGCCCGTTGTACAAGCACTTTGAACTTTGAACTTTGAACTCTGAACTTTGAACTCCGCTTCGCAGTACTAGTCAGCTTCATTTTCAGAATCAGTAGCGGTTTCTTGAGCCGCTTCCGTTGCAGTTTCAGTCGACTTAGCTTCAGATGACTGGGTTTCTGTTGCTGGTTGATCTAACGCTTCCATAAGCTGTTTAATGCGATCGCGGTAGCGGGGTGGTGCGAGAGTCAAAGCACGGGCATAGAGGGTCCGTGCACCATCCGTCTGCTCCTGTTCTCGCAAGATATCGGCCTTCGCCCAAACTGGACGAAAATCGGTTTTGTTCTTGGCGCTCACTTGGTCATAGACCGCGATCGCTTCAGTGTAGCGCTCTTGATATTCAAATACGCGTCCCAACAGCATTTGCACTGAAGCCACATCAATACTGCCAGGTCGAGCCTCGTTGGCTTGCGGTGCAGTTTGTAGTGTGGCTTCCAGAAGGCCGATCGCCCACTCTGGGCTTTCTTGCTGCAACTTCAATGCCACAATTCCCTGGAGCGCCTTCAAATAACCGGGGTAGGTCTTCAAGACACTCTCATAGGCCGCCAGTGCTCCATCCGGATCACCGAAATGTTCCCGCGCTTGACCGAGCAAGATGGCATAGTCAGGCTGATTGGGGGCCAGCGTTGCTAGCCGTTCCAACGGTGGCATCGCCTCTTGCAGTTGGCCCTGCTCTAGACGCACCTCCACAAGGCCTTGCAAGGCTGTGAGATTATCGGGTTCACGCTCCAACACCAGCTCAAACCCCTGAGCTTGCTTGGTCAGAGCCGCCCGGTTTTGGGGTGAGGGGATTGGCACAGGCGAACTCGCCACAACCGGGGTGGCGGTGTTATTGCGATTCCGTGCCACTTGATTGACCAGCGGGACAGCAGAACTGCCGATAAAGATGATCAGGAGAATAATGATCCCGCCGTAGAGCCAGGGATTCCGAATATTGCGTTTACTCACAGCACCATTTGCTCCGCGCTTCACTGCACCTAAAATTATGAACGATGATGGTGAACCCGCAAACTGAATCCCAAACTGTACGGATTCTCACGCCACGGGGTTGCATTCATTACAATGAGATTGTTCATTCGAACAACTCAGTTTTGAGCCAGACTTCGCTGGGTTGAACACCCACATGCTATTTCTGGAAGAACCGACGGGATTAAAATGCAATCCTGTGAACAGGTTCAACGTTAGGGTTGAACTCAATAGCTCGGTTCAACCCCTTGATTCAGGCAATCCGGCCCTTAATCTCATCAGACTTTCACACTCAACAGAGCACTATAAACCTATGGAGAACAACACTCAATCGCCCCCCACAGTTGTGCCTGAGGCATCACCACCCAAACTCCAACGAACTCAGCCCATTCCCCCCCCCAGTGAACCTCGACAATATCGTGCGATCGGCTTGGTGCGGGGTAAATATGTCCCATCGGAAGAGCAACCGACCAAGGGAAATTTGGTGACTGAAGATGGTGCAGAAATTGATGCAGTGCTCTTGGGGCGCGTGATCAGTCTGGTGAAGAATCATCTGAGTTTGGAAGAACCTCACCTCTGGGTTGTTTATCCTCGGACACGACAAGAAGAAGAAAGCTTGCATATGCAAATCGTTGGTGTCTGGGAACCTGAAAAACTCCAAGCTGAAAATCCACCGCCCGAACCTGAAGCAGAAACTGCACAACCTCTGATGGATGATGGTTATTTTTCGATTCGGGGTGAAGCTGTTTTTTATTCAGCCGAGAAGAAAACCGTCATTGTCAAAATTCAGCAGCTTGCTAAAAATCCTGATGAGAAGCGCAAGTCATTCAAGTTACATCTGCAAGGGGAACTCTCGGGCGATCGCCCCGTAGGACATTTCTGGGATTTACATCTAATTCGCCAAGGCAATCAACTCCAAATCCAAACTGCTGAGGACTTTGGTTTTATTCCTAAACGACGCAAGAAGTTCATCAAAAAAGGCGGCCGAGGCGGCGGTGGTGCTCCCCACAGCCGTAAACCGGTTAAGCGTATCGGTTCTAAGCGTCCTATCCCCAACTCCGCCAATTCTGGGGCTGATCGTCCCGAGAGCCGTAACACACCGCGCCCGAGTAAACCCATCCGGCGATCGCAGCGTCCTAGCTAAGACAATACCTGTCGGCTGTCTGGCAAGAAATTTAGGTGAGTCTAAGACAGGCATCTTGCCTGTCTTAGAAATAAGGCTTGGTGAATATTCTTTCGATCCCATTACTGATGCTCGAACACAAATTGCACTTCCCCTTGAAGATAGTCCTAGTACCGCAGGGCGGAAGTTCAAAGTGCAGAGTTCAAAGTTCAAAGTGTCTGTATGACAGATATCGGGTGGATTTTGAATAGGTGGCTTACTTCCGCCGTCGAGTACTAGTCTCCGTACCTATCCAGAACAAAAACTGGTAGATAGCTATCAATGTGCTCGCCGTCAAGCAGCACAACAAACCCAATTGGCGATCGCAACGTTTCCCCAGAACTGTCCCTATGCAATCGAGTCAGTCCTAGCAGAAGATTGGCTACCTCAGTACATCAGCAAACAAAAAAGGTTGAGTCGATCGCCATCTAGCAATCCGAACTCAACCTAACTATATCCAACTCAAACTGGTCAGCCCGAGCCTAAAATTATTTGCGGGCAAACTTTCTCTTCAGCGCAGTGCCACCACCGAGAACCAAACCCGAGATCAGCACTGTTGAAACGGGTTCAGGAACCGCCTCAATATCAGCATTAATATCACCAACATTGCTGGCTACAACTTGCTGCTGACTATCTTTAAGTTCCCAGCGAAACCAGCCGGAAATTCCCTCATTGATATTCTTGCCGTTGGCACCTTCACCCACCTGGAAGCCGTAATTGGGTGCTCCTCGCTGCGTCAAATCTAAACTATAGCCTGCCAACGCGCCTGCACCAGCAAGGGAGACGGGGCCATCAAAGCTAAAGAAATCCCAAGTATCTGTATCGATAATTGAGTAAGCTGAGTTTTTCAGCTCCCTTTTGGGATTCCAGCTATCAGCAACAAAGTCAATATCGAACGTGAACTGGTATTGGGGTTGATTTTGTGACACAATGCTGCCCGACAAGTTTGCAGTGCCATTATCAAAGAGCTTGAAGGTGCTTGGCCCATCAATATCGAAGTTATTCCCGCCCATAAAACCCTTGAGCCAGAAGGCATGGTTATGGTTCGCATTGTGATAACTATCACTCACCGCATTCTCAACTGACCATTGTCTAACCAAAGTTTGAGCTTGAACCTCGCTGGCCAGTCCTACCACCACAGTACTTGTTGCGGCAACTGCGCCTAAAATTGCGGTTGACCAATTTTTCGTCATCATGGCAGGGATGCCCTCCAATCACAATCGTTGTTATGTGTATAAATACAGATGCGAACTTCTTATACGACGTTTCGCAGGTGTCTTCAGCCATAATACGGATATAAACTCCGTGAAACAAGTGAAATCAAAGGTCTTGATGAAGAATTTACAATGCCTTTGCAGAAACTTCATAGTTCTCCATCCAGTTAGGGTGTATTATTCGCGGCTAAATGTTGCGGTATAAGACAGGCTTTTTGACTTTTCGGTTTTCTCGCTCCTAAGATGGAGTTATCAATGAATGCCATTTGGCTTCAGGCAGGTGCGTATGACTCCGACAATGACTTCCGCTCTTCCTAACCTTGGTGCAATGACGGCCGAAGATGTTGCCAAACTGGCAAACCGTTTAGAACAGGATGACTACAGTAGCCCCTTCGCTGCCTTAGAGGACTGGCATTTACTCCGCTCGATAGCGTTTCACAATGTTGAGTTGGTCGAACCCTATCTCTACCTCCTGGATATTGAGCCGTTTGATGAAGCCTAAATGTTCGACCAGCGCCGTGTTTTGATTGGCATTGGTGGTGGCATTGCTGCCTATAAAGTCTGCGCAGCTATTTCAGCTTTGGCGAAGGCTGGGGCCGAGGTGCGGGTCGTCCTCACTGAGGCAGCCCAACAGTTTATTACTCCCCTGACGGTTGCAACGCTCAGCCGTCATTCAGCCTATACCGATGCGGACTTTTGGGCTGCTCAAAATCCTCGTCCCCTTCACATTGAGCTAGGGGAATGGGCGGATTGTTTGGTATTGGCGCCAGCAACTGCAAACACATTAGCTAAGCTGGCGCATGGTTTGGCGGATAACTTGCTCACGAATATTGTCTTGGCATCTCGGTGTCCAATTTTGCTCGCGCCAGCGATGAATACTGAGATGTGGCAGCAGGCCACCGTACAGCAAAATTGGCAACAGCTCTGTCAAGACAGCCGTTATCATTGCTTAACGCCAGGAACTGGCATCTTGGCCTGCGATCGCGTGGGGGCGGGGCGATTAGTCGAACCGGATTTGCTGCTCACAGCGTTGCAAGCGGTGCTGCATACCCAGGGACAACCTGATTTAACGGGGAAACATCTGTTGGTGAGTGCGGGGGGAACCCGGGAGCATCTCGATCCAGTGCGGTTTATTGGCAATCCGTCCACAGGACGGATGGGGGTAGCAATCGCCCAGGCGGCCTTTTTTCGAGGGGCGACGGTGACGCTGGTGCATGGCCCCTTGGGGTTTGAATCAGTTTGGCCCGAATCCCCCCAGTTCAGACGGATTGAAGTGACAACGGCAGCTCAAATGCAGCGATCGTTAACATCGTCGCTCTCAGCCGCAGATTGGCTCTGGATGGTAGCAGCCGTGGCCGATGTTCGCCCAGCCGAACAATTCGATCGCAAATTGCCCAAGGCAGAATTACCAACAGCTTTGGCCCTAGAACCTGTTCCTGATCTGGTGGCGGAGCTGGGCCAGCACAAGCTGGCGCATCAAAAGTTTATTGGCTTTGCCGCCCAAACAGGCGAAGTGGTCGCTCCTGCGATCGCCAAACTCCAACGCAAAGGTTTGGATGCAATTGTTGCTAACGCGATCGATCAAGCCGATCGCGGTTTTGGCAGTTTGACTAATAGTGGGGTTTGGATTACGGCTTCGGGGCAGCAACGTGATCTGCCTCTAATGCCAAAGTCTGAGCTGGCGCATCGGCTGTTAGATTATGCTCCGGCATTGTGAGCAACATATTCATGCTACCCCTATTGATTTGGGTAAATTTCCCGATCGTCCAGGAGACGAGTTCTTCGTATAGAGCAAAAAGAAGGACAGCTACAGCCCCAATCGATCACGCTCCTCTGGAGACGGAACTTCCCAGTAATAGAGCGTTGCAAGTTCATCCTCAACACAAACCTGACAGGTACGCAGCGGTGGCCAGTCAGCTCCCATATCAAAATCACGGCTGACAATGCGGCTACCCGGCTGGAGCTGGTGCACCAGACGCGATCGCAATCGCAAATTCAGGTGCGGTAAGAGATAGAGAAACACTAAGGAAGCCGGCCGAAAATCGCAATCAAAGAGGTTGCCTTGCTGGAATATTACGCGATCGCGCACCCCCGCTGTCGTTGCATTAGCCTGAGCTTGGGCAACGAGGTGAGGCTGGATTTCAATGCCTACTCCACTCACACCAAACTGTTGAGCGGCTTGGATGAGTACCCGACCATCTCCACAGCCGAGGTCATAGACCACATCATCAGGACGAACCTGGCCGACTGCCAAAGCTGTAAGCACCATGGCAGGCGGGGTGGGGATATAGCCAATATCAGGGTGACAAAACAAAGGTTCAGAGTCTGATTCTATAGATCAGTTCGGTACAGAACAAAAGTTGAGAATTGTGAATTGGTTTAACGCAAGAAACCCAACACTGACAACGCTTTGGGCGATCGTGTTGGGTTACTCTGCGAGAAGCAAGCTACGTTATCATCCAACCCAACCTACAGAGTTATAAGGGTTTCAGACAACATTTCATGTTTTGTCCTGTACTCAAACTAGTACTCGACGGCGGAAGTAAGCCACCTATTCAAAATCCACCCGATATCTGTCATACAGACACTTTGAACTTTGAACTCTGCACTTTGAACTTCCGCCCTGCGGTACTAGTCACCAGCAGCATCCGGCTCAACAAACCCGTGGGGCTCTGTTGTGGGATCTGAGGGCTGAGACGAGAGCTTTTCGATTGCGTCAATCGTGATGCCCTCTTCACCCATCTGTGGGTTAGCTAACCAAATCTTGTTGTTAACCCGGTCGACACCAAACGGAATGCCGGCTTCCTTCAAGCCATCCCACATCTGTAGCAGAACTTCTTCATAGACTGTCCAGAAGCCTTTTTTGTAAGCAAAACCACCACACCAATACATCAGGCTACCTGAGCTGGGGCTGATAAAGGGAACCGCCATATTCCACTTTTCCTCAACGATGCCCGGATGTTCCGCTGCGATTTTATCCCACACTTCCTTGATTTTGCGACTATCCACATCCGACCCCACCATAAAGAGAAATTCAATTAAACGGTACTCGGTCGGAAGGAGATTTTCGAGCCGCGAGCCCCAAACTGTTGCATTGGGTATGGTGACAATTTTGCCGGTGTAATGGTCGAAGGACGTGTTTGCCAGGGTAATGCTACGGACATAGCCGTTTTCACTAGTTCCCGGAATCTTGACGCGATCGCCCACATCAAAGGGCTTGTAAGCCAATAACATCAGACCACTGGCAAAGTTGCCGAGGTTGCTCTGTAGGGCAAAGGCGAGCACGAAACTTGCACCCCCAACTACTGCTAACAGGGGTCCCAAACTAATGCCGAGCGTGGTCACAGCAAATAATACCCCGATCGTAATTACGCCGCGTCGAACCAGCGTCACTGCAAAACCACGAAGCAGATTAGACACACCGCCCATTTTACTTAAAGATTTATCGGTCACATTGCCCGCAATCGGTGAGAGAACCAAAGCCACAGCAATAATTCCCGCAAACTTAAGTAAATGCAGACCTAAGCGGATACCGCCTTCCTCAGACTTCAGCCAAGTAACAATACGGAAACCCAAGCCCTCAGTATCGGTAATATCTAGTTCAATCCCGCTGACAGCCTCGATATAAAGGCGATAGGATTGGGTGTCTCCACCCTTAGCATCCAGTTCATCGAGAACCGCATTAAAGCGGTCAATCAGAGCGGTACGCTCCCCTTGCAACTCTGTTACATTAATCACCAATTGGTTTTTGAGATCCGCTTCCGCCTCAGCAACATTTGCTAATGTTTCATCCACTGCCTCGAGTTGCTCAGCCGCTTCTCCTGCTTCATTAGCCGCTTCCTCAGGGGTTTGGGCTGCTTCTGTTTCGTTGGGTTGCTCCTCAGCAACATCACCTTCAGCGGTTTCAGCAGTCCCCTCCGCATCATCAGCCGGAGCGTCTTCAACCGCAGCCTCTTGGGACTCTTCCACATCACTAGCAACCCCTTCTAGGGCTTCATCCGCCTCTTCAGACTTCACTTCAGTTTCCGCTTGGGCAGCAGAGGGGGCAAGGCCAGCTTGGATAATTGCCTTGGACGCTGCAATAACCTTTGCCTGGGCCTGCTCCACAACTTTGGACAGCTCTTGATACTCTGGTGATTCGGGTACTGCGGTTTCTCGCTTTTCTTCTGCGGTTTCCAGCTCAGTAATCGCAATATTCAAAGCATCAATTTTGGCGGTGGCATCTTGATAAGCGGCTGAACCGGCTTCGAGCTTCTCGCGTTCTTGTTGGGCTTCTTCAAGGATTTTGCGATCTTTGTTAATCTCCTCTGCGACTTCGGCCTCCGCGATCGCCTCCTTAATGTCCTCGTCAGATTCAAGGTCTTCTTTGGTTGTCAGAACCGCCTCTACAGATTGATTGGCTTCCAGGAGTGCTTGCTTCGCTTCTTCTAACTTCTTCGTCGCCGCTTCATGAGCCGGTGTTCCCTGTTCAGTTTCAGCTAACTTTTCTTCCGCTTTAGCCAGAAGTTCCTTGGCATCCTCAACAGCTTTAGCCGCGTCTTCCTCCTGTTGAATCAGGGCATTTTGGCGTTTAATCGCAACTTCCGTTTTGCTGATTTCTTGTACCTTGTCTTTGAGGAGTAAAAACCAAGCGGCTGCTTCGGTTTGGAGTTCTTCGAGGGTTAACGGTTGCAGCAAGAGCTCAAGTTGATCCACCGGAACAGTAATGTCATCGACAGTCACTGCCTTGGACGGGTCAACATCCCCCACAATTGTGGATTCGACCAAAATGGAGCTGGGTTCTTCCGCAGCCGCGTCCTCCGACTCTTGGGACAGCGCAGGTACACTGAAAACAGCAACAACTGAAATTAAACCTGTGGTGAGAATGGCTTGAGCCCTGATCCAGAGAAGTCTGCGTATCATTTCGAAAGATCCTTAGAAGTTTGATCGAGAATGTTCCAAATAGCCTGTGCGCCAGCAAGAACAGTCAGGCAAGTTTAGCGACCATATCAATCTTCAGATTGTATAAGCCGCTAGCATTGAGAACCACTTCAGTGTACAGACTCTCAAAATCAGCACCACGCGTCCTTAACGTTTTGTAAGCATTATTAAGGGCTGTTGTTAGTTAGATTTCAACCTCTTGCTGTGAATGACTCACAGCCCCTTTCCTGCTTTTGGGGGGTCGGGCACTCTATCCCCTATCCCATAAGGCTTCTGGTGTTAGCTGACGACGCGCCCTAAACCGAGCCAATCTACATGCAGGGAGAAGACAAGATACAATTCAAGACCTAACGAGTAGGAATTACAAGTTCTCCAATGATGGCTCTGTACCCTTGGCCAGGAAAGGTGGAGAAGGGTTAAGCTGGATAGCTTATTGAAGGACAGGGGGGCATCGGGTTTAAAGCATCAGCAGCATGATGTGCGACTACAGCCAGGTTGATCCGGCTAAACAGTCTGCATCTGTGTAAATTGAATTACAGCGCATTGTTTGAAAACGCGCTTCATCTTTAGCTCTATCCCTGTCCAAGACGGGGTGCATCTATCAATTCAGCTATTTGCAGTACTTTTCTTTAGGGTTTAATCCCTCCCCCACGTTGAATGCTCAATCTTTTCCTCAAAGCCAAATTCGCCAAGTTGCGTTTGGGGCCAACTCTAGTGTCTGTGTTTACGCTCCAGGTGGTCGCTGCGGTGGGAGTGATGGGTTATGTGTCTTTTCGGGGTGGGCAACGGGCGGTTAATGAATTGTCGTCCCAACTGCGCACAGAGCTATCAGCACGGATTGAACGGGAGTTAAGAACCTATTTTGAAGTCCCCCATCAACTCAATCGCTTGAATGCAGCCGCCTTTTCGCGTGGGGAATTGGATGTAGTGGATGCGCAATATGGTGAAGCTCACTTTTACCAACAGATGAAAATCGCACCGAATGTCGCTTTTGTTTTTTGCGGTTCTGCCCAGCGGGGAGAGTTTTTGGGGATTGTGCGATCGCCCGAAGATAGAATCCTTGAGCTCACCTTTGGTAATCGTGCTACTAGCTTTTTTCGTGAATATTACCAATTGGATGTGAATGGCCAGCGCACCTATCATATTCGTCGAGCTGATCGGCCCTACGATGCTCGTCAGCGACCGTGGTTTGCGGCTGCTCTGGCTAACGATGGCCCGGCCTGGACTGATGTCTATATTGCCTTCAGTACGGGGCTGCCAAACATTACGGCCAGTTTGCCTGTATATGATCTCAGTGGCCGTCAGCTTATCGGTGTTTGTGGCACAGATGTTGTATTGCCCGAAGAATTCCGCACCTTCTTGCAAGAATTGGATATTGGTCAAACAGGGCAAGCCTTTGTGATTGATCATAAAGGGGCCTTGATCGCCAATTCCACAGATGAACCTTTAATGAAAGGAGAAGGCGATACAGCTGAATCATTGCTAGCAAGCGAAAGTCAAGATGAAGGGGTGCGCCAAGCTACTCAATATTTACTTGATCAGTACGGTAGCTTTGAGCAGATCAATACAGCTGAACAACTGGAGTTTTATATCCAGGGCCAGCGTCAGTTCTTGCAGGTACTGCCCTTCCGAGATGATTTTGGTCTGGATTGGCTGATTGTCGTCACCGTACCAGAAGCAGATTTTATGGCGCAGATTTACGCTACCACACGCAATACAGCCATGCTGGCTTTGATTTCTCTGGCGATCGCCATTACGGGCGGTGTTCTGGTCACGCGTTGGATCATTGGTCCTATTCTCAATCTCACGACGGCCTCCGATGCGATGGCCCAAGGGAATCTAGCCCAGCAAGTCAATGCGGACAGCCGATTCCGAGAACTGGATACGCTGGCACGGGCATTTAACAGCATGGCAGGTCAGTTAAAGGCATTCTTTGCTCGCTTGGAAGAGAAAGTTCAAGAACGCACTGCTGAGCTAGCAGATGCGAACCAGAAGATTGTCACCCTCAACACCAAGCTGAAAGCAGAAAACCTACGTATGGGAGCTGAATTAGATGTGGCTCGCCAGATTCAACAGATGATCTTACCCAAAACGGAAGAACTTCGGCAGGTCGAAGGTTTGGATATCGCGGGCTTTATGGAACCAGCTGAGGAAGTGGGTGGTGACTATTATGATGTGCTCCAGCGCGATGGGGTCATCACAGTGAGCATTGGGGATGTGACCGGCCATGGTCTCGAAAGTGGCCTGTTAATGTTGATGACTCAAACCGCCGTTCGCACGCTCCAAGAAGTGCAAGAACAAAATCCTGTTACCTTCTTAGATGCGCTTAATCGAACCATTTGCCACAATGTCCAACGCATGAACTCTGAGAAAAATCTCACGTTGGTGGTTTTGAGCCATGCCCAAGGTCAAATTCGGATTAGTGGCCAGCATGAAGAGATTCTTTTAGCTCGCTCAGATGGTACAATTGAACGAATTGACACCATGGATTTAGGTTTGCCCCTGGGTTTAGATGATGATATTACAGAATTTATTGATGACATATTAATTCATCTCGAACCGGGTGACGGGGTGATTCTCTACACCGATGGTATTCCTGAAGCCTACAATGCCATTGAGGAACAATATAGTTTGGAGCGCCTCTGTCGCGTTATCAGTGAGCATTGGTCAGGGTCGGCTGAACAGGTGAAACAGGCCGTGATCACCGACTTTCGGGACTTCATTGGCGCACAAAAGATGGCTGATGACATTACACTAGTAGTGCTCAAGCAACAATAGCGTTTGCAGAAACCGCTTCTCACGACAAGAGCACAAGAAATTATGACGGGTCAGGAAATCAAAGGTGACAATTATTCAGTTCAATATAATCAGGAAACTGTGACGATTCAGTTTCAGGGCAAGCTCGCCTTGTCCGGAGTGAAAGACTATGGGCCCATTCATGATTTGCTCTATGCTGTCGTAGCTGACGCTCCTGCTCAGATGACCCTTGATCTGCGTCAATTGTCGTTCCTCAATAGTTCTGGAATCAGCATGCTCTCCAAATTTGTATTAGCCTTACGCAAAAAAGAGGGTGTGCAATTGGTTGTGGTGGGTTCTAACGAAATGCCTTGGCAAGGTAAATCTCTGAGGAATTTAAAGAAGTTTTTACCCAACCTCAAGTTGGAGATTGAATGATGTTTAGATCAAGTTCCTGAAAAGTTCGAGTCAAATCTAGCTGCCACATTCGGCCCCTTTCAATTTGTCCATCTCGAACTGACACAATTAGGTAAAGATATTGTTCCCAGGCGATCGCGCGATCAAAATCGGACGGTTGGGCGGGGTAATCCGGATGGGAATGATAGATGCCCAGAATGTCCCAGCTTTGTCCCCGCGCGATGCGTTGGGCTTGTAGTAAGTCAACGGGCGCGATCGCAAAATTGCGCGATCGCGCTCCAGTTCGCTCTTCGCCTGCGATCGCAGCTAGGTCAACTTGTTGGACATTATCCCAAGTATTATGGGTCGGCCAAACCACTTCGAGCTGAGGATTGCCCATCGTATCTCGCTGACCCAGCAGCAACCCACAACATTCTTCGGGATAGACCAGCTCAGCATGGATGCAAATCTGTTGCCAATGCCAGGGTTTGAAATGCAAACTCACGCTCTAATCCACAGGTGCAAGCCGTGTCACGGTTAAGGTAAACGCACCACCGCCTGTTTCACCAAAAGATCGAACCCGCACAATATAAGCACCACTTTCTTTGATGCGCACAAACAACAGAGAATCTGTGGTCCCTTCCGGCGAATCATCGTTATCACCAATCGGTGTACCATCGAATTTGATTAACGAGACGATCGGGTCAAATTCATTGGAGACCAGATCAATAGCCACATTGTCACCTGCCTGGAGTTGGACTTCGTAATCCCGGAAGAACCCACCATCGCCTGTGGGAATATCGTTTTCAGTGAGGGTATCCTGCTGATCCTGACCGGAGGAAATTGCCGTTCGCAGGCAGTCATGCTTAATGCGACTAGTCTGAGTACTGCTGAGCTGTTTTGTACTACAAGACAAGGCTGGTTTTGCTAGGGTTAGGTTTATTCCACCACAAACCAACGCTCCCACAAGGAGCAGTTGCTGATATCTCACGATACTCATTCAAATTCCTCTTGAATTGCCGAAGTTTCACTCTCATCAATTATGGCCTAGCCCATCAGCATATAGGGACTCTTCACAGTAAGCCTTAACACTTTCTTTCGAAGAGTGAGGGCGGTCATTAATATGAAGGTCAAAGCTTAGCCATAGCGCTGTTGATAGTCCTTGCATAGAGCGACTCGATCGCTTATCCCCTAAGGCTTTGAGGATGATTTTGACAATGCCCCCTAGACGTCAGCCCTATGGCATAATAGCCAGGTCGTGCAACGAGAAAGTAAGAAACAATGGCAAAATTGGCGCTGCTGAGTGTAAGTGATAAACAAGGTGTGGTGGAACTGGCACGGGCCTTAGTGGAAGAATTTGACTATGAGTTACTCAGTAGTGGGGGAACAGCGAAAGCCCTCCAGGCAGCCGGTTTAACCGTAACCACAGTCAGTGATTACACCGGATCACCAGAAATCTTGGGCGGCCGAGTTAAAACCTTGCATCCACGCATTCACGGCGGCATCCTCGCCCGTCAGGATTTAGCCAGCGATCTCGAACAGTTGCAGGCTAACGATATTCGCCCTCTAGATCTAGTTGTGGTGAATCTTTACCCCTTTGAAGCGACGATCGCCCAGCCGGATGTCACAGTCGAAGCTGCAATTGAAAAGATTGATATTGGTGGCCCGACCCTCTTGCGAGCAGCCGCCAAGAACCATGCTCACCTGACGGTGCTCTGCAACCCTGGGCAGTATGACAACTATCTAACAGAACTCCGGGAAAACCAGGGCGCTGCATCACCAGACTTCCGCCGTGCCCGAGCGCTTGAAGCCTTTACAATGACGGCAGCCTACGATCGCGCCATCACCAACTACTTTAGTGGACTAACGGAAACGCCTGCCCCCTTCACCCTCAGCGCCACCCCCTTGCAAACCCTCCGCTACGGCGAAAACCCTCATCAGGACGCCACCTGGTATCAGACGAAGGCTGAGGGTTGGTCAACGGCCGAAAAGCTTCAGGGTAAGGAACTCAGCTATAACAATCTGGTTGATCTCGAAGCGGCTCGTCGGATTATTGCCGAATTCGCTGAGGGTGATCCGGCGGCGGCAGTACTCAAACACACCAATCCCTGCGGCGTGGCGGTAGCAGATACTCTAGCCACGGCCTATGAACGCGCCTTTAACGCTGATTCCATCTCTGCGTTTGGCGGCATCGTCGCGCTTAATCGTCCCATTGATGTCCCCACCGCCCAGGCGCTGAAAAAGACGTTCCTTGAATGTGTGATTGCACCGGGCTGCGAACCGGAAGCGCAGGAGATTTTGCGCAAGAAGTCTAAGCTACGGGTTTTGTTGCTCCCCGATCTTCTCACCGGGCCAAAGGAAACGATCAAGGCGATCGCAGGGGGGCTGCTCGTCCAAGCTAGCGATGATGCAGTGGACAATCCAGAAAACTGGCAGGTGGTTACCGAAAAGCAACCCACCGAGGCACAGTTAGCTGAACTGGCATTTGCGTGGCGGGTGGCCAAGCATGTGAAGTCCAACGCGATTGTGATCACGCGCGATCGCACCACCGTGGGTGTGGGTGCTGGGCAGATGAACCGAGTGGGCGCAGCGAAGATTGCTCTAGAGCAGGCGGGTGAGACGGCTCAGGGGGCTTGCCTGGCTAGCGATGGCTTTTTCCCCTTTGATGATTCGGTGCGAACAGCAGCAGCGGCGGGGATTACCACGATCGTGCAACCGGGCGGCTCAATTCGAGATAAGGAGTCGATCGCGGCGGCCAATGAGTTGGGGGTGGTGATGGTTTTGACGGGGATGCGTCACTTCTTGCATTAAGGGTGAGGTTTTATGAGGTTTGGTGAGGCGATGGGGCCAGGCACAGACAGTTTGTGATCTGGCTCAATCTGCACACCTGTGCGTCGTCTTCACGCTTGTGCAAAAGTTATGAGGTTTTCTGGTTCCGTCAAAATGGCGATCGCGCGACACTAATAACTGTAGGGAATCAAGCACAGGCGACAAGCGCCCACCGGCCCACTCTCAACAGTGAACCCCAGCGATGCGGAGGCTCGTTATGTTTAACATGATTGCAACCACCATTGAATACTGCGCCCGTGAACTTCACGCTGGGTATCGCAACACCTACGGCAGCCTCAAGGCTGACTACGCTGAAATTTTAGCTTGGGCGGCCCAAATGGCGCTCGAAAGCATTGCCCAGAGTGATGCAGCTTACCACGATGTGGAGCACACCGTATTGGTAACGCTGACTGGCCAAGAAATCCTGCGCGGCAAGCATATCCGTGAGGGCGGTGTTACACCGGAAGATTGGCTCCACTGCATCCTTTCTTTGCTCTGCCATGATATTGGCTATGTGAAAGGCCTCTGCGGGGGCGATCAGCCTGGACAGCGACTCTATAGCACCGGCATTCAAGATGCGTTGATCCAGCTCCAACCGGGAGCAACGGATGCGAGCTTGACCCCACACCACGTCGATCGCGGTAAGCAATTTGTTGCTGAGCGGTTTGACAACCACTTCTTGATCGATGTGGCTCGGCTCCAGCAAAACATCGAGCTAACCCGCTTCCCTGCACCCCAGGATGAGCTTCATGCCCAAACCCATACCTACCCTGGTTTGATGCGGGCGGCTGATCTGTTGGGTCAACTGGCTGACCCCCGCTACTTGCAAAAGCTACCGGGCTTGTTTAGAGAGTTTGTGGAAACGGGAGCCGATCGCGCTCTGGGTTATGCCCACGCTGATGATCTGCGGGCTGGCTTCCCTGGCTTCTACTGGAATGTGGTAAGACCTTGTGTCACGGAGGGGTTGGATTATTTGAATGTAACCCAAACGGGCAAGCAGATCATCGCCAATCTCTATGCCAACATTTTCACGGTTGAGCACGAGCGCCAGCAGCAAGGTGTGGGGTTAGCTGTGGCTTAGGCGGAATGGAAAAACTCAGGCAAGTGGAAATGCTTGCTTGAGATTTCCATTTCAATTCCTATTTAATAGAGTTATGAAAAAGCTACTGATTATCACGATTTCATCATTTCTAATCAGCCAAGTGGTAATCATTGTGTTTAAAACCTGTATATTCTTGGCTCCATCTCCTAAAAGTTGTACGAAACTCCTCTATAACTTATTGATTGTTGATCAATCGGATTTTGATGTGTTTTTTCCACATACACTAACAATTAGAGCAGATAAAGCAGAATATCAGGCTGGTGATGACACCACTTTAGTCGCCACTATACTACCAGAAGAAACTACAACAATTCGACTCTATCAAGATCGCAGCAAGTCATTCAGATTGTTTCTCCGTGCTTCGATTGGAAATGAAGCAGATTTCGAGGATAATGATTTTTACGCCCCTTATCAGCTGCCAAGCAGCACAGACCCTATAGAGACTATCAAGATTTCTCCGTCTGCTCCTTATGAATTAACTATCAAAGGTCGCGTCTTGAGAGGTGAAAGCAATAGTTTGATCTTTGAATTCAATGAGTTTGGTACTTTTGTTAAGTCTCGTGAGGGTAGCTTCTTTGTCGGTGGATATTGGCGACCCATTAATCCTCATCCATCTGATTCACTTGAGGATACAGCAAGGAGCATCGCTATATCAGTTCAGTGAAGTAAAAACTTCCAAAAGAAAACCCAGCCGTTAAGCTGGGTTGCTCATTATTGAGGAGGAGATAGAGAGAGCTGAAAAACTGAATTTTTAAAACCTAATCAATGGCCAACCGCCCACGATTCACTGAACGAAGAATGCGGTCAATTGCACGACGTTCATCCTCTTCAATCTCTTCGGTGAGGATAGCTGCCAACAAACCGTAACGGTCAGCTTCAGTTAACGTCTTGGTCTGCGCAGAATCTGCAAGAATCGCAGCGATGGAACCAGGGATAAGTTGAAGTTGGGGCATGGGTGGGTTGGGCGTCTCTCTCTACAGTTCCCAGTATCCCGAATCTGCTTCAACTTCTCCGTGATGGGGTGACACCCTCCATTGTGAACATCGTAGAGTTGAACACTGATGCATGTAGCTAAGGGGAAGCGATCGCCTCCCTTGCCCCACTGTGAGCCAAATCACGCCCGCGCCGCGATCACCAACTGCTGTCGTAGCGTCTCCAGCGGAACCTGAGCAAAATAGCGCTGCCGAAACTGGGCTTCTGCGATCGCCCCCTCAAACCGCGCGATCAATTCATCCACATCAGTCCCCGATTCAGGCGCTTGCCAACCCAACACTTGCACTCGACCCGCCTCTTGTTTGAGCGAAAAGCCTAAGACTTGCAACAAATCCAAGCCTTGGGTTAGAAGGGTGCGATCGAGGTTCAGTTGGGCCTGGAGTTGTGCAAAGGTTGCTGTTTCCCCTGTGCGTTGGAGATATTTCGCCACACCCACCAGGGTTTGCCAGGTTGGATCTGGGGCGGGGGGGGTTGGCTCTCGATAATTCAACGCGAGGGGCTGCTGCTGCTGGGTGGCGTGGCGGAGAGCTTGGTGTAAATCATCCCAACTCTGGGGGCATTTCTCCAATTCAACACAGGGTGAGGTGGCGAGAGGGAGTTGCTCCCGCCAATCGAGCAATGAGTCCTGGAGCGTTTGCAAATCGTAGACCATCGCTGAGGCGGTGGGGCGCACTTCAATCAGACGCACCTCGTATTGATTGCTATAGGTGTTGTAGTCTAACTCGACGATCGCGTCATAGCGCTGCTCCGGATTGAGTTCATCCTTGTTATGACCCCACCAAATGCCCGGAAAGCCCGCCTTACAGGTGGCATCACAGAGCCGAAATGTGGTTTTGAGATATTTCAGCTTTTGGCCCCGCGAATCTTTAATATTGCGGTTTTGAAGATTGTCGAACCAACAGTTGCGCAGCAGCAGACGTGGTACAGGGTTGCTCATACCACAGGGTTCGAGCAGATTGAAATCTTTAAACAGGGCCTGACCCAAGTCCTGCACCGTTACGGCAAGATCAGCCGTGACGATCGGCACAAGCTGCTCCGGGTCAGGCAGGTAACGCCGCAACTCCTGATTGATTCCCTCCACAAACAGGGGCAAATGCTCCGATCGCAGACTTAGGCCCGCTGCGAACGGGTGGCCGCCAAAACGGTGCAACAGATGCCGCTGTGAATAGACCAACTCGTAGAGATCAATGCTGTGGGTCGATCGCGCTGAGCCTTTGGCATATCCATCGGGGGCGATTGTCAGTAGCACTGTGGGCCGGCCGTAGTCTTGAGCAATCTGCCCTGCCACCAACCCGAGCACGCCCGTTGACCATTGGGGGTCGGCCAGGACGATCACATTTGTGGTGGAGAGATCCACTTGCTCAAGCTGTTTTTGTACGGCGTCGAGGGTGCGCTTTTGGGTTTCTTTGCGACGACTGTTGGCGAGTTCCGCTTTGAGGGCGAGTTCTTCACAACGGGCGCGATCGCGGCTCGTGAGCAATTCCACACAAAAGTGGGCATCGCCATAGATGCGGCTCACTGCATTAATCCGGGGCCCAACCCCAAAAGAAATATCCGTGGGGCGATCGCCCGTCCGTTTGCAGAGTTCCAATAACTTGGCGACGCCGGGACGGGTAGCCGTTTCGGGGTTAACCTGTTTCTTGAGTTGCGAGATCCCCTGTTGAGCTAAATAGCGACAGTCGCCTTGTAGTTTCACCAAGTCCGCAATCAAGCCGATCGCCACCAAATCCAACAGTTCTTCTAGGGGTTGGCTGGGCACACCGGGAAAGGCTTCGTACAGGGCTTCCATAAATTTATAAGCCACGCCGACGCCCGAGAGATGATAAAGAGGATGCTCGGTTTCTAGATAGCGCGGGTTGATAATGGCCACAACGTTGGGGCGATCGGGGGGCAGGGTGTGATGGTCGGTGACGATGATGTCAATCCCCAAGCTCTGAGCATAATCAATCTCGCTCAGGTTTGTGCTGCCCGTGTCGCAGGTGATAATCAGTTGTGTGCCCTGAGCCGCCAGCCGCTCAATCCCGGCATTGTTCAGTCCATGGGATTCCTTTTCGCGGTGAGGGATGTAATAGTCCAGTTGGGTCTCGGGTGTGAAGAATTGCCCCAGCCCGTCCCAGAGCACCGCAGTAGACGTCACCCCATCGGCGTCAAAGTCGCCCCAAATCGTGACGTTTTCCTGGGCGTTGCGGGCTTGTTGGATGCGGGCAACGGCTTGGGTGATTTCTGCCCCAAACGCGATCGCGCTTCGGGGTTGATAGGCGGGCACATCCAGAAAGTCTTTAAGCTGGGCGGCGGTTCGGATACCCCGTTGCCAGAGCAGTTGGGCAGCAAATTCACCTGTGGCGGGGGGCTGGCAATAGTGCTGCACCTGGGCGAGGAATTCAGGGGGCAGATGGGCAGGTTCAGGGAGTTGCCATTGGGTTTGCATGGCGTTGGGAGCGATAAATATTTCTATACTATCTTAGCCATTGGGTACTGCTATAGCCTTTTCCACAAATATGAGGTACGGCTATATTGGTAGAAAGTGAATAGAGGTAAGCGATGAAGGCATATTCGCTAGATTTCCGTAAAAAGATAATAGATACGTGGCAAAGTACAGGCATGTCCCAAAGAAACATAGCCAAGCGTTTTGACGTTACGCTGAGTTTTGTG
>JAAHHN010000048.1 GCA_010672165.1 Spirulina sp. SIO3F2 | reverse complement strand
CTCAGTAATCCTTTCAGTTCCTCTACACTCTCTTTTATCTCTAGTCGATAGACTCCTGTCATGGCATCTGTTTTGGGTTCTGCTTTCCTATTCTACTATCTGTAGCTCTCTTTATTCGATTTGGTATTACCTCTTGGTGTGGTGAAGATGAGGTCATTGGGCTTGCTCTCCGATGATTGGCGATCGCGCAGCATTTGCACCATGTGCTCAGAAAGGTCAACAAAGCGAACCCGTTCATTTTTGGTACTTTTGCGCTCTCTGGCATAGCCAGCAGATCGTCCATCGGATGCCCTAGAGAGGGAGGCGGTAATGATGACGCGCTGATGGGGCCAGTCGATATCACGCCACCGTAGATCACTCACTTCTGACGGTCGTGCTCCCAGACTGAACAGCGCTAGGCAGTAGTCATGATAGTGGCGATATTTCTTCGATTGCTTGATTTCAGCTAGAAAGGCGACAACCTCATCGCGGGTTAATGCGGTGCGCTTGGGATTGGTTACCCTGGCTGCCTTGAGACGGGGGGGATCCTTGAAGTGGCTCTGAGTCCAATATTTAGATTTGACCGCCCAGTCTACCCTCTCAGGCCAATGCCTTCATTCACAACACTCAGCATCAGAATATTGAAATGCGTTTGCCCAAACGACCAGTTCGTTCTGTCGATGCTCAATACCCACGGTTTTGGGATTTCTGCTAGCTTCATCACCATCTTGGCTATCTGGCTCATCTCGACCTCAAATGACCTGAAGCATCTCTGCATTCGCTTGTAGTTTGATTCTTCCTCCGCTTGTCCCATCCATACCGTTGCCAACTCTGGCAGGTTCACTGTTTTGGCTTTGAACAGCGCCACTAAAAACATGGCTACAAACGAGAGTCTCGCTCCATGCCACCCTAGGTGGGGTCGCATTTTTTCGCGGATTTGCTTAATCTGTTCCATGAGGGTTGATTGATTTTGTGGTGATTTCCATCAAACCCTCTCCCTGCCTCTCTTTTCAACTTTTGTCCTGTACTGAGCTGGATTACAGGCGATATAGGGGGTCGTTTCTTGTCCGGAGTATTATTTATAGAAAGAAAACTTACGGCTCAGACACATCCGCATATTGCGCCGCATCCTGTCGCTCTAATCCCGCTGTCTCTGCCACGATATACAACGGTCGCCCCTTCACCTCTTCATAAATCCGCCCGATATATTCCCCTAAAATCCCAATACTCACCAACTGCACCGCACCGAGGAAAAAGACCGCGATCAGAATCGCCGCAAACCCCGTCACTGGAGAATTGGTCTGAGCCAAGCGCCAGTAGAGTACCAAGATCGCCATAATTACAGACAACAGAGCCGCAATCAGCCCAGTGTAAGTGGCTAAACGCAACGGTACACGGGAAAACGACACCAAACCGTTAAGCGCCAATGAGAACGACTTGCGGAAGGTATATTTGCGATCGCCTGCAAACCGAGCTGCCCGTTCAAATTGCACTGAAGTCTGCCGAAAACCAATCCAAGCCCGCAGTCCTCGCAGATAACGATTGCGTTCGGGCATCGCATTCAGCACATTCACCACCTGCCGATCCATCAAGCAAAAGTCACCCGTATCCGTAGGAATATCCACATCCGCTAAGCGCTTAAGCAAACGATAAAACACATAGGCATAAAACTGCTTTAGCGGGTTCTCACGGTGGCGCTTGGTGCGTTGGGCATAAACAACGTGATAGCCCGCTTGCCAGCGATCGATCATTTCCAATACCAACTCTGGCGGATCTTGCAGATCGCCATCCATTACTGTCACGGCTTGACCTTGCGCAAAGCTTAAGCCCGCTGTCACCGCAATCTGATGGCCAAAATTGCGAGCAAAACTGAGATACACAAAGCGCGGATCGCGCTGGTGAATCTCTCGCATCATCTCTAAAGAGCGATCGCGGCTGCCATCATTGACCAAAATAAATTCAGCACGGCCATCAAGGCGATCGCCAATCTGCCCCAATCGCTTCACCAGTTCAGGTAGGTTTTCTTGCTCGTTGTAGATTGGGATGACAAAGGAATATTTCATTGATGCTAGTTGGGCTTTATGTGGGGATGGCCTCTCCCGGTCGCAGGCGTGCCCATTTGCCTAGTTCTTCTGTAAAACTCTCGCAGCCTACCACGTCCCATTCCATCTCGACAAATTCATTTTGGGTGCGGATGTTGACATTGATTGAGGGTTCGACCGGGTCAAAGTCCGGTGCATCTGTGAGGTGGGGCTGTTGATGCTGATGTTCGACCGCGTGGTAGGTGGCACAGCGATCGACATAGGTACAGTTGATGCAAATACACATGTTGAGTGGCAACCTCCAGCGGACTCTCTGCCCAAATTTTAACAGTTGGTCTTAAAACAGGCTTAACACCAGCCCAAAGCGCGATCGTAGGTGGTAAACCAGAGGAACAAATGTCGAGGAAGGTTTATGCAGATGGCCTGGCTCAACACACTCCGACTCCGCTGGTTTCTACTTACCAGAGCTTTAGATTCCAGTTGTGATTTTGTGCAGGTGCTTTATCGCATCTATCTCAACCACAACAAAATCATTCATTTTCGTCGGGGCTATCCGGTTTATTCCCTCTCCACACCTGCTGTATTTAGTCCGCCTGCTGCTCACTTTATTGCCCGGGCACTCTACCGCACGATTCAGAATAAAAATCTGCCCAACCTGATGAGTTTTGCGGTAAATGATGTCTGTAATGCCCATTGTGAGCATTGCAGTTTTTTTGAAGGGGTTGAACGACCAGATGGAGAAGTCTTGACCCTAGCCCAAGCACAGGATCTGATTCGTGCCGCTCAAGAACTGGGGGTTTCGGTGGTGAATTTTGTGGGCGGTGAACCACTACAACGCCCTGATTTACCGGAGCTGATTCGCGCGGTTGACTCCCAACTGTCCACCACAGTTTTGTTTACGAATGGTTGGCTGCTGCGCGATAGCGCCCGTGAACTCAAACGTGCCGGACTCGATAGCATTTATGTGAGTATCGATCGCGCCGATCCCCAGGCGCATGATGCCTTTCGTCAGAAGCCAGGACTCTTTGATCGTGCTGTAGCTGGGATTAAAACTGCTAAGAAACTGGGCTTTTCCCTGGGGATTTCTGCCACGTTGACCCCCGAAGCTTATGCAGATGGTGAACTCGATCGCTTAGTGCAACTCGCTCGTAAGTTAGGGGTGCATGAAGTGCTGATCTTTGATGCTTTACCGAGCGGCCGGTATCGCGATCGCGCGGATTTAATCCAATCTGATCAGGGCGATTGGGTTGAGCAGATGATTCAATCGGCCTGGCGATACAACCAAAACCCCCGTGATCCAGGGGTGGTGTTTTATAGCTATTTCACCAGTCACCGCAGTGTGGGTTGCGCCTGTGGTACCAGCTACTTTTATGTCTCGCCCTACGGCGATGTGATGTCTTGCGATTTCAACCATCACAGTTTTGGCAATGTACTCACTGAACCGCTGTGGCGCATTTGGGAACGGCTGACAACAACGCCCGAATTCTGTCAGTCCAAATGGGGGGGCTGCAAGATTAAAGATGCTGAATCTCGGGCACAAGCGATCGTTTCAGGAGGGTAATTCAGATTGACAATGTCATTGTGTCGGTTGAGGTGAGGACAACACACCAACCGATTTTTACAATTTCGTGAAGAAAAGCATGGCTTTCTGAATCCCTTGGCAAACTTAGGGTGAGAAATGGGCGATCGCACTTTGGCGTATTGCCCAAGGCGATCGCCAATCGGAGGAGCCACAACCTGTGAAATACGAAGTCCGCTATAAGCCCGCCTTTGCCGCCATCTTTATTACCCTCGAACCGGGCGAAAGTATCATCGCTGAAGCGGGAGCGATGGCCAGCATGGATGGCGATGTCACCATGACCACCCAGCTTGCTGGCGGCATTCTAAATGCCGTGATCCGTGCTTGGCTCGGGGGCGAATCCCCTTTTGTAAATACCTTTACCAACAAAACCGACTCCCCCCAACAGGTGGTTTTCACCCAAGGGGTGATTGGTGATATTGAGGGCATCGAACTCAAGCAAGGGGGCGCGATGTGCTTTCAACCAGGTGCTTACATTGCCAGTACACCACGGGTACGCCTAACGGTGCGTTGGGCAGGGTTTAATAGCTGGATTGCGGGAGAAGGCCTCTTTAAATTGCAATTGGAAGGCCGTGGCATGGTCTTCTTTGGCGCTTACGGTGGCTTAACCAAAAAGCAAGTGACCAACGACTTTGTGGTGGACAACAGCCATTTGGTCGCCTACGAACCCCAGCTCAAAATGAATATCCGTTTTGCCAAAGGCATTATTGGCTCTCTCACCTCTGGGGAAGGGTTGGTCAACCACATCAAAGGCAGCGGCACGATTTATATGCAGTCCCGCAGCATTGATGGTTTGGTGAGCTTTGTGAGAAAACGCATTCGCATTTAGGTTTGGATTTTTAAATTTAAAAGCATTATGGATATTGAACTTCTCCATCAACCCGACAGCGCGATCGCCAAAGTGACCCTCGAAAACGGTGAGGACCTGGTGGCCCAAGCGGGAGCCATGGTTGCAATGAGTGGCCATATCACTGCTGAAACCACCCTACGCCGAGGCAAAGGCGGCGGCATTATGGGCGGCCTCAAGCGAATGATGGCCGGTGAATCGCTCTTCTTGAGCGTTTTTCACGCCGCTGTTCCCGGTGAAATTATGCTAGCGCCGCGCTTACCAGGTGATCTTTTGGTTTACCCCCTAATGGGCAAAAATCTGATTGTGCAGTCCGGGTCTTATCTCGCCAGCGAGTCGGATGTGGATATTGATTTGGGTTTCCAGGGCTTGAAATCCGTGTTTTCGGGTGAAAGTATCTTTTGGCTGAATATTTCTGGTCGGGGGCAAGTGCTCCTGACTTCCTTCGGTGGTATCTATGAAATTGATGTCAATGGTGACTATGTGGTGGATACTGGCCATATCGTGGCGTTTGAGGAGAGTTTGAGTTTCAAAATCACCAAGCCCAGCGCCAGTTGGATTGGTTCTTTCCTTGGGGGTGAGGGCTTTGTGTGCCGCTTCCAAGGTCGGGGTAAAGTGTATTGCCAAACCCACAATAACTACGACTTTGGCCGCACGATTGGCGGTAAGCTTCCGCCGCGATAATGCGAATCCTTGATCAGTAACCGAGACCCAACCCAAACTAATAATTCTGAATTCCGAATTCTGAATTCCGAATTCAAAACCCTAACCCCCTAAACCCATGTCTGAAATTGCCTACACCATTGAGCATTCTCCGGCTTATGCATCCCTGAAGCTGAGCCTCCAGCCAAACCAAACCGCGATCGTCGAAGCCTCGGCGATGGCCGCGATGGATAGTTGCATTGATATGCAAACTAAAGTCAAAGGTGGCATGATGAAAGGCCTCAAGCGGATGCTGGGGGGAGAATCGCTATTTATGAACGAGTTCACGGCTAAGGGGAAACCCGGTGAGCTCTATGTTTCACCCAATGTGCCGGGGGATATTCAACATTACCCATTAGCCGCAGGCCGCAGTTTGATGGTGCAGTCCTCGGGGTTTGTAGCCTCTGGAACCGAGGTGCAGATTGACAGTAAATTCCAGGGGATGAAGGGCTTTTTTAGTGGGGAAGCGCTCTTTTTGCTCCGAGTTACGGGCCAAGGGGATGTGTGGTTTAGTTCCTATGGTGGCATTATTGAAGTCCCAGTTTCGGGAGACTATGTGGTAGATACGGGCTATATTGTGGCGTTTGAAGATAGCTTGCAATATAACGTTGAGATGCTGGGGGGCTTGTCTTTCAAGGGCTTGCGGACGGGCATCTTGGGCGGTGAAGGTTTGGTTTGTCGCTTCCGGGGTGAAGGTCGCCTATGGGTGCAGTCGCGGAATTTATTCCCGTTGATTAATTTCTTCCAGCCGTTCCGGCCGGTGAAGAGCAGCAGTTAGATGAGGTTCATGCAGTATGAGTAGCGATCGCAATCCCCCCCCAAGCAATAAAGATTTACTGATTCTGTTGGGCCTGTTTGTGGGCGCGATCGTGTTTGTGGTTTGGGTGCTCAATGGCGCATTGAACTTGCTGATTGGTGCGATTCCCCCAGCAGCAGAGCAGCAATTGGGTCGGGTGATGATCCCGGCGCTGGAGGAGCTAGCCACTGAGCCGGAAACCCAGGATAAACTCAATGCGCTGTTAGATCAGCTTGAAACCCATTTACCAGAAAAGCAACAGGAGCGAGATTATCGTTTGCTCTATATTCCTGATGAGACGGTGAATGCCATGGCAGTACCAGGGGATGTGGTGGTGGTGTATCAAGGCCTGATCGATCGCGTCGAATCGGAAAATGAGTTGATGATGGTGCTCGGCCATGAGTTGGGGCATTTTGCGAACCGGGATCATTTGCGAGGCATTGGTCGCGCGATCGCGATTCAGCTAGCCATCTCGGCGTTTTTGGGGGATGTGAGTGGTTTACCGGCGTTGGGGGTAGGAGCGTTAGAGCACCTGAGCCGCGCTCAGTTTTCTCAATCCCAGGAGCGTCAGGCGGATGAGTTGGGCTTGGAGTTGTTGAATGCCCATTATGGCCATGTCAATGGGGCGACGGATTTTTTTGCCCGGTTGGCGGCGGAGCCGCGTTTGGATATTCCGTTTCTGGGTTCCCATCCGGCGCCGGGTAAGCGGGTGAAGACGATTGAGAAGTGGATTAAGCAGCGGGGTTATCGGCAAGAGGTGACAGCGCCGTTGAATTTGGGAGGATAAACTTTCTGAGTTTCGAGGCTGGTTTTGAGCGTACCGATTTTGCTGAGAACGGTTTGACGGCTACCTGAATCCAGTTATATTCAGGAATTTTTTGGCGAACTTGCTGAGTTTGACTTTCATGACTCAAACCAGTTGGTCACATCTTCAAAGTCTTCCTCTGTGTAGTCGGCTGGGTTAAAGGTACTTTCGATGTCAGCCTGTTCGGCATCATCCACATAGGGCAGCAACATCTCGAAGAATTTGAGCCATTCTTCGCGCATGACTTCTCGAACCCCTTCTTTGATTAGGGTTTTGAGGGTTTGGGGGTCAAGAATGTTGGCGGGTTCCATCTGCTGCTGAGGTGGGGTCTAGTTCTTAATTGTAGGGGGTTGCGGTTTTTGGGATGGGGTTGGGGTGTGAGGAAAGCAGTATAAAAGCATGGGTGAAACAGAGTGATTTTGAAGCGATCGCGTTCTCAGCGAGTTAGCCTACTTTATTCACGACAATCTCGAAAAATCGCTGAAAGCTTCTTCTGAAGGGAACTTTAGTGATTTGCTCAAAAAACAGTGTGTTTTTTGGGCTGTCTAGCCAGCGCGGCAGTCGATTCAGGTGAGCCAGTCTAATGCTCAGGTTGACCAGAATGAAATGGAAGGCGAAGACCAAGACATCATCGTAGATTAACGCTATGCTGGCTATGTTTTCGCAGTTCGCATTGTTGTATTGATGACCCATCTGGCCAACCGCACCCAAGAAATTGCGCTGTTTCAGCATGTAGGGCTGGTATTGATTCAGAAATCAGAATCAATTATGAACCCTTACGCCATCAGACCAAGGCGCTTACCATTGTTGCGGGCTAAGCGAATCAAACTCTGACGCTCTTTAGATTCAATGCCCACGAAATTACAGAAGTTGGTGATGGTTTTGCAATGGAGGCCAATGACCTGACCCCGAGTACGATTGAAGCGAGATTGACCAATAGCATTGCGAAGCAGAACAATGAGGGATGCGAACATAATTCAAAAAACTCCAAGTAATGAAGCGAAAAAGAGTGTTGTGAAAGTTGTGAGCAGAAGATGCTTAGCTGACGCCCCAAGCGATAAACATCATGGTGGTGACGAGGAGTAAGGACAATGCACCTTGCTGGAGATAGCGGAACTGTTGTGATTGAGAAGGATAGGTAGCGAGATACATTTCAGGTTCAACAGCGTAGTTATTGAGTTGACCTTCGGGATTAACGGTGGTGTACATGGTGTGGCGTCTCCTTTGCTTGCCTTGTTGTAAACAAATATAACGCTTTGTAAATATTTATTGCGGTGACTTGACAAGTTTTAGCTGGGTGATCTTCGTCACTTGTGCATGATGATCGGCGGATGCTCGGCGTTGGAGAACCGACAAATCCTTACCTATTCCTCAAACCACCGCCCACCAACCGATCGCCCGAATCCAGACAAACCATGCCACTCCAAAGACTGGCGATGATTATGAAACTCCCTGTTCTACCCTGCGTCAATGCACCTGTTGTCCATCCCGGAAAAACGTAATGCATTCTTCCAAGTTGATGTTGGCTGCGGCCGGTTGTAGTTTAGGTTTGTTGGGCTGGGCCGCCGCTGCCCAAGCCATTACCGTTTCTGGTGCTTGCCAAGAAGCAGATCTAAGAGCTGCGATCGCCTCAGCCCCTGCCCAAGACACGATCGCCTTTGACTGCGGCAGCAACCATACGATCGCGCTGAGCCAACCTCTAGTGATCGATAAAGCTCTCACTTTGGATGGACAAGGCAGCCCCAACCTCACCCTCAGTGGGGGCGATCGTACCCGCATCCTTGATATTCAAGACCGCAAAGCCGTTACAGTGAATAACCTCAATTTCCGCAGCGGCAAAGCGAATGCTGTGGGCTGGGCGGGGGCTGGCGGCGCAGTTCGAGCTGGGATTGGCGCGAAGCTAACAGTGAAAAATGCCACCTTCGAGAACAATTTTGCTAACGGTGAGGGGGGCGGCGCAATTATGGGCGGCCATCAGAGTATTGTTCGGGTGGAGCAGAGCCGCTTTATCGGTAATCGCACCACGGGCAATAGTGACAATGGCAAGGGTGAACGGGGCGGTGGCGCGATCGCGGTGGCGAGTGAAGGGAAAACCGTCATTATTGATAGTCATTTTGAAAACAATCAAGGTCTGAACGGTGGCGCAGTCAATACGCTACTGGGTTCACTGGTGGTGCGCAACTCCACATTTGTGGGCAATGATGCCTCGGGTGGCGGTTCCCAAAACAGCCCCTTTGGTTACACCTTGGGCTACGGTGGCGCAATCTATACCGATGGTGCATCCGCAACGAACAAT
The DNA here is from genome assembly GCA_010672165.1 of Spirulina sp. SIO3F2. Taxonomy (GTDB): domain Bacteria; phylum Cyanobacteriota; class Cyanobacteriia; order Cyanobacteriales; family Spirulinaceae; genus SIO3F2. Next base: position 26,615 of record JAAHHN010000048.1, on the reverse strand, counting down.
GCCGGAACGCAGGGTACAATCCGCATTCTTAATAGCCGCTTTGATGGGAATCGAGCCGCAGGGCAAGGCGGTGGGCTCTTTTTGTATGCTTATCCTGGCGATCAGATTCAAGTTCAAAAAAGCACAATTGTCAATAATCAAGTGCTACCCAGCAATACGGGTGAATCACTCGGGGGAGGGATTCGTCATGGCGGTGGTGCGGAGCTGAAGATCATGAATGTGGCGATCGCCCAAAACCGCGCTTACCAGCAGGGGGGTGGTCTTTGGAGTGGAGAGCAATCGCCGATCACCATGAACCGTGTTACCTTTTGGGGCAATGACGCGATCTCCCAGAATGGTTCGATTAGTCTGGGTGGGGCGATGCTCCTAGCAGGCAATGCACCCATTCAAATTCAGCGCACCACGATCGCCAACAATCGCGGCGGTTTCCAGGGTGGTGGCTTCTGGGGCGGCTCAGGCAGCACTCGCCTCACCCGTGTGCTCGCCACAGGCAACCAAGGCGGCGCAAATTCAAACGGCTTTAATGTCCATCACCATACAGGCACGACATTCAATGGTGGCGGGGGGAATGTGCAGTCACCCCAGCCCAATCCTAATGACACCAAGATTACTTATGATGTGCAGTTGCTTGAGCCACAGTTGAGGGCTTGGCAAGATAATGGTCAAGCTGTGCCGAATCATCCCTGTGTGGGAAATGGGGCGGTGGCACAGCAGAAGGCGGGCTCGGGGGGACGGTGTTCTTAACTTGCTGTAGGTTTGGTGCTTTACTCGTTACCTGGCTCTGCCAGGTAATGCAGGACTGGAGGCTCTGCCTCCCATCGCGCTGAAGGTTACGGGCGGCAGAGCCGCAGATAATGCGTGTCATGGCTCTGCCGTGACACGAGAGAATTTATATTATTGGCTTATCGACAATTATCGATTTTCGATATATGCTGTAAAAAGATAAAACAATAGAAATGCACTCTGGGACAGCCACATGAGTAAATTTATCCTCTCAACTCTAGAGGAGTACATCTTGATGTCGATTCTCGCCAGAGACCTCTACGGACTGGAAATCGCTAAGACTATCAAAACGGCCAGCGAGGGCAAATACAAAGTGAGTGTGGGGTCTTTGTATCCTGCTTTAAACAAGCTCACGAAAAAGGGTCTTGTGGAATCCTATTGGGGTGATGAGCAGTTAGAGGAGCGGAATGGTGCGCGGCGGAAGTATTACTGCATTACGGGTGAGGGTGAATTGGCTTTGGAGCAGGCTCATCAGATCCGATTAGCATTGGCTCCTACGTTTCAAGGTATTTAGGAGGAGTTGAGATGGATACCAGAGATAACCAACAGGAATCAGAGCAACAAGAACTGTGTAAGCAGAGGAAACGGGAAATAGAGGAGCTACAAACGAGGATTCTTTCTTTAGAAAAGCTATTAGAGAGGGGTTCAGCGGGTGCTCACACAAACAAGGTGTATCAGCTTTTGGAGGCGAAAAGACATTTGCGAGATATTGAGAGAGAGCGTGAGAAATCAGGACAATTTCATGAACTAATACTGTCACTTTATTTGAGTCAGGTCATTTGGGATTTATTGAACCGAAAAATATCCTTACCGAACTTTGGAGATCTTGCCAATAATGAGGATTCAAACTCAGCACAGATAAAGCAAATTCGGCGTGATCTGCCTATCACTTATTGGCTATTGATTCCAGTATCTAGAATGCTAAAGCCAGAGGTCTGTGAAGAGTGGATCGGGGATTTTTATGAAGAGGTTGTCGCTGAACTGCGCGAGATGCATTATCCATTTTGGGTGATTGATTTAGTTGCAGTTGGAAAGTTAGGACTCCTTATAAATTCAGGTATTCGCACTTTGTTTCAAGGGTTTTTTACCTTCAATATCCGAAGAGAATAGGGTTTAGTTTACTGATATCTACACATTAGATTTTTTACTTATCAATTCCATTGGAGTTATCCAAGAAAAAACGCTTCAGTTACAGCGAGGGTGTGATCCCCCCGGCTACGCCGACCCCCTTATTAAGGGGGTTTTTAGCGGATTGATCCTTTGTCTAAGTTTTCTATCTCAGCCGCTTACGGCGTCACCCCTCTTATTAAGCTAACCTTGTAGGGGTTTTGTAGACCCCCCTCACAGCAAGGATCTTGCGAACGCACTTTTGAGGGCTGAACCGCTGAACCCTAGCAAAATCAAGGGAGCGATTTGAAACCCCTACAGGATTAGCTTATTAAGGGGGGAAGGGGGGATCGGCAGCTCTAACAACAGCCGCCACCGTCATAAAACCAAGTTGACTGTGTCACCACAATCTCATCAGGAAAGCGATCGCCCAATTTGCCCGCAGTCTTATCACACACCGCCAAAGGCACCCCCGGCTGCATGATATGCCCAGCATTATCATCAAGATATTCTTCAGTGCCCGCATAAATCGCGGTTTTGCCCGTAAAGATGCAAGCCCCATCCTCAGGAATCGGCACCTTAAACGAGACCGAATCCAGACTTTCCAGTAACAACGCCTGATCCAAGTTGTACGTCACCGCATCAAGGAGACGGTAGGGACGCCGTGCCCGAATTTCCACTTGACCAAAGCCAGTGTCAATGAGCGCTTGGGTATAGTCTTCGTAGGTTAGCGCCCCAGAGAGGCAAAGCGCCCGTAAGCGTTCATCGGCTTGGAGGTGGGGCGGAATCGGACGGGTGGCGATCGGATCGCTCATAATCAAACGACCACCGGGCTTGATTACACGATAGGCCTCCTTAAGTGCCCGCGCCAGATCCTCCGGCTCAAAGATGTTGAAGAGGCAATTCTGTGCCATCACATCCACTGAGTTATCGGGGATCGGTAGCTCAAACGCATCGCCGATACGGATATCTACAAAGCTGGGATCAAACCACTCATTCTCTTGGGCAGCAACTTGCAGGTTGCGGGCGGCGGCATCACGCATCGCATCCACTGGGTCAACCGCCACGATCGCGCTCGGTCGCCGCGAAAAATAGGCAAACTGTAGGGCTTCTAAACCGCCACCGACGCCAACGTAGAGCACGGTGGGATCACCCGAGAGTTCAGCTGGATGCACAGTGGTGCCACAGCCATAATTCATCTCCTGCATTTGTACAGGTACAGTTAAACCTGGAAGTTGGAGGGGGGTGCTTTGGACACAACAAAGACCCACCATCGGGTCTTGGGCAACGTCGCTATAAAACTGGGCTGTGGTTTCAAGGTAGCTCATTCACTTCTCCTTACGTGCGTGAGGGGGGAGGGATTGGGTTTTCAGATTGTAGACGTTATACCCGTTCGCAGCCTTACTATGCTGCGCATTTCTTAGACTTGGCTTAAGCCGAGCTTGATGTTTACCGTGAGCGCTGCTTCAGGGTGGACTGCATTCGTCCCTCATCATATTAGGGCGCGTCGTCAGCTAACATCAGAAACCTTATGGGGCACGGGATAGAGCGCCCGAGCCAAAAACGCAGGAAAGGGGCTGTACGTCAGTCACAGCAAGAGTTTGAAGTCTAACTGACGACAGCCCCTAGTTCATGAAATCTCAAGTTCATAAATCCTAAGGATCATCAATTCTAAAATACGATTGTATTGACATACTCAAGAACAGTTGCTATAATGCGCAGCCCTGTGTATAGCGTGATACAAACGCTTTTTTGCGTTCAATCCACCACATCTAGGGTTACACTGGAGAGACGAGACACCCTCGATTCAACCCATGCAAGATACCCTGCTCTCCCCTTCTGTTGCCCCACCGAGTCATGCCAATATCCAAGTCGTTAAGCGGGACGGTACCACCGCAGCCCTGGATATCACCCGGATTCGTCATGTGGTGGAATGGGCCTGTAAAGACCTCGATGTAAACTCCATCACCCTAGAGGCAGGTTTAAAAACCCGTCTCAAGAATGGCGTCACAACCCGCGAAATTCAGGACAACCTGATTAACTGCGCTTTGGAAATGTGTAGCCCCGAAGATCCAGATTGGCGCTATGTGGCCGGGCGACTCCATATCTGGAGCCTCTGGAAAGATACGTCCGTGAGCCGAGGCTATGGCTACGGCAACTATGCCCAAACCGTCCAGACCAAGGTTTGTGCAAATCAATATGATGAACGGATTTTGACCTACACCCCCGATGAACTGGTGGAAGCGGGGTCTTGGATTAATCCCGATTGGGATACGGACTATGACTATGCGGGAGCGGTGCTGCTCACCAAGCGCTATCTGTTGGATGATGAGCTGCCTCAAGAAGCACTATTGACTTGTGCTCTGCTGCTGGCCGCAGTTGAACAGCCCCAAAATCGGCTCAAATGGGCTAAGCGCTTTTATGAAGCGATCGCCGCTCGCAAAATCTCCTTGGCGACGCCGATTTTGGCGAATCTACGGGTTCCCAATGGTTCACTGTCTTCCTGTTTTATTACGGCAATCGAGGATAATCTCGAATCTATTTTTAGCGAAATCACCAACACAGCACGAATCTCTAAAAATGGCGGTGGCGTGGGTGTGAATGTTTCGCGGATTCGCGCCACCGGCTCCGATGTGATGGGAAAACCCAATGCTTCGGGAGGCGTGCTGCCCTGGATTAAGCTGCTCAATGATACAGCGATCGCGGTCAATCAAGGGGGTCGGCGAGCAGGCGCAGTTACGGTCAGCCTAGATATTTGGCATTTGGATGTGCCGGAGTTTCTCGAATGCCAAACCGAGAACGGCGATCAACGGCGCAAGGCTTACGATATCTTTCCGCAACTGGTGATCAGCGATGAGTTTATGCGGCGGGTCATCGAGAAAGAGCGCTGGACGCTGATTGATCCCCATGAAGTCTTGATGACGTTAGGGATTGAGCTGCCCCGTCTGTGGGGGGATGAATTTACTGAAGCTTACTTGCAAGTGGAGGCAGCTGTTGAAGCTGGCAAGCTTAAGCTCTACAACCATCTTGATGCCCGAGAACTCTTTAAGATGGCCATGCGCTCCCAGGTGGAAACGGGGATGCCTTACCTCTGGTTCAAGGATACGTCTAACCGAGCCAACCCCAACCAGCATGAGGGGTATATCCCTGGCGGTAACCTCTGTCAGGAGTCTTGGAGTAACGTTACGCCCGGTAAGTTTGCCCATACCTGTAATTTAGATTCGTTGAATCTGGCGAATCTGGAAATTGCAGAGCTGCCAGAGATTTGTGAGACTGCGGTGCGGCTGCTGGATAACACAATCGAGCTGACCCATGCGCCTTTTACCGCCAGTGGCAACCACAACAATCGCTATCGTACGATTGGTGTGGGCTGCATGGGGTTGGCGGATTGGCTGGCAAAGCATCGCCTCTCCTACCGCCACACGGCGGAAATTAGCCACCTGTTTGAAGAAATTGGCTACCACTGTACCCAAGCGTCAATGGAACTCGCCAAAGAGCGGGGAGCCTATCCGGCGTTTAAAGGTAGCGAATGGAGCAAGGGTAAACTTATCGGGGCGAAGTCAGTGGACTGGTTCCGTGCCCATGCTATGCAGCCGGAGCGCTGGGTGGCGCTCTCGGAGGCAATTCAAACCCACGGCATCCGGAATAGCCATATCACAGCGATCGCGCCCAACACTTCTTCATCTCTGGTTCAGGGCTGCACTGCCAGCGTGCTCCCAGTATACAGTCGCTTTTTCTATGACAAGTGGGCGAAGGGCACAGTACCGATTGCACCGCCGTTTATCAAGGATTGCTTCTGGTTCTACCCGGAAAACAAAACCCTGGATCAAAACTTAGTGGTTAAGGCTGTAGCGACGATGCAGCAATGGATTGATACTGGCATCTCGATGGAGTTGATTTTCAATCTTAATCAGGGGGTTTATTTCCCCGAGGAACCGGAGCGATCGCTCCAAGCCAAGGATATTTTCGAGACCTTGATCAATGCTTGGCAATCGGGATGCAAGGCAGTTTATTACATTCGTACTGTACAGAAGGATAGCTTCAAGGAGGTGGATGAAACCTGTATTGCTTGCGCCAATTAAGCGATTGAGCGCGGTTTGGGGAGCGGGATGCGGTATATTAAGCCGTCAGGGCTAGAAAATCGTAATATGCCGCTTCATCGAACCAGACAGAAGATTTTGAAAGCGATCGCTGAGGGGATCAACAGTGAATCCGCATTGGCGGATTACCTGGGTACCATCGCAGATGTGATGGCCTATCACCTCGAAGCCCTCGAAGACGATGACTACATTAAATGTCGTCGAGGTGCGCCCACTGAAACCACTAGCGATCGCCTTTGGATCTACGAAATCTGGCTCACCAGCAAAGGGGAAGAACTCGTCGCCGAACTCCCTGAAGATCTCGAAGCCCTCTCAGCGCCTGTCCCCTTGGCATCTGTGCCGATGAATGTTCCGGCTCCGGAACCCGAATTGCCGGATACCAAGCTGATTAAAAAAGCCGTCGCCGAAATCCAAAAGCGCATTCAACAGCTCTACAACAAATATCCTGCCCAAAAAACCTCAGAGCAATATCAACTTGCTGCCCGCATCTTGCATTACATCGAATCCAATTCAGTCTTGCAAGACTACGCGATCGCTGCTGCTGGCCAGAACCTCCTAAACTCTTTGAATAATACGCCTGTCGGTCAAGTAGTCATCCACGCGATCGAAGGGTGGGCCAACGAACAATAAACGATGACTTGAAATAGTGAGTTTTGGTAGTGAAGTATAACGCACTAATCTAGCTGTTTTGAGCAATAGGTGAATGCTCTGATCGCGTAGGTATTGACATTGCTTCAAGATCTAGTTTTTTAGGTCACAACTCTCATTCACCTCTAACCTTAGATAATATCTAAGTCTTTAAAAAACGTTGTGAGAAGACCCTCTTTCTTAAGGGGAGCGTTATCTTAAAGAAGATAGCCTTTTTGTGTCTACTCTATAATCATTGATTTTTTTAAACGCTTCAATTTAAAAGTGATTTTTTGGTGGGTATTGCCCACCCTACAGTTTGTTAGTGATGGCTTCAAACCTCGAAATAAGTGCGTTAGATGCCCTGTATCACAGCCATATCTGAAAAGCTATTGCAGCCCATAACCATACGTGCTGTTTGTCACTTCAGAAAATTGTCAACTATCACCCACCAAAGATTATGACTTCTAGCGCTACACTCCCCAAAATGCCCGTGACCCCCATTTTTAATCCTCACGGGGATGACGCGATCGAAAATCGTTCGATTTGGTTTGGCAATGTCACCAATCTGATGCAGCTCAATGATGTTCGCTATCCTTGGGCTGTGGGTTTGTATCAACAAATGCGCGAGAATTTTTGGATTCCCCAAAAGCTCGATCTAACCCAAGATGTCACGGACTATTGGAATCTTACCCCCGAAGAACGCTATGCCTTTGACGGGATTTTATCCTATTTAACCTTCTTGGATTCAGTACAAACCTGCAATATTCCCCATATCAAAGCCTCAATCACTGCGCCCGAAATCAGCCTCTGTATGGCTGAACAAATCTCTCAAGAGGGGATGCACAATCAGAGCTATCAATACATGATCGAGACGATCATTCCGTCCGAACGCCGAACAGATGTTTATGACTTTTGGCGTACCGATCAAGTCTTACTTAAACGATGTGAATATATTGCTGGCTTATATCAGCAATATATTGATAATCCCACGCCTGAGAATTACTTTATTGCCTTTCTAGCTGACTATATGCTTGAGGGTCTGTATTTCTACAACGGCTTTATCTTTTTCTACAATCTTGCTTCACGGATGTTAATGCCGGGGAGTGCGGATATTTTCAAGATGATTAACCGCGATGAACTCTCCCATGTGCGGCTTTATCAAAAGTTGCTCCCAGAGGCCATGGCGACGTTGCCTTATGCGGAAGATCATGTCTATGAAATGTTTGACAAGGCTGTGCAATATGAATGCCAATGGACAAACCACATTGTTGGCGAGCAGATTCTTGGCATCACCGCCGCTAGTACAGAGCAATATACAAAATATTTGGCGAATCTAAGGTTGAAGGCGATCGGTCTGAAACCTTTATACACAGAAGATAAGTACAAAAAGAGTCCCTATGCCCATCTGGAGCGGTTCTCGGACACGAAAAAGGCAGGTAATACCAAAGCCAATTTCTTTGAAGCTGGCGTCACCTCCTACATGATGAGTTCTGGGATTGGGGGTTGGGACGAGATTTAGCCGGATCAACGCTAACCGTTTCTGTAGGGAGAATCACGCCCCGCAGCTCAACCTAGTTGTTATCATTGGGAGAGCCTGCTACCATTTGGGGATCACAGACCCCGTGACGTGCCATGCAACTCACTGAGAACACTGTTTCTGAAGAAGTGGTTCAACAACTCGCTGAGTATTTCAGTGTCTTGAGCGAACCGATGCGCTTAAAGCTGCTGAATCTGTTGCGGGATGACGAAAAATGTGTCCAGGAACTGGTTGAAGCAACGCAAACCAGTCAGGCAAATGTTTCTAAGCATCTCAAGGTGATGCTCCAAGTGGGAATTCTTAGCCGTCGCAGTGAAGGAACCTCTGCCTATTACAAAGTTGAAGACCCGCTCATCTACGACCTCTGTAATCTGGTCTGTAACCGGATTGCAGCCCGCATTGAGCAGCAGGCACGGGAGTTCCGCGATTTTAGTCTGGCGAATCCAGAAGCGGTGAGCAGTTAGAGTACTGCAATACCCGAAAGCGTTACAACGCTATATAAATGGACTGCAACAGACAAAAGCTCAACCAACTGACGACAGCCTCTAATATGCTAGCCTCTACGAAGTTCTCAATTCAATGTGAATCTTTCTAGACAATACCGGCACTAGCAACAATGTCAACTCCATCTCAACCCGCTGCGGAGCCCTGCGTAACGACCTTCGATGAGTTTGTGCAATTGGCGGATTATTCCCTGATGGATACCTTAAATGCCGATCCTGATGCCACGGTCGATGGTGATGATCACCGTGCCCGTCAGGTATTTTCGGGTCATTTCGTACCTGTAACACCCACGCCCCTTGCAGAACCCGAATATGTAACCCATAGCAGCACTTTTTTTAAGGAACTGGGGTTGAGCGATGAGCTAGCGCTTGATGAACAATTTCGCCGTGTATTTTCTGGCGATCTCTCTGCTACCCATGAGCCCATGCGTCAGGTTGGCTGGGCCACTGGTTATGCCCTGTCAATTTATGGCACTGAATTTATCCAACAATGTCCATTCGGTACGGGTAATGGTTATGGCGATGGTCGGGCGATATCTATATTTGAAGGAATTATTAATGGCCAACGCTGGGAAATGCAATTGAAAGGGGGTGGCCCAACGCCTTATTGCCGTGGTGGCGACGGGCGCACAGTACTCCGTTCAAGTGTGCGTGAGTTTCTAGCGCAAGACTACATGCAGGCTTTAGGTGTGCCAACATCGCGCTCTTTGACACTGTATGTTTCTAAATCTGAGACTGTTACCCGGCCTTGGTATTCTCAAGACTCTTACTCGTTTGAACCTGATGTTTTGGTGGACGATCCCGTGGCCATTTCAACTCGCGTTGCACCCTCCTTTTTGCGTGTTGGTCAGCTAGAGTTATTTGCCCGCCGCGTTCGCAGCAATGCTCATCCAAAAGCATTAGAAGAGTTGCGCATGATCGTGTCGCATTTAATTGAGCGAGAATACAAACGCGACATTAATCAAAACCTTAGTTTTGCAAAGCAATTGGTTGAGTTGGCTAAGTTATTTCGCCAGCGGCTGATTTCACTGGTGGCCAATTGGCTACGTGTTGGTTACTGCCAGGGTAATTTTAATAGTGACAACTGCGCTGCTGGTGGCTTCACTCTCGACTATGGCCCCTTTGGATTTTGTGAGATTTTTGACCCTTGGTTTCAACCTTGGACGGGCGGCGGCGACCACTTTGCATTCATCAATCAGCCCAGGGCAGCAGAAGCGAATTATTATATGTTTTGGAAAGCGGTGAGACTACTACTGGTAGAAGATGCCGACGCTTTAGAACAGTTCGACCAAGTCGGCCGTGGCTTTACAGAAGCCATGCAACAAAAAGTCCAAAAAATGTGGGCGGCCAAACTGGGCTTGACTGAATTCAACCCAGAACTGTTTAGAAAGTTAATGGAGCTAATGACCCACTCAGATGTGGATTACACTATTTTCTTCCGTGAGTTATCTCACATGCCAGACGATGTCTCACCCTTGAAAAAGAGCTTTTATGGTAAAACGTCAAAACAATTCGATGAGCAATGGCAAATTTGGCTAAAAAGTTGGCGCGACCTCATTAACGAGGGTAATTTGGCTGAGATATCAACCCAGATGAAACAGACTAATCCAAAATACACATGGCGAGAGTGGCTGATTGTCCCTGCCTATCAACAAGCTATGCAGGGTGACTACACGTTAGTCAAAGAGTTACAAGCGGTCCTGAGCTATCCCTATGATGAGCAATCACAAGACGTAGAAGATAAATATTATGGTCTCAGACCTAGCGCGTTTTCTGATGTTGGGGGCGTGTCGTACTATAGCTGCTCATCTTGATTTTGATTCCCCTTAGCATCAGAATTATCACGCTAGGAATTATCACTTTGGTGATCTGACCGCTAACACAATAACTACTATTACAGGCGTTTTTTAGGTGCACTACTGGATGTACCCTGTCTTAGCATAAGTTGCATAATCAATAATGACTTGGTTATCTGTGGTTGGCAATTTCAACCAATCATCCAGTACTTGTTTAGCGCGATCGCTGTTAGCTCGATCGCTGTCGAATATCCAATGACCTAAGCCATGAATTAGCGACTCAAGGCAGTTGTCATTCTTAGTCTTAAGGCAATCTGCCATCATTTCTATGGTCGCCTCCACCATAGCGGGTGTCGCATTACCGGGACAGAGAACGAAAATATCCCAAAGCATGGAGCAAATGAAGCCAATCTGCTTTGGTTCTAGACTCTCACCAATTTGTCTTACAGGACTGATACAGTAACGAGCGAAAAAATTTGAATAGAGGTTCCGAAGGCATTTGATTGATTCAATTTTACGCTGTTCGTTTTCTACATTGCCATTTAAGACAGCGTAGCACCGTGAAATATTGCTACAAGGAATGTTGAAAATAATATTAAGACCAATCCCTATCTGCTCCACAGAATATTGGGTGTGAATTTCGGGATCTTGCAGAGCGCGATCAATAAAATCCAAGGTTTGAATCTCTGGAAGATTGGCTGTCTCTTCCAGAATATTTCCTACAATCGGATCATATCCTTCAGGCTTTCCGAAGATATCGTCTCTCCAGTCCTCATATTGCATCTTTGTGCCCCTAACTATGAATTATCTCGCCATTTATTATCAAAAATCTTTCTTTGACATCAATATCATGGATGGTGCGTTACGGCGGGAATCAAGATTATTGTCTCTTTCTGAAGGGAACCTCGAAAAATTCAGATTCTGAGCTAGATTAGAACGAATTCTCGTTGTTTTGGCTCTCGAAAATCATAAAAATAGCAATTAATCGAGGTTCCCTGAATATTACTGCCCACCTAACACACCCTACTGCCGTGACACAGCTAAAATGAGGCAATAGAATTTTGCCGTAAACGCTTGTAGGGGTAGTGCCCCCGTGCCTACCCCGGTCTCAGCCGCACACCGATCAACCCTCCGTCACACAACACACCAGGGCAACCACGGGGGGATTGCCCCTACAGAATTTTTTAATGCACTAATTAAGGTGTGTCACGGCCCTACTGCCGTGACTGAAGCCGAGGCTGCCCAATAATGGCAAACCCTGCCCTGTACACTGGATGAATACCTGATTGCTTTGGCAGACAAGCTTTGGAAGGGAAAACGGCAGACTAAACCAGAGGAGATGGTGATCCGGCAGATAGCCCAACGGTCTGGACTGGCTTATGGGGCGGTATTTATGGAATTGGATGGTGGGTTTAAGACGATCGCGCCAGGCGGCCATCAGCGACTTTTGCGGAGCCAAGAGATAGCATGAATCGACGTAATTTTATTCAACTCCTGCTGACCACGATCGCGGCCACTCGGCTATTGGGTTGCCAGACCCAAGCCCAAACCACTCAAGCCGAAACGATTGTGATTGTCGGGGCCGGGATTGCGGGTTTAGCAGCAGCGTGGGATCTCCAGGAGGCCGGACATCGGGTGATTCTTCTGGAAGGGCGCGATCGCGTCGGGGGTCGCCTCTGGACGAGCCGCCGTTGGGCCACGCCAATGGATCTAGGCGCGTCTTGGATTCATGGAGAACGGGGTAATCCCCTGACGGCGCTCGCGGATGCCATTGATGCCCCTCGTGTGGCCACAGATTCTACAGATTACCCGCTCTATGGTGTGACGGGTGAGCGATTGAGCGATCAGGTTTGGGACGCGGTCAACGCTTGGGAAGCCGAGGTTATCCGAGCGGTACGGGCAACCTATAGTGGGGCGGATGTTTCGCTGGCAACCGCGATCGCCAATGAAATCGACCTTGACGCCTTGACCACCTCGGAGTGGCAGTTGCTGAACTTCGCGGTGAATGCCCTGATTGAACAGGATGCCGCCACCGATGCTGAAGACCTCTCGGCCCATCATTTGGATGGGGGGCAGGAGTTTGGCGGAGATGATGTGCTCTTTCCCCAGGGTTATGATGTCCTGGCGACCTATCTCGCCGAGGGTTTAGAAATTCGTCTTAATCAGCCGGTCTCGCAGATTACCTACACCGAGGAGGGAGTGAGCTTGACCACCCCCTCCGGCATTGTTGAGGGCGATCGCGCTATCGTCACCTTGCCCATTGGTGTTCTGAAGCGGGGAGATGTGGTGTTTGAGCCCCCGCTGCCTGAGGCCAAACAAAACGCGATCGCGGTGCTCAATGCTGGGGTGCTGAATAAGGTTTATCTGCAATTTCCCGAGGTCTTTTGGCCGGAGTCACCGGATTGGTTGAGCTATGTCTCTGAGACACGGGGAGAGTTTTCCACTTGGCTGAATCTATACCGCCCGACAGGGCAGCCAATCCTAGCCGCGTTTAATGTGGGGGATTTTGCTCGGCAACTGGAAGCCCTGACCGATGCACAAATTGTTGACCGGGCGATGCAAACCCTGCGCCGGATCGCCGGCCCATCAACCCCAGAGCCGATCGCGGCCCAGATCACCCGTTGGGCTAGCGACCCGTTTGCCCGCTGTTCCTATTCCAGCCCTGGGGTGGGGATGACGGAGACAACCCGTGCAGATTTGGCGGCTCCGGTGGGCGATAGATTGTTGTTTGCAGGGGAGGCGACAAATGGAGATTATCCGGCGACGGTACATGGGGCGTTGTTGTCGGGGCGACGAGAGGCCGAGCGAATTCTGGTGGGGCTGGGGTAAGACTTGCCTTGATCATTGTTGTGCCCAAACAATTAAGTGGACATAGCTGGTATCTCTATCTAGCCGAAGAGAATGATAGGCATTGTGTAGAATATTGCTTAATCCAATGCCTCTGCAAATTCAGGCTCAATGGGGTGGAATATTGATATGTGGTCAGATATCAAACAGAAAATACTTAAGTTAGAAAAACTTGATCAGGGTAGAGCGATCTTTGGTGCTCGTTCTCATCAATACCGATTTCATCCAGTGGCGAGTCTTGGTGCTGTGAGGGAATGTGAAGCAAGGCTAGGGGTGAGTCTACCGGACGAGCTACGCTTGTTCTACATGCAATTAAGTAATGGCGGTGTGGCACCGAACTATGGTTTACGCAGTCTTGAAGGTCTACGTGATTACTTCAAGCCCCACCTTGAGTTTCCAGGGGCTGAATATTACCGAGAGCTAGCTCGTCAGGAAGGATATTTCTGTGAAGATGATGATGACGATGAACTTGATGATGATGAAAAAGACTACTTTGAGATTCCCCATGATTATGTGCAAGGACTTATCGCAATTATTGAGGAAGGATGTGGACATCAAACCTGCCTGATTACCAGCGGAGAGAATATTGGCAATGTGGTTTATGTTTCAAATGATGGATGCATTACGGAAACCAACAAAAAACTCACTGATCTATATCAAAACTGGGTGGATGGAGCAATCCAAGCCTTTGAGCGGGTGATCAGTTTTATTGATACTGATCTTTCAATGGAGGAAATCAAGCAGGAAACGAGACATGAACTTAGAGGCTATAGTGTAGACAGTCTTATTGTTAGCCTGATCGGAGCACAGAAGCCACGGGAGCTTTTCTTTAAGGGTGGTTTACGCTTTGGTGGACATGCTCAAGGACTCTGGTATGAGGAGAAGCTCCACAACTATCGTCGAAGGAAGAAGTTGGTGAATCATCAATCGAGTGACTGATCTTCCTAGAACCACTCAGCAAGCCAGGTCTTGATTTTCTGATTCACTTTACTCAATATCCATACGATATTCTCCTTGAATCTCTGCACAAAAACTTTATCCTCTCTAGTTTTTTCAGCCTTTAACGCTTGAAGCGGCGCATCCCCCGGACTCTCTCGTTTGGAATCAATCGGTTTCCCTCGCAACTTTTTTTTATTATTTCTTGTTCTGCTACCCCTTAAGGCTTGAAGTGATGAATCATCTGGATTTCCTCGCTTGGCATAGATTGAGTCATTCTGGGATCTCCTTCTGGGCTCCTGCTTCCACTTGACTTTCAAGTACTGCATAATTGCATCAAAGCCATCTTGGCAAGCCGCTGCAAGCTCCGGATTAAGAGGATTACCTTCTAGTTCTATGTACTCCAACTCGGGTAAGAGTGTGAGATTAGTTGGTAAATCAGTCAAATTATTGTAGGCGAGACCCAGTGCTATTAATTTGGAAAATCGAACAAATGACTTAGGTATTTGCTGTAATTGATTACCAGACAGGGAGAGTTGCTTAAGCTGCTCAAGGTAGCCAATCCCTTGAGGCAAAGACCTTAGGTGATTGTTGTAGAGTTGAAGTTTATACAATTCAGTTAAGCTCCCAATCCCTTCAGGGAGTTCTTCGAGCTGGTTATCAGAAATATCTAATATCCACAACTGATGGAGAGACGCGATCGACTCCGGTAGCTGTTTGATCTGGTTACAACGGAGCTTGAGAGATCTTAATGTGGTAATGGAGGTAATAACCTCTGGCAAGACTGTTAACTGTGTCCGGGAGAGATTTAATTCCCGTAGATTTCTTGATTTGAATGTGTCCGGAAATTCTATAATTTGGTTGCCAGAAAAATTGAGTTCTATCAATGCCTCCAATGCTGGAATAAAGCCAGGTAAATTAGTAAATTGATTATAGTCTAGCGAAAGATGGCCAAGTCGCTTGAGCTGGGTGATTGACTCGGGCAATGATGTTATTCGGTTACGGGAGAGAACCAACATTCTTAATTGCTCTAGCTCCCCAATCCAATCCGGTACTTGCGTGAGTTGATTATGAGAGAGCAGTAATGTTCTTAACTGCTTCAACTCCACAATCCCATTTGGTATTGTTGTGAGTTGATTGTGGGCAAGATAAAGGTCTTCTAATTGATCCAGAGTGGCGATCGCTGGGGGCAGCTCGGTTAACCCCAGAGCTCTCAAGTCAAGACGAGTTGCTCTCTGACGGGCCGCTTGCTCAATGAGCTGTTCAGCTTTTTGGTAAGTGTCATAGTTGACCATCCTTCTGTCCTTTCCCTGATTGACTGACAAAACTTGCTTGAGAAGAAGCTAGAAAGCTTGTAGTGAAGGAAATTCAGGGATTTCAGAGGTGGGAGTCAACCCTCTAGAATCAGGTTACCACAACAAAATCCTAGAGAACTGTGAAAAACACTCCCGACCTCAAGATGCCCTGAAAACCTGTTTGGGTCAAGACGTGCCCTGGGCTCCTCTGAGCCACCTGGCCATATGTATAGGGATGATTATCGCTGTGATTCAGAGTGGGGAAGTCAACCTGACTAAATGGCTTGCCTATCTACCCTACCGAGGAAAATATGCCCAAAGCAAACAGCGGGGAATAAATTCTCAATAAATTGACCACTTTATCTCTGCGTAACGCACCGAACCAACCACCATTTATCGCCAAACACCTTTCCTTTTCATCAACATCATATGTGGTGCTTTATGGCAAGAATCGAGGTTATTATCTCTTTCTGAAGATTACTACCCGCCTAGCGCACCCTACTGCTGTGGCACTTCGGTCAATCCACTGCACTCGATTTGTTAGACTTGTTCCGATTGATTTCCCCATTGGTATAGCTCTTTTACACATGTAATGCCAAGTGCATGGCAAAACTTGATCTGATACTTGGGCTGAACAAAGTTATACGGTGCAGAGTATATTTCAACAATATCCACTTCTTCAGAATCTAGTGAGTTATCTAAAGTTCCTTGCATTAGTTTCTCAAAGGTTTCATTTTCCAAAGATAATACTAAGACACCAATGTTATAGAGTTCAGCATAATATCTCATATCTTGAGGGATCTTAGATATTGCTTCTTCTGGATGTGCGAATGCAAAATATGATCTGTTAGCAAACCTTCGATGCGAGATAGCCTCAAAAATCCATTGTTCCCACTTTTCTGAAGAAGTTTTGGCTTCTATAGTTACCACTTCTACGGAAATACCATTGAAACTATCTAAAGCATTAATTCCAGCTAAATCAGGGTTTCCCCATTTGCCTAGAGAGCGATTAGCAGACACATTTGCAGATTGATAACCTTGTGCTATCAGCCAGCTTTCTAACACAGGATACAGGAGAGCTTCTTTTTGTCTTCTTGCAGTTTTTTGGTCAACATCTGAGCTTTGATCTTTGGACTGTGAAAGATTTTCCGCAACCTCTTGAGCAGTAGAAGAAATATAATAGCCCTTTCTCTTGCCCAAACAGTTTATATAACTTGCAGTATCTTTAACTGTATTGGAAAGATACTGCAAAAATGTATTTCTTTGAGTAGATTGAAACTCTTCGGGAAACTCTTTTTTCGCTTTATCAAAAAGCTCTGAACCAGATAGAGTATTATCACTGGCGAGCTTTTTTTGGCTTTTTAATATGTATTCACAGGCGACCTTGACTTTTTCAGAAGTTCTATTCTCCCCAAGAACTGGCTTTTCTGGTGAACTTTTAATATCATTCACTGAGGTAGATCCATTATCCAGTGCCAAACTATCTGCGTTCTCTGTGCTCATACTTGAAGCCTTTTTACTGACTCTGAAATCATAATTCTCAATTCCCAAAAACGCACTACAAGCCCACCTTAGAGAGAAAGAGTATGCTTGAGTACTAACGCAAGTTTCTTGCCTAGATACGAATTATACGGATTTTTTTCATCTAATCATCCCCGTGCGGATTTTATTAAGATTTTATCTGTATAACATCCCTATTCAGGATGGTATACAGACTTGTTTGTTCCTATGACTATCCCCAACGTCAAAGAAGCTGCTGGAAGTAGTTCGAGAGGTGAGCCGCCTCAAACGCTACTCCTATCTGTACTGAGCAGGATCAAGCGATACTTGCGCTTCCATAACAAGCGTCTCCCTTGTGCAATGGGCGTTCCCGAGGTTCAAGCCTTCCTTAAGTGGCAATTAGAACGTTGCTCCCCGAATATCATCCCCATCCCCCGGAAAGCCCGGAAACTCTTGGAAAGACGAATCAAAGACAGTCCACACCAGCAAAGCCGCCATTGACCCAGAAACGAATCAACAGCAGCCACACCTTCATGATGGTCAACGAATCTTCCTGCCCCTACGCAGTCCAACCCATCACGCCCATCGGTCACACCGCCACTGCCGATCGCAACAACGAAGCATGGTCACGTGCATACTGTGCGAATTGAATCGGCTCGCGCCCCGTCACCTGCTGGATATCGTTGGTGATGCGGCTGGCTTGATCCTCACGATAGTACCGTTCAAGGTCAAGCATCCGATCTGCCAGCGCCTCGGGCATCCCCTCTGCCAACATCGCCTGCTTCAAATCCTCCGGGGCAAGGCTAATATGGCTGATGGCACGTCCGAGCACTGCCGAAAGTTCCTGCGCGAGTTCGTCATAGCTTAGGGCTTCAGAACCCGTCAACGTATAGGCTTTACCTGCATGGGTCGGCTCCGTGAGGGCTTTGACCGCCACCGCCGCAATGTCCCGCACATCCACATGGGAGATCTTGGCCGCGCCGCTAGCGCTATAAAACACGGATTCAGCCTGGATCGTTTCACTCATAAACGTAACAACATTCTGCATAAAGCTGCTCGGGCGCAGAAACGTCCAAGCCATGCCGCTCGTTTCAATAGCCCGCTCAACGGGCCGATGGATGAGCGCCAGACTGAAGTTCTCAGCTTCAGCGCCCATCACGGACTGCTTCACGATGGACTGCACACCCACAGCTTGGGCGGCTTCGACCGCATTGAGTTCGAGTTGCGTCTGGTTCAATGCGTTGGGGCCCAGGAGGAACAACGTATCACAGCCTTGAAATGCTGCCTGTAGAGTATCAGGGTGGTTGTAGTCAATGATGACAGCATCGAGCCCTTTTGCAATTGCCGTGTCCATTTTCTCTTTCGAGAAGTAGGCAACGCAAAACGGCACTTTGGCCAATTCAAGCTGTTTAACCACTTCGCGGCCAACTGTTCCACCCGCTCCAGTAACACAAATCATGGGTCATTACCTCGTTTTGAAATTAAAGATGTTGCAACAAAAGATAGAGATTGATTGCTGCGTGTAGCAGCTTAATAGGGTGCTCTTCAAAGTTTGAAGAGGAGAATCATCAACAAGACAGACGCCAAGCCAGCAAAAGGCGTTCTGACTAAGTTCCACCGATTCCAGCCGGGTTCGAAATCCAGGCGAGCTGCCTTCAGAGCCACTGCATCCATCGCATCGACGCTCAGCGCTTGCAGTTGATTGTTCAGCGGCACGTTAATCGTGAAGGTGGACAATTGGACACCCAGGATGTAGATGATAGGAGCCGAGATCAATAGCAGACGTTGAGCACCATCCAGTTGTCCGAAGCCCAATCCAGCCGCCGCCACCGCCGCCACGATCGAACCCATCCAGACGGCTACAAATAGCGGCTGGTTATTTTGGATGACACCGTCAATGACCTGAAAGGCTCGAATAAATTCGCGGTCATCCAACGTTTTGATGCCCGGCATCACGACTGTGGCAAAGGCAAACAAGAAGCCTGCCACAAGCGAACACAGTAAGGTTGCCAAAATCAGCACAATTTGAAAAGTTGCTACGGTTGACATGGTTCAAGTTCCTTAATTTGAAATGTCATCCTCAGCTTACGGAGGGTGGCTCGGTGGTGCTTGTCATTTCTTGCGGGGTTGTCACTTTCTTGCGGTGACTTGTGAGACCGGAATGTAACACCTAAAATCGAGGAAAATTCCAACGTGCAGAGAACAGTCCGAACAGAATCTCGCTAGCAGCAACGTGACGATGCCTTGAACCTATGGCTCTTGAACAATCCCAGTCAACCGATTCATTGCCTGAAAACCCACATCCAAGTGAGTCAGCTCTAGCCTTGGAGACAGAGATAATTCAGATTGAGCATCTTCGATTTTCTCCAGGTGAAGCGGACTTTCATGCTGAGACGACCCACACGCTGTTTCTGAATCTGACATCGCGTCCCCTGCATTACCTGCATGCCCAGGATGGGAAAACCCATACCGGCCTGTATCGCCATGGCGATATGTTAATCACCCCCGCCAATACACCGCTATTTGTGCGGTGGGAGGGGGATGAAAATTGCCTCAAGATCCAGCTACCAGCATCATTCCTGAAGCGAGTCGCGGAGGAAACTCTGGGAAAGAATGGCGATCGCCTTAAGTTAGTCCCGACGTTTCAAAGTCGCAATCAGCAACTTGAGGCGATCTCTACGCTGATAATGGCAGAGGCACAGCAGCGTCAAGCCAGCGGTAGGATGTATTTAGACTCCCTCGCAAATGTGCTGGCGGTGCAGCTACTGCGTAACTATGGGACAACCTCGACCCAGTTGCCCAGTTATGAGGGTGGGTTACCGACTTATCAGCTTAATCAAGTACTGGACTACATTGATGCTGGTTTAGCTGGGGAAATCAAGCTGGCTGATCTGGCCGGATTGCTCGGTATGAGTCCATTTCATTTCGGACGTATGTTCAAGCAGTCCATGGGGATTTCGCCTCACCAATATGTGATTCAACAGAGATTAGAACGTGCTAAACACCTTCTCAAACAGAGTGATCAAGCCATCATCGATATTGCACTGGCGTGTGGATTTAACAGTCACAGTCACCTTAGCAAGCAATTTCGCAAAGTGATGGGGGTGAGTCCCAGAGTCTTCAGAGGCTAGGGGCTGTCTTCATTGAGACTTTAAACTCTTGCTATGACTGACTTATAGCTCCTTTTTCTGTTTTTGAGGTCGGGCGCTCTATCTCTCTGTCCCGTCAAATTTCTACTGACGACACGCCCTAACTGTCTGCTAGCCATCCTCCGAGTTGCTGGAATGGGACATTGCAGCCTGTGCCAAAGCTTCGTCCTCAGATGATGTCGGGGCTGGATTTACCGTCCCTGTTTGCCCTTGACACCAGAGGGCAAAGGCAAATCCAGTGACATCCATAATTAAGCTATAGATTGCTGGGGGAATCGCCATACTCGGATTGTTCAAGAAGAGGGGAGCGCTGGCCACTGCGATCGCAAGGGTTCCATTTTGGACGCCGACTTCTATCGTCAAAGTCTTGGTAGTGGGTCGATTGAGTTTAGCCAACGTTGCGATCGCAAATCCCAAGACCATGGTGCTCACGTTGAGAGCTAACGTGACCCAACCCACTTGAACAAAGAAGCCTAAAACATTGGCTCGTTCGGTAAACAAAATGAAGGCAATAATCAAACCCAAAAAGGATAGGGAAAGCCATTTCACACTTTTCTCAACGCTGGCGGCAAAGCGCGGGGCATAGTGGTTGAGCAGCATTCCCAGAGAGACGGGGATCAGTGTCATCACCGCAATCTGAATCACGGTTTTTAAAAAAGGTAAATGCAGGGCCGCCGCTTCTCCCATAAAGGACTGCATCGAGAAGTTGACCACCAGCGGAATGGTAAATATAGTGATCACGCTACTGATAGCGGTCAAGGAAATCGACAGGGCAACATTGCCTCGGGCGATATAGGTCATCAAGTTAGAGGTCGCACCACCGGGACAGGCTGCTAGAATCATGACGCCGACGGCTAACTCTGGGGTAAGCGGAAAGATTGAGGCCAGCACAAAGCCCACAATGGGGAGCATAATCAACTGAGAGACCAATCCCAACATGACAGCTTTAGGCGTTACAATGATGCGCTTAAAGTCATTGATCGTCAGACCCAACCCCATACCCAGCATGATGATAAACAGGGCGAGGGGTAGAAAAACGGTTGTGAGAAAGCTTGACTCCATAGTTTCAGGGAATGATAGGGATACGGTTTGCGATGAGTTGACTTCTGTGATTTTCGGTAAAGTCAACCACTGCTCCTTACCCATCCGAGCATTGCCTTGGTCGGTGGGGAGCCGAGCATCTCGATTTAATGCGATCGCCGATCTTTAAATAATGCTGCAATCGGGCTGAGCGAAGAATACAGCACGAAATGAGCGGCGACGACGGTTTCTCGGACTCTATGCAAACTTTCGATGGCACTGAGTACCACCTGCTGCAGGCCTTTCACAGCAAGATTTACAAGCCAGATAACGGTATATGACAGCTTCCCTAGTACAGAACGGCAGAAATAAGCCATCCATTCAAAATTCACAGAACGCCTGTTGCACAAGCACTCTGAACTCTGAACTTTGAACTCTGAACTCCGCCTCGCGGTACTAGCTATGCCATAAGCTTCTGGGTAATTTATCCATTTCTCCCAAAGCATCTGTGAGAGGATATGGGGTCTGGACTCCTGGCAGGATTATTGACTGATGTCTGCTCCCCGTAACTCAACCCCAACATGGTCTCAAGGCTCTCAACACTGGCTCGTGTTAGGTCTTATTCTGAGCCTTGGTCTGGTGCTCCGGCTATGGCGCTTGGCCAGTAAACCTCTCTGGGTAGACGAAATCATCACCAGCATTTTTGGTTTGGGACGCAATTTTGATCAATTTCCTGCTGACAAAGCATTGCCGCTGACGGCAGTTCCAGATCTATTCACACTCAAAGCAGATGTGGGCTGTGGGGCGATCGCCTCCCATCTAGCCAGTCAATCCACCCATCCACCCCTCTTTTTTTGTCTGCTTCATTCCTGGCTAGTGACGATCGCGCCTTGGACTGACAACTTCGCTTGGCAAGTCCGGAGTCTCTCAGTGGTTTGGGGCGTGGCAGCGATCGCGGCGCTGTATCTGCTCAATCGGCTGGCGTTTTCTCCCACGGCAGGACTGGTTGGTGCAGGGGTGATGGCGCTCTCGCCCTTTGCGGTCTATCTGTCTCAAGAAGCCCGTCACTATACGCTGCCAATTACCCTCATCACCCTAGGGCTAGCCTGCCAGGTCAAACTACACCAACAATTGCTAGCGAAGCGATCGCGGCTCTGGCTCTGGGCATTGTGGAGTCTGTGTCATTGTGTCGCGCTCTATAGCCATTATTTTTGTGCTTTGGCGATCGCGGCACAGTGGCTCACGCTATTACTCTTCTGCTGGTGTTTTCAAATAGATGGCTGGCTGAGGCGTTGTGCTAAGGGAGCGATCGCCTACACCATCCCCTTGCTCGTCTTTATCCCCTGGCTCCCCACGTTTTGGCAACATTTCAACAGCCCTAAAACAGGCTGGCTCTCTACACCTGATGGCATCAATCCCTTGATCCAAACCCTCGCAGGTTGGGCGGTGATGATGGTGAGTCTGCCAGTGGAACGGCAGACGCTGATGGTGCAGCTTGTTGCGGGGTTACTCACGTTGGTCGCGCTGGGCTGGTTGATTAAGGTGGCGATCGCTGGCAGCAAACGCTTACCGCGATCGTCGGGTCGCTTCACTCTAGTAGCATTTCTCCTATTCACAGTGCTGGAGTTTCTGGCCGTGATTTATCTGCTGCAAAAAGACATCAGCATCGCGCCTCGCTACCACTTTGTTTACTTTCCAGCGGTTTGTGCCCTGTTGGGGGCGTTTTTGAGTTGTGCGCCGCAGCAGTGGCGATCGCTCATGTTAACTGGATTAATCTTGGGGATCAGCAGCCTCTGTGTGGTGTACAATCTCGCTTTCCAAAAGCCCTATGCCCCCGCTTTGGTTGCTGAGCGATTTAATGCTGAACCTGCGCCTGTGGCGATCATGATGGCTTATCACAACACCCTAGAGATGGCGGTGGGTTTGAGCTATGGCTTGGCCCTTGCTCAAATTCGGGAAACACCGGGGGATTTACTGATGGTGCGTTTTACGGATGAATTTGGAGGCATTTGGCAAACGTTGGAAACCTTACCCGTTCAGCCCGAATACCTCTGGGCGATCGCACCGGGTTATTTTGATGATTCCTTTCCCACGTCTGTGCGGCTTAAAGGGGGGCAAATCTGTGAACTAGAGCCGGAGCAGTTTTTTCGGTTGGGGTTTCCCTATCAGCGTTATTGGTGTGGCCGCATTCCTTAACCAGTAATACCAGTTCGCAATTCGCAGTTTATAGTTACAAAACCGCTGCTATATCTAGATTTGATCTAGATGATCTGTAGCCGAGATTTTGAGTTTTGGGACAAATCCTACAACCTAAGTTCAGGATAAGCAAGTCTGCTGAACACTTACGGAATCAAGAATACTGACTCCGATATTGCAGGAGTCTGAGGGGGCAATTTCCCCCTCAGCGGGAGGTGTCGGGGGGCTGGCCCCCTGACAACCGGGTTTAGCAGCGAAGGTAATCGTTTTTCCAGAACGTAATGATGCCAATTTGAATCTACTCATTCACCAACTGACGACGCTTTTGCTCAAACTCATATTCCGAGAGCAGCCCCTCCTGGCGCAACTGCTCCAACTCTCGCAGCGCCGTGGCGATCGCTTGCACCTCCTTCGGGTCAAGGCCAGCCTCCTGCTTCGGTTTAGGCGGTGGTGGCATCTCAACCCCATCATTAAAACGAGCATCAAACTGCGATCGCTCCTGTCGCAAATACCAAACTGCTTCACAGGCACTGGCAATATGGGGGATCAGCGTCCAAGACAAACAAAAATAGGCGACGCCCCAGAGGGGTTGACCCAAATAAAACTTGTGGAGCCCTGCCAAGGGCACGCCGGGAATAGCGCCAACCCCTGCAAGGACGACAGATATATTTTGCTGTTTGGGTTGCTGTCCCAATTCTCGAAGGTTGCTTAGGAGGCTCATTTCAAACGTCAAACAACGATGCAGATACTTCCATTATGTTGATCTGCGACTGGGATCAGCAACACCCGTAACAATTCGGGGGTCAGCGATCGCGCTAGAGTAAACCGCTAGATTATCTACCCTATACAGACTGCCTATCTGAACAGATGTCCAAGCGAATTGTCCAGTCCCTGATGCAGGGTGCGTTTCGGCGCATCCTGGTGGGGGCTGTATTTTTTGCCCTGACGCTACTGCTGGCCGTGGTTGGTTATATCTGGTTTGGCTGGACGCTGCTTGAGGCGGTCTATATGGTCGTGATTACGATTTTTGGCGTGGGCTATGGCGAGGTCAACCCCCTAGAGACCCCCACCCAAAAGATTTTCACAATTCTGGTGATTATTGCCGGAACCTCCTCAGCGGTTTATATTGTGGGCGGCTTTGTACAAATGATCACCGAAGGCGAAATTAACCGGGCTTTTGCCGCCCAACTCAAGCAACGCAATATGGAAAATCTTTGTGATCATGTGGTGTTGTGTGGCTTTGGTCGCATGGGTCAGGTGCTGGCTCGCCAGTTGACTGAGGTGGGCGAAGCGCTGGTGATTATTGATGCCAAGGGCGATCGCGCTCAACTGGCCGAAGAACGGGGCTATCTGGCGCGACAGGGCAACGCGAGCGATGAGGAGCTGTTGGAGGCTGTGGGGATCAAACGGGCGAAAGCCTTGGCGACTGTGCTACCAGACGATGCCACGAATGTGTTTATTACCCTCACCGCCAAGGAACTGAACCCGAACCTGACGGTGTTGGCGCGGGGAGAACTAACGAGCACGGAAAAGAAGCTACGCCTTGCGGGGGCGGATCATGTAATTTTGCCCGCAGCGCTGAGTGGTATTCGGATGGCGAATTTGATCACCCGACCCACTGCCGTGGATTTTTTGGCACAACAGGAAGAACGCAACCATCTCAATGACCTGTTAGCGCAGATTGATGTGCAAATGGATGAGTTAGCGATCGCGCCCGGTTCGCTGCTGGCCGGTAAAACGATCCGGGAGATTGAAATCCGCAGCAAGGGCACGTTTATTATTGTGGCGCTGCGGCGGGCTAGTGGTGAGCTGCGGATTCATCCCGCGCCGTCGTTGATGTTGGCAGCAGGCGATACGTTGCTGATTTTGGGACATCAAAGCGATATCCCCCAGTTTGCCCGCAATTATGAACTCAAACCGCAATTTCGCTATCGGGACACCTCATCGTGACCATGTTAGATATTCTGTGGCTGCTGCTCTGCACGAGTTTAGTCTTTCTGATGCAAGCTGGGTTTATGTGCCTGGAGTCGGGGCTGACGCGCTCTAAAAATAGCATCAACGTCGCGGTGAAGAATATCGCCGACTTTGGTCTCTCGGTGGCGCTGTTTTGGGCGCTGGGCTATGGCGTCATGTTTGGGTCATCTTGGCTGGGGTGGCTGGGTACCTCTAGCTTTATGCCGAATCGGGATGATCCTCAAACCGCGATCTTGTTTCTTTTTCAGGCCATGTTTTGCGGCACGGCAACTACGATCATTTCCGGGGCGCTGGCAGAACGGCTCAAGTTTACGGTGTATCTGGCGATCGCGGCTTGGGTCTCGGGTCTCATCTATCCGCTCTTTGGTCATTGGGCATGGAATGAAGGGGGCTGGCTGGCACAACTGGGCTTTCATGACTTTGCGGGATCAACAGTAGTGCATGGCGTTGGGGCTTGGGTGAGCTTGGCAGCATTGCCCATTGTGGGGGCACGGCGCGATCGCTTTTCAATGGAGCATATCAACCCTATCCAAGGCTCGAATTTGCCCTTTTCGGTGCTGGGCTGTTTGTTGCTGTGGTTTGGCTGGATTGGCTTCAACGGCGGTAGCACCCTAGCGCTGAATGACCAAGTGCCAGGGATTGTACTGAACACGATGATGGCGGGAGTGGCGGGCATGATTACCGCCGCGCTCTGGAGTTGGGTACAACAGCGCCATGTGGAGGTGGGCTTTTTGATCAATGGCTCGATCGCGGGGTTGGTGGCAATTACAGCAGGTTGCGATAGTTTTGATACACCGATCGCCTTAGTAGTTGGGGCAACCGGAGCGGCGGTGATGATTTTGACCGCCCAACGTTTAGCCCGACTCAAAATTGATGATGCGGTGGATGCAGTAGCAGTGCATGGCGCAGCAGGGGCCTGGGGCACGGTATCGGTGGGCTTATTTGGCGCAGAGATCGACAATCGGCTGGCGCAGGTAGGGGTGCAAGCGCTGGGGATTGGGGTGAGCTTGGTCTGGGCATTTGGTGCCACCTGGATTATCTTGAGCCTTGCTCAGCGGTTTGTGAGCTTGCGGGTGAGTGAAGCGGATGAGGCGATCGGGCTGAATGTGGCGGAGCTGGCAGGGTGACAGAAGGGGTCAGAAAGTAGAGAGGGCAAGCGATATAGCTCGCCGACCTTTATTGTAAAAGGTGCTCCAACGACGGTTGATTTGCAAAAGTTGCTGAACAGTTTTGTTGCACAAT
>JAAHHN010000047.1 GCA_010672165.1 Spirulina sp. SIO3F2 | reverse complement strand
ATTCGGAGCAACGCCAGCTTCTGGAAGATTGGTCTCAGTGGGCTTTCGATCGTGCCCAAGCAATCCTCCGTCAAGGTGATTTAAACCAGGCGATTCTTACAGCCCGACGGATTCCGCCGAATAGTCCCTTAGCTGCCACTGCCAGCACTGCCATTGAAACCTGGCAAACGCAGTGGCAGCAGGCTGAGCAGTTGGAAGCAGCGTTTGAGCAAGCGATCGTCGCCCAACAATGGCAATCTGCCCTGAGCATTACCTATCAGCTGGCCCAATCGCCCTTGTTGTATTGGCGCAATCAGCGTGCAGATGAGCTATTAAAGCGTTTGCGCTACACCCGTAATCAATATCCCCAAGCTGCCCCGAGCCCCGTGCCATAATGGGCCAGGGGGCATCATAAACAATCCAATTGGCTTGACTTTTATAACCAGCGCCTGACGCTACTGTAATCTGTCAGCTTCCATTGCAATGGCGAAGAAAAAAAAGCGAAAATCCCCAAATCCCGCCTCTCCTCCTCTCAGCCCCAAGGAACAGGCATTGGCCAAGCGCAAAGCCAAGGAAACTCAAAAAAAGCGCGTTACGGTGGCAACAACCTGCCTTTTGATGTTTGGGTTGTTGGGTCTACCGTTGATGGCGATTGACCCGAAAATTGGACTCGCCGCTGGTGCAGGTCTACCCGTGATGTATTGGTCATTCCAATATCCCCGCACTGCCCTATGGATGTTTCTGGCCTATATGCCCTTTGGCGGCACAGTGCTCTACCAAGTGGTGGGGGGAAATGCGATTTTTAACCTGGCCAAGGATGCTTTTTTTATTCCAGCTCTGATTGCGCTGGTGCTAGAGAGCAAACGCCGTAAACAATCCCTTTGGGTCAGCGACAAAATTCTGGTCACGCTCGGCATTTTGACGGTTACGGCGAGTTTAACGTTGCTGGTGGTTAATGGGGCGATGCAGTTTGTTTTGCCATTGTGCGAGAATTTGCCGAATGAAGGGCGGGGGCAACTCTGCAAAGATGGCATTCCCTTGGCTCAGGGTGTGTTGGGTTTTAAGGTGTTGATGGGCTACGTCCCATTGATTTTTTGCGGCTACCACTTTATCCGAAACCAGCGTCAATTGCTCTGGTTGGGGCGATTTCATCTGTTGCTAGCGATCGCCTGTTGTGGCTTGGGTGTTTTGCAATATCTCATGCTCAACAAAGGGATCTGCGTGGGAACCCGTAATGAAATTGGCGATGCGCTCTTTAAGGCGAGTATTGAGGCTAAGTGTTTGGTGGGAGGGGCGGTGGGTTTTACCCCAGAACAGAATTTTATCCGCCTGCCCGGCACCTTTGCCTCGCCTTGGCATTGGGCTTGGTTTTTAATTTCCAATAGTGCCATCACGTTTACCACCGCTTTTTGTGATGTGTCCCTATGGTGGCGCTTAGGCGGGCTGGTGGGGATGGCTCTCGTTTTTGTGAATGCGGTGATTTCTGGCCAACGAATTGCCTTGGCTCTTGTCCCTGTGGTTACGGTTATTTTGCTGGTGCTAACTGGGCAAGTGGCTAACCTTAAACGTTTTTTACCGATTGGTGTGGGTTTAGCCGTTTTACTCACAGGGGTGATGGCGACAAACCCTGAATTGGTGCAAGAGCGCCTTGATAGTTTTACAGGTCGGGTTGAAGCTTCACCCCCCCAAGAGTTTATTATTCATCAGTTTCATTGGGCGATGGCTGAGCAGCGGGGTTTTCTGGGGCGAGGTTTGGGGAAAGCCACCAATTCTACCCGTGTGTTTGGGTCAACTGCTTTGGTTGAAACCTTCCATCCTAAAATCATGTATGAGATGGGCTATCCCGGCGTGATTGCCTATATTGCTTTTACAACCAATATTGCTTGGGTGACGTTTTGGATAACACGATCGACTCAAACCAAAAGCTTACGAAATATTGGCAGCAGTCTTTGGGTTTTTATCTTAATTATTAGTTTTTTTCCCTATTGGTATCCTCTCGACACTGATCCGGTTGCAGTTTACTATTGGCTCTTTGTCGGGGTTATTTTGAAGCTCCCGATCCTTGATGAGCAGGAACAGACCAAATTGCAAGAAACCCTCGCTTCAGAGACAGAGCGACTAGGGAAAAAGCGCCGTAAGCTTCGAGGGAAACTGGCTTGAGCTTGGTAGATTATTCACTAAATCAGAATTTTCGGACTTTCATCATATAATAATACTCGATAGGGAAGTTTTTTAAACCCTCCCCTATCAGTATCTTCAGCACAATGGAGAGTAAAGATATGAGTGTTGTTGCTAACGTCCTAGCAGTAATAGCGCTGCTCTAACCAAGCTCGGAGCGCAGTTTCACTATCACCAACAAACCGTTGACCATCGACCGGATCATAAGCGTGGTATTGCACCTGACCCTGAGATGTTAATGTTGTCCAAATCCGAGGTTCCTTAGGCATTGTTAGAGCCATGACCAGTTTATGCAAGAAGCCGAGCAGCATCTTGCGCAGACGAGTTTGCCCAGAATATAGGGTTTGGGACTGTTGGTAAACTCGCTCTAGCTGTTGGCGTTGTTGGATAAGGGTAAAGTTTGTCATGGTCAAACACCTCCTGAAAACGATGCTTTGGTGCGGACAGTTTTTACTTTAGGGCGAGGTTTAAAGGAGGGCAAAGCAGGAGGTCGATAGTGGCTATCGATAAAATCGATGGATATACAAGATTATGCTAAAAGCGATCGCTCAGACCCTGAACCTCTTCAAAAACACGTGTTACCCAACAATCATCTTGGGGAGAAATTTGACAAACCCTAAAACCAAGCTTTTTCCCTTCTTGCTTAACACCTTCAGAATCATCAATATGGAGATGAATCCCAAATAAACGGGGATCTTTGCTCGGGCGATCGCGCCTTTGACTATTTTGAAGATGCTGATTGTGAACAGTTTGATTGATGACTTCACCTAACGTAATGCCATACAACCAAAACCAGCATCGAATATAAAACGGTGAACGGTAAGAACTGGTGTAAATACAAATTTCATGGCTCTGTTTTCTCAATGTTGTCATCAATTGACATGTTCCTGCTCGTAACGGTTCGCGGAACCAAGGCTTGAGGAAAAAGGGAATTGGATTAGGTTCTTGGGGAATATTGTTCTGTCTGCAAACTAAGGTATCGTCTAGATCAAAAGAAATCTTCATAAGGACAGATTACTCTTGCGCTAACCTGCGATCGCTTCACTAAACGACCCCACCCCCCGCAACGCATCCAAAAACGCATAGACCGCAGGCGGATGCAACACATTCCGCAGCAGTGCAGCGCTGATCGTCCGGGTGAGAGTGCAGGGCAATTGGCAGACTTGAATGCGATCGGGAATCGGCTCCGCCGCCATCCGGGGTAGGATTGTCGCGCCCAAGCCCTGAAGCACCATCCCAATCATGGTGGAGTCTTCACGGATTTTGTAGGCAATGTTGACGGGCACAGCCGCATTTTGAAGACAATGATGAATGCGATCGGCACAGATGCTTGTCGAAGGTACAATCAGCGGGTATTTCGCCAGTTGTTCCCAAGTCAGTTGAGCTGGGTGGGGGCCAAGGTGGGGGGAGAGTAAAACCACGTATTCATCTCGCAGTAGGGGCCAAGTATCAAACTCCGCACCACCCGGGGGTTCAGCAACACTAATATCTGCTTGATGGGAGAGCAGGGCTTTCTCAACATCATAACCCTCATCAAATTCAGTGATTTGCACCTGAATCTGGGGATAGAGTTCGTGGAGACGAGCGATCGCTCCCGGTAGCAAATGGGTTGCCACACTCCGAAAAGCCGCAATCTTGACCACGCCTGCTTTTAAGCCTTTATCCCGATTCGCCTCATGACTAATCTCTTCAAGGTGCTGCAAGATGGCTTGAGCATGATGGACGACGCGATCGCCGACGGGAGTAAGATTTGCACCTTGGCGACCCCGCGTGAGGAGTTGTACCCCAAGCTGGTCTTCGAGGGCCGCGATCGCATGGCTTACGGTTGATTGAGATAGCTCTAACTCCAAAGCTGCTGCACTAAAGTTGTGATGTGTTGCCACTGTCACCAGCGCACGGAGTTGGGAGATCTTGACCTTGAAGGGGTTGATGCTTGACATAATGCCTCGGGGCACTTTTGGCTATAATCGGGCATTTGAGCCAGGGTATCTATCGATTTTATCGATAGTAGCTATCGTTGGATTGAATGTTAAGTTTTCTTCCTCAACCAACGTTTACCAAAAACTTTAAATACTACACATGGGAACAACTTGAGCGGCTGACGGGGGCGATCGACTCAGTTTTTGCGGCAAGTTTAGCGTTGACTCAGCATTGAAAGCTTAGTGTTGTTTAGGCTACTGTCCGCGATCGCGCCACCTGCATGGTCAAGAAGATCACCGGAATTAGCCCCACTGCCAAAATTGCCAACGCCGGAGCCGCTGCCTCCACCAAACGCTCATCGGCAGCATAGCGATAGACCTGCGTGGCTAATGTTTCAAAGTTAAATGGCCGAATCACTAGCGTGGCGGGTAACTCTTTCATTACATCCACAAACAGCAACATCATGGCAGTCATCACCCCTCCGCGTAACAAGGGCACATGCACCTTTACTAAGGTTTGCAATGGACTTTGGCCCAAACTACGCGAAGCTTCATCCAGCGTCGGTTGAATCTTGCCCAAGCTCGATTCCACCGTATTAAATGAGAGGGCTAAAAAGCGCACCAAATAAGCAAACAAGAGGGCAAAAATCGTCCCGCTAAACAGTAGCCCGACAGAGAGACCAAACTGATCAGCCAAGCCCTTGGCTAACCAGTTGTCTAGTTGCCCCAGCGGCAGCAAAATCCCCACCGCGATCACAGAGCCGGGGATGGCATAGCCCATTGCTGCCAAACGTACAAATAGCCCCATGCTCCAGGTGGGGCGCAGTCGCTGCCCGTAGGCCAGCACCAGCGCCACGACCATACCCAGGATTGCAGTTAACACTGCTAGCAGTAATGTATTCCGAGCCAGTTCCCAAAACTCTGCGGTGAAGCTTTCCGTGGTGTTTGTTAAGGTCATTTGGATAATCAGCACCAGGGGCAGCACAAAACCCAGAACTACAGGCAAACCACAGGCGATCGCAGCCCCGCCCGCTTGCATGGGTTTCAATTGATAGGGTTGGAACGGTTGAGTATGGGCCGAATTTTGGTAGTAGCGTACCTGTCGCCGTGACCAACGCTCTAGGGCGATCAACACACCAATAAATAGCAGTAATAAGGCTGCCAACTGGCTGGCTGCGGCTCGTTCACCCATGCCCAACCAGGTGCGATAGATCCCGGTTGTGAAGGTGGTAATGCCAAAGAACTGCACCGTGCCAAAGTCATTGAGGGTTTCCATCAATGCCAGAGCCAAGCCAGCAGCAAGAGAAGGCCGCGCCAAGGGCAGTGCCACCTGCCAGAAGGCTCGCCAGGGACTACACCCGAGGGAGCGACTGGCTTCTAAGGTACGAGTGGACTGCTCCAGAAAGGCGACGCGTGCCAAGAGGTAAACGTAGGGATAGAGCGTCAGGGCCAACAACACGATCGCGCCCCCCATCGAGCGAATGTCGGGGAACCAATAGTCTTGGGCGCTCTGCCAGCCAAACCATTGGCGTAAGGTCAGTTGCACCGGGCCGTAATAGTCCAGAAATTCAGTGTAAATGTAAGCTAGCAGATATGCAGGGGAGGCCAGGGGCAACAGGAGTAGCCATTCCAAAATGCGGCTACCGGGAAAACGACACATGGTGACTAACCAAGCCGTGCCGGTGCCGAGGATCAGCACCGCTAAACCCACACCGACCATGAGGATGAAAGAGTGAGCAATGTAATCAGCAAGGACGGTTTCGACCAAATGTTGCCAAATTGAACTGGAGCCTTGAACAAGATTGACTAAAACTGCAAAAACCGGGGTGGCAACAACAATGGCGATCGCACCCACTCCCCAAGTCCAGAGATCCTCCAAACCCAAGCGATTGAGAGACTGAAGCCAACGAGGAGGGGAGTTGAGAGTTAAACGGGACAAAATAAATTCAGATTTGAATGAAACAATTGCTAAGGGCACCAGTTAAGTGCAAAAGCTTTTCAATAATACTAGGATAAAAGCCTGACCGATAGGGATCGGAACTGAGCCTTTATCTTTCTTGAACGTTTTGCTTTTAGGTTCAAGGGCATTTCATCTGAGCAATCAGAGGATGAGCGAGATGGTGTAAGGTACTCAAGGCATCCCCCTCGTGAACTCGCAGTGCAACCGTGACTATTGAGCATCCGCCGTCAACCTCGACCCTCCTAGAGTTACGTCAGATTCGGAAGCAATTTCAAACCAGTCGTACCCCAGCAATTGATAATCTATCGCTACAGCTTCAACAGGGGGATATTCTGACGCTCTTGGGGCCATCCGGTTGTGGTAAAACTACGCTACTGCGATTGATCGCAGGGTTTGAAACCCCTGACCGGGGCACGATCGTACTAAATCAACAAGTTGTTGCCCAACCGGGGCGATCGCTACCCCCAGAACAACGGGGCGTGGGGATGGTGTTTCAAGACTATGCCCTGTTCCCCCATTTAACAGTGGCAGCAAATGTGGGGTTTGGTTTGCAACGGCAGGGAAAATCAACTGTGAATGAACGGGTGCAAATGGTACTGCATCTGGTGGGTTTGGAGCATTTGGGGCATCGCTATCCCTATCAGCTTTCAGGGGGGCAACAGCAGCGTGTGGCCTTGGCGCGGGCATTAGCCCCTCGTCCCGCTCTAGTGTTGCTGGATGAACCGTTGAGTAACTTGGATGTGCAGGTGCGCTTACGCTTGCGTCAAGAGCTGCGGCGGATTCTTAAAGCCGCAGGCACATCGGCAATTTTTGTCACCCATGACCAAGAGGAAGCGCTGGCAATTTCTGATCAAGTGGGGGTGATTAACCAAGGCTGCCTAGAGCAACTCGATCGCCCAGAGGTAGTTTATCAACAGCCGCGATCGCGGTTTGTGGCGGAGTTTGTCACCCAAGCGAATTTTCTGCCAGCTCACCGTCAGGGGGAGCAATGGCGTACAGTGCTGGGAGACTTTGCACTGGCGAATGCGATCGCAGGCGAGCGGGCTGATATAATGATTCGTCCTGAGGCGATCACGCTTCACCCTGACCCCGATGGGATCGGGACAATCACAGAGGTTCAGTTTTTGGGGCGCTCACGTCTTTATACAGTCGCTTTGCCAGAGGGGCAATCGCTTCAGGTGCAAGCTTTAGGGTCTGAGAGGGGCAAAATGGGAATGGCGGTAGCGATCGAGGTGCGGGCATCATCGCTGTATGGTTTTGTAATCTAAAGTGTTAGACGCAGCCCTCAATGTAACCGACCTCCGGTAACTGACCACTTCGAATTGCGACCACATTTCCCTGAGCATCTACCTCAAAGATGACCCGATAGTCCTGACTGTCGGCATCCTTAGGCACATAGAGCAGATACTTCCCGTTGGGGATATATTCATGGGGTTCAGCCTGGATCTGGCCCGGATATAAATTGCGAATTTGGGCTTCAGTCGAGCCCAGCTTAGCCCCACTAATTGTTGCGAGGTTGGGCTTGCGCAACTCAACACGGGCGATCGTGCCATCCGTCACCATCAGCGCAATCCCATCAAAAGCTTCAACGCGGTAATATTCGCAACCATATTCCTCACCACCGCTGCTTTCAGATTTAAACGTCATCCCGGTTGCGGCTTCAGCTTGTTCGATCGTCATGCCCACTTGAATCGGGCCAAACCCGGTCAAGCCTAAACGGATTTCTGGCGTCAGGGGTGTGCTTTGGGGTACTTGGGGAATAGGACTGGCGGTGGTTTCTGGGGCTGCGGGGAGAGAATCAACGGTTGGATCAGCTAACGCAGGTGCTGTAGTCGCATCATCCGCATTAGACCCGCTATCTGTTGGCGGAACCGAATCGCCACCACAGGCTGGCAGCAATAACACAATCCCCAGACCTGCCCAGATTATCAATCGGCTTAGCCCAATTGGGTCACGAAGGGGAGAGAAAAATAGACATGGAGTTCGTTTCAACAACATAAAAGCAATAAGTCGAAATTAGGCGCAAATAAACTCAACAAATAACAACTTAAGAGGAAGGGATTTGCCGGGGAACAATGTCCTTCCCAATGGACTGAACCAGAGCAATTCGACCAAAGCGAGGATCAATTTCGAGGCCAATGACGCGCAGTGTTTGTTTCCCAACATTCCAAGGGCAGGGATAGAGAAACGTTTCCCCTAACGGTCGTTTCAGGCATTGTTCAAATACCAGCGTGCGATAGTAAACAGGGACAAACTGTTCATCCCCAACCCGTAGAGATGCAGCATTGTAAAAGGCTAAATGCCCTTCATGGTTAAGGATGCCAGCCGGAGTGCTCAGTTGCT
Source organism: Spirulina sp. SIO3F2 (assembly GCA_010672165.1). Lineage (GTDB taxonomy): Bacteria > Cyanobacteriota > Cyanobacteriia > Cyanobacteriales > Spirulinaceae > SIO3F2. Next base: position 27,473 of record JAAHHN010000047.1, on the reverse strand, counting down.
CACACCAACGCAGAGCCAAAAACCATTTGGCTTCAGACAGCCGTGGGTAAACCCGCTTAAAATTCGGGTGCTCGAGGACTCGGTATCCCTCAGCACAGGAGACAATCGTGCCTCCCAAAAAACCAAAAATTGTTCCCAATGCGTCGTTCATGGCCCCTTCTTTAAAATCCCATTCACAGTCACGCAGTAGCTAGAGCGCTTTTGCACTCTAGCGGTCTACTCTTAGGTTAGGCACAGTTGTCAGGGAATCTACAAAATCACGGAAAGAGTTAAGAAATCGGACAACTGTGATAGATTGATGGGGCTGAATCGGTTCTAGATTGGGATCAGCGATCGAGAAGCAATTTGGGGAAAGTCCAGTGAGAATCTGGCCCTGTCGCGCAACTGTGATGAGCAATTTATTTGTGAGCAATGGGCTCAAATGAGATTGGCTCTAAGGCAGGATGCCCACCGATTCATACTGACATTACATTCGTTACGGCTGCGCTGTACAGCCGATATTGTTTCATGATTCAAGTTGCCCACAATCTTTTGGCATCACCACTATTTTTACCGCTACGGTCTTGGAAACCGTTTTTAGCTGCAAGTTTGGCGATCGCGCTCCTGCTCAATGCCGACAGTGCTGCTGCCCACCATCCCTTCGGTAGTACAACCCCTGACAATTGGCTCACAGGCTTCCTCTCAGGGCTAGGGCATCCTGTAATTGGCATTGATCATTTAGCGTTTGTGATCGCGGCGGGTTGCATTGCGGTGCTCTATGCCCAACGGGGTTGGGTAATACCCGTTGCATTTACCCTGATGACCGTTCTGGGTACGCTGGTGCATTTGGGCGAGGTGAATCTGCCTGTCCCGGAACTGGTGATCAGTGCTTCAGTATTATGCTTTGGCGTTTTGCTGGCGCTGCCCCAGAAGTTGAAATTGCCGATGGGGGCGATCGCCTTCCTCGCAAGCTTGGCGGGGATCTTTCATGGTTTTGCCTACGGTGAGGCGATCTTTGGCGCTGAGATGACGCCGCTGGTGGCCTACTTGGCTGGCTTTGCCTTGATTCAACTGGGCATTGCGATCGGCGTTTATAATTTAGCGACTGTTTTGCTTGCTGGTCATCAAACTGCTGAGCAGCCCCGTTTACCTTTGCGTTTTGCTGGCTTTACGTTGAGTGGTATCGGTTTTGCCTTCTTATCTGGGGCGATTCTCGGTTAAGTCAAGAACTCAATAGATACTGTGCTGAGTAGTTAGAATAGAAGCAAAGCCCATACAGCCAAATCGGTTCGGCTGGTGGGCTTTTGCTGCTATTTGGTCAGCCAACAAATCCACCTTTAGGGATGACAAGGAAGCTGAAGAGAAGAGGGAACAAGGGAAAGAACAGCCGACCCTGAGCAAAAAAGTGACCCAAAGAAGTAGCTAAACTGTAAGCGAGAACAAGAAGAAGAATTGGGCGGCGTTTATGTGAATTGGCAAGGCAGATTAACTATCAATCACGCTGCCCGATCGCGCCCCATCAAGCGAACAAACACCTTCTCCATTTCCACCCAAACAAACATCAAGGAGCTAAATCCAAGGCAAATCAGTAACTCCGTGGGTGTGAGTACTGTGGTACCGAAGAAATTACGCAGCGGTTCAATATAAACCAACGCCAATTGCAATAATGTTGTGCCCACCACTGCCGCTAGGAGCGCGGGGTTAGTGAAAGGATTGATCTCAATCGTCAGGCGACTAAAGGAACGGGCTGCGATCGCATGGCCCATCTGGGCTAAACAAAGCGTGGTAAAGACCATCGTGCGCCAATGCTCACTATAGTTCCCTCCCGCATGGTAGGCCCACACCATCAGCGCGATCGTCATGATCGCAAAGATAATGCCAATCCGGACAATATATGACCCCAAGCCGCGAGCAAAGATACTTTCCTTGGTGCTCAAGGGGGGCTGTTTCATGATGTTGGGTGAAGCCGGTTCAACAGCCAGAGCCAGGGCGGGTAAGCCATCGGTAACGAGGTTCATCCAAAGAATTTGCAAGGGCGTTAAAGGTACATCCGAAAGACCCAGGAGGGGAGCTGCCGCGATCGTAATCACCTCCCCCACATTGCTACCCAGAATATATTTAATAAAGCGCCGGATATTGGTATAGACCACACGCCCTTCCTCTGTGGCCGCCACGATCGTGGCAAAGTTATCATCCAGCAACACCATATCGCTGGCTTCTTTGCTTACATCTGTCCCCGTAATTCCCATCGCAATGCCAATATCCGCTTGCTTAAGGGCCGGGGCATCATTCACCCCATCTCCAGTCATCGCCACAAATTTACCCCGCTTTTGCAGGGCTTGAACAATCCGGAGCTTATGCTCGGGGGCAACGCGGGCGTAAACCGCGACATGATCCACTTGCTGTTCCAAGTCGGCTTGGGAGAGTTTACTCAGTTGTGCTCCCGTAAGGCATTGGCTTTGCTCATCGGCAATGCCCAACTGCTGGGCGATCGCTGTTGCGGTGAGCTGATGATCTCCGGTAATCATCACCGGTCGAATCCCGGCAGCACGGCATTGCTGCACAGCTTGGGCGACTTCCGGGCGAGGCGCATCCATCATCCCCACCAGTCCGAGCCAGGTTAAATCCGTTTCGAGTTTAGCGGGGTCTTGATCGAGATGTTTAGGGTTGATGGCTTTATAGGCAACACCCAAAACCCGGAGTCCCCGCTGAGCCATCTGGTCGTTCTGGGCAGCGATCGCTTCTCGGTTGGCAGACGTCAACCGATGGGGGACATCCTCAAACTGATAGTTTGTGCAAGCCGCTAAGAGCAATTCGGGCGAGCCTTTACAAAACAGCAACGGGTCAGCCGAGGGCGAACCCTGGGTAATCACACTCATACGCTTGCGCTCCGAGGAGAAGGGGGCTTCAGCGAGACGGGAATATTCTTTACGTAGCGGTTCTGGATCGAGGCCGGCTTTGGCGGCGACAGTGAGCAATGCACCTTCGGTGGGATCGCCAAGCACCTGCCACTCTTCCTTGGCTTGGTCATATTGCAATAGGGCATCGTTGCAAAGCGCCACACCCATCAGTAAGGCTTGAATTTCGGGACGATCGCGGGTCAGCACGGCTTTGGCATCGGTTTCCCAAAATTTGCCGTCAGGAGTATAGCCCTCCCCCGTAACCCGGAGCTGACTGCTGAGACTCTGGATTTCCTGCACCACCATTTTGTTTTGGGTCAAGGTTCCCGTTTTATCCGAGCAAATGGTGTTAACGCTGCCAAGAGTTTCCACAGCAGGTAATTTGCGAATCAGGGCATGGCGCTTGACCATGCGTTGAGTGCCGATCGCCAGGGTAACGGTAATCACAGCGGGCAAGCCTTCCGGAACCACCGCCACTGCCATACTTAAGGAAACCTCGACCAGTTCCCGCAGACGACTAAAGTTTCCGGCTTGCAGTACCCCATAGACCACCACCAGCGCTACTAATACCAGAGAGCCCGTGACCAGCACATTACCGAGTTGGGTCATCCGTTGTTGGAGGGGCGTGGGTTCAGTCTCAACGCCCTGAAGCAAAGCCGCGATCTTACCCAACTCGCTGTCCATGCCTGTGGCTGTGACCACAAACTTGCCTCGTCCTTGTACCACCTCAGTGCCGGTAAAGACGAGATTATGGCGATCGCCAAGGGGCGTATCTTCCTGGTCTAAGGTCTTTGTATCTTTGATGACTGCCGCAGCTTCTCCGGTCAGCGCGGCTTCGCGCACTTGCAGGTTGGCGACCTCTAATAACCTTCCATCAGCAGCGAACTGACTGCCTGCTTCAATAAAAACGATATCGCCCGGAACCAATGTAGTCGCTTCCACTTCCTGAACCTGACCGCCGCGCAGCACACGTACTTGAGGCGAAGAGAGTTGCTTGAGAGCGGCGAGAGCCTTCTCGGCACGGACTTCCTGTACATAGCCCAACACGCCGTTGAGAATCACAATGGCGAGAATAGCGATCGTATCTTTGAACGGAATGCCCCCATCGAGTTCACCGCTGCGTAGGGCGAGGAAATCCAGAACCCCTGAGACGATCGCCACTGCAATCAACATCAGCAACATAATGTTACTGAACTGATCAATTAAAATTTCCCATTGGTTGCGCCCAGCGGTCTCTTGAATCTCATTAAGACCATAACGGTTTTGTCGCGTTTGTACGGTTGTAGGACTTAAACCCTGTTCGGGATCGCTGGCAAGCTGGCGGAGGGATTGGTCAGTAGTGCGGGTGTGCCAAGGCTGGCCGAGGGTCGGGAAGTTTGCTGAGGAGGATGAGGTCACGATCGCCGGTCGAGAAGAAGACAACGTTCCCTATTATGTGGGGTTTTGGCATGGAAGGTGGCGATCGCTTTGATCATTCCTCTACAGGATCAATGCCTGCTGCCCGGAGTTGCGCCAAGAGTTTCTCAGCCCGCGCTCGTTCTTTATCAGCCCGTTCACGTTCCTGTTCGACCTGTTCATCACTCCAGAGTAGTAAATTTTCGTTGGTGTCCCACCAGCGCAACCAATGGCCAGTGCGCTCAAAGCCATGACCGAACCAGGTGCCTAAAAACAGTTTCAGTTCCGGTAACCAGTAGTATCCCTGATCGTTGGGGGTCGAGAGCTGATATTTTCCGGCATCATCCAGGCGATAGACTTCCAAGATATTTTGGTGGGGTTCAAAGATGATATAGACCGGAACCTTGAGCACCTGTTCATAAAAGAACCATTTACCAGGGGGATGGGTGGGTTTGACGGAGTATTCAGTTTCTTCAGTTTCAGACAGGAATTCCATCACGACTATTGGGAAATCGCCTTGGAGTTGGGGGGTATAGCTGCGCTCAATTTCATTCGGTTCAGCGCTAAATCGGGACACATAAAACCAGTCGGGAGCTTTGACGACAGTGTGACCATTGACGGTGGCACAGATGGCATAGTTGGTGGCGGTGAGACTGCGATCGCTAGTGTATTGGTTGCTGCGCAGGGCGTTGCTGAGCGCTTCAGCAAGGGCAGGTTGGGTACGATTGTCCACAGGGTCATCGGGAAGAAGGTAGTCATCTGGGAGTTTGTCCCAGGTGATGATGAGGGGGCGCGGGGTGGCAAGCATGGCGCGATCGGGCAGGATTTATTCCTATGATTGTAGCGGGGGTTTGGAGAAATTGAAGCAAGCGTCAAGAAATGGGGAAGAACGGGCTGGTATTGCGTCCCCGCACTCGCATTGCCGAAAAACTCCCCAATATCTGAGCCAGACTTCTGGCACAATAGAAAAAATATAATAAGGATATCTGTGAAAAAAGGTCGTTATGCTTGCCCCAAAACGCGTGTTTGTGCTTCTCATTAACGCTGGGAGTGAAAATGAAGGCATCCACACCATTCAAATGGGTGGGAGCAACAAAATCTTGATGTTTGAAGATCAAGATGATGCGACTCGCTATGCGCTGTTGTTGGAGGCTCAGGACTTTCCGGCTCCTAGCGTAGAAGAATTTCCGGCTGATGAGATTGAAGAATTTTGTCGGGAAGCGGGCTACGAGTTTGAATGGGTTGAATCAGGGCGCTTAGAAATTCCCCCAGAAAACAACGTTGATCAAACGGCCCTAGAGCAGGGAGTCGCCCCTGAGCCTAATGCCCCGGCTGAAATGCCTGAGCGAGAACAGACAGGTGAAATGAGCCAAGAAGAACTCGATGCCAAACGTCGGTTTTTGGAGGGGTTGCTCTAGTCCGTTATGACAACTCCAACATCTTCACGGGGGCATTTGCTCACAGAGCAGATTAACCCCAACAGCCAAAATTTGGATGAGCTGAGCACAGTGGAACTGGTGGATGTTTTCAACCAGGAAGACGCTCAGACGGTGCAAGCGATCGCAGCTTGCCGAACTGAACTGGCCCAAGCAGTGGATCTCACTAGTGCATCTTTAAGTCAAGGTGGACGCCTCTTTTATGTGGGGGCGGGCACTAGTGGTCGCTTAGGGGTACTGGATGCCGCTGAATGTCCCCCCACGTTTTGCACTAAACCAGAAATGGTACAGGGCATTCTCGCGGGGGGTGAAGGGGCAATGTTTCGCAGTTCGGAAGCCCTGGAAGATCGCGCTGAAGATGGGGCAGTAGCGATCGCAGATCGCGCCATCACGGCTAATGATGTCGTAGTGGGCATCACCGCAGGGGGAACAACGCCCTATGTGCATGGGGCTTTAAGTGAAGCGCGTCAGCGAGGGGCGACAACGATCTTTATTGCTTGTGTACCGGCCGAGCAAGTACTCTGTGAGGCAGATGTCAATTTGCGGCTATTGGTGGGACCGGAGGTGTTGGCAGGGTCAACGCGGCTAAAGGCAGGGACAGTGACGAAGATGGCGCTGAATATCCTCTCAACGGGGGTAATGGTTAAGCTGGGCAAGGTTTATGGCAATCGTATGATTGATGTGGCGGTGACTAATAGCAAGCTGCACGATCGCGCCCTACGAATTTTGCAGGATCTCACTGATCTTGATCGCGCAGCAGCAGAGGAATTGTTGGTGGCTAGCGGTAAGTCAGTGAAGTTAGCGCTGATGATGCATTGGGGCGGATGCGATCGGGCAACGGCAGAAGTGCGGTTGGTAGAGCATCAAGGTCAGCTCCGGGCAGCGTTGGAATAACTCAAAACCCACAAGAGCTGAAGGGTGGGTACAGCACAGGCATAATCCCCATACAGCTTATGACTCCAATCGCAACAAACAGGGAGGGGCCGCTGCTTCAACGCGAATAACCTTACCTGTGCTTGGATGCTGAAACTGCACGCGATGGGCATGGAGCCAATAGCCACAATCACCAGGAGTGGCATGAGGATTGGAAGGGTTAGCCACACCACCGACCGTGTAGAGGGGATCGCCAAGCAGTGGATAGCCCCAAGCGGCCAAATGGATGCGAATTTGATGGGGGCGGCCGGTGCGGATTGCCACATCCAGCAGAGTGCTGTCGTGGCGACGATCGAGAATTGTGGCGCGACTCCAGGCTGCTTGTCCTTTAGGCGTAGCGCTGTAGAGGTAGCCTAGATGCAGATGAGGACATTTGCCGATCGCGTAGGCCAACTCAACGGTATCAGGCATATCGGGTTCAATTGGGCCCACCAGCGCCCGATAGACTTTCTGAATCTGTTGGTGGCGAAACTGGGCGCTTAGGGCTGCGCGGGTCTGGGGCGATCGCGCCAGCAATATCACCCCCGAGGTTCCCCGTCCCAAACGATGCACAGGTGCAATGCCAGGATATTGTTGTTGCAACTGGTGCAGCAAGGTATGTTGCACAAAGCCGCCTCCTGGCAAGACGGGCAACCCAGCAGGTTTGGCGACGACCAATAGATCGGCATCGTCGTACAGGGTCTCAATGGTGAGGGGAACCTCGGGTTCTGACCAGGGCGGCCGGTGATATTCCAGTTGCCAACCTGATTTTAGCCAGGTATCTGGGGCAATCGGTTCCCCCTGGTGACGCATCTGACCAGCGTCGAAGCGATTGCGCCATTCCTCACAGCTAGAGTGGCTGTAACGGTGAGTGTAATAGTCGAGAGCAGTTTGGCCAGCGGTTTTAGGCGTGATGCGATCGCGGTAAACCCAGCCTTGGTTAAGAGGCATAAAACAAGATTTAGGCTGTTGCAGTTTGAGCTGCCAGCAGGTCTAAACAATCTGCGACAGGTTTGCGATCGCGCATGGCTGCCACCAAACCCGCATAAGCCGCTTGGTTCCGCTCAATCAATCCCTGAGCTTGTACCTGGGCCCATTGCAGTTTAAGCCGGATTGCCTCACCACTTAAGCCCAAATCTGCCAACGCATTGATCAATTGACGACGATCGTCACCGCCTCCTTCAACGCTCTGATATTCCAGTTGCTCAGCAGCAATACCCGCCATGAGGGTAATGCAATAGCGATTCACCTGTTGTTGTTGCTCCAGTAGGGTTTTGCTTGCTTCAGGGGCCGCTGCCGCAAATACCACACCCCCAAACCCTGGCTGACCTTGGCGAAATGCTTCCCACGCCGAGAGGCTATAGTCCGTCACCGGAATCTCGTAGAGGTAGGCAGCCAAGAAATGCCCCGCCTCGTGGTGCAAGATGCGTTCTCGGTGCTCCTCAGAAAACCGGGCCACAAAATCAACAAGTAATGTGCCGCCCAAACCCTGCCAGACAAAGCGATCGGCGGTAGCCAACACTAATACACCTAACGTGGCGATCGCAGGCACACTTTGGGGCAAATGGATCAAGGGGCCAAGCACGACCGAGAGCGTCATCAAAAAAATGCCCAGCGCGATCAGGTTGAGGGTGGTTTGTTGCATGAAAGTCTGAGTTTAAGGGGTTTCTCGCATCAAACCATAGCTTGATGGTCTGGAGCAAATGATGGCGGCGCGATCGGATTGGGCATTGACTGGATACAGCTAAGTCAATTTACTAGGGCGCTTATTTGTCAACCCCCAAAAGCCGTATACAAAAATTCGGTTAAAAGGGCTTTACAGAATACAAATTTGCCTAAAGTACTTCGCTAGAATGGCATTATGTTTAATATTTAGCTTTTTTTAATAATCTTGCTGTTATGACCTATACCTTTGATATCCTCGGCATCGCTCCCCTCCTGACCGTTTTTGAATATCAACAACGGGTGGCGCAGAATCCCCATCACAGCAAAGCCTACCTGGGTAGTCCTGAATGCACCCTTGATGGCTTAATCAAATCTACAGATTTACTTGTCCCCAAACCCAACTGGAATTGGGATGAGGTAATCCAACGCATGGTGAACTTCTGGCTCAAACACGAGGAGCGTATTCACTACTGGCAAGGACAGCTTGCTACGGTGGGGCAAGACAATGTACTGGTGGCACGGGTCGCCAATGTTGAGATGCTCCGTAATGAGTTTGAATTACTGTTGGAGTGAGTGATTGTTGGTGCAATTGGCGTGGGGTCAGGAAGACATCTAAACGTTGGTGGAAAAAGGGATGGGACAGGTCGCGCAAGAACAATACATTTGATTTAAAAGATAGTCTGGACGGGACACGGCAAAACCGACATAGAGTAACATTTGGTAGTGGCTTCACCTTAGAGTCCTCAGAGGTTGTTTAGGAACCAAGCGAAACGGCAGAATGAGGCGATCGCGCTTAATCGAAGCCAGGGTTCTTCGTGGGCTGGATGTGCATTTGGCAATCACTTACTGCAAGCTGGCAGCGATCGCAGATTTCTTCGACTTAACTTAAGGGATAATGACCGCAAACTGGTATCAACTCCCTGAACCCCCATGACTGCCCCCAGCCCCCCTAAACCCCGCCGCAATTCCGCCTTTCAACGACTGATGTCTATCCATTGGTGGATGGCAGGTCTCTATCCCGTGCTGTTTATCGGCGGGTGGATTATGGAAGAGCTCCAGCGGGACAATCCAGTGCGATCGCCCCTTTATAGCTTTCATAAATCCCTCGGGATTTTGACCCTGATGCTCCTGAGTTGGCGGATCGTGACTCTCCTGCAAGTATGGTTGCGCAAATATGTCAAACGTCATCCCAAATTCACACTGCCTTGGTTGCGCCATGTGGTGCTTCACACTGTGATCTACGGCTTTATGTTGGCGGTTCCCCTCACAGGCATTTTCCTCTCCAACTCATTCAAGGCCCAAAACGTGCGTTTCTTCGGTTTGGTCTTGCCCGATCTCTTTCCTGAGAACAAAGCAGTTTTAGGGTTTGCCAGCGATCTGCATGGGTTGTGCGCGAGTCTCTTTTTGGCTGTGGTGATCTTGCATTTGATCGATCAGCGAAAGGTTGTGCGGGCGCTCTGGCGACGCTTCCGCAATTGGCTGGGAAAACGGCAGATTGGGGCAAGTTAGGGGGGTGGAAAAAAAGCGATCGCTCAAAATGAGATGAGCGATCGCGGCTTACTCAACTCAAACCCCCTAGTACCGCGAGGCGGAGTTCAGAGTTCAGAGTTCAAAGTGCTTGTACAACAAGCATTCTGTGAATTTTGAATGGATGGCTTATTTCCGCCACCTTGTACTAGTCCCTAAAACCCTGACTTAATAACCATAGGGTGAGGTTTCAATCGTTCCGGCTGGACATTCAAACGGTTGATCCGCAGTTAGCGCGATCGGCAATTCAATCAAAGCGCTGGTCGTATTGGTTTCACTCTCGCACATATAAACCCGTGTGCCGCTCCACTGGGATGCATCCGGATCGTCAGCGGCATCTTCCTCCGTTGCGACGATTGCAACCACCACCGCAATATAACCCTTCAGCCCAGCACGGCGCGGAGTTGCTTCAATAATCACAATGTCCAGTCCTGAACCTTCCGATGCCTGAATCGTTTGTTGATATTCATACGCGCCATCATCCGGTTGTTCAGCATCCAGTTGACTAAGCGTCTCGCTAAACTCACTCTCCTCATAGTCGGTTTTGTAAGACTGCTCATTTGCCGCCGACCGGACATAGCGTCGGGTGGCAACTTGCCAAATTGCAATCTGACGCTCCTGTTCAGACCGATATGCCTCACTGAGGTCAACCCCCGTTGCGCCTTGAAGTGTGGTGCGGGCAAACATCGCTCGGTTCACTGTCGCCCCTTCGAGTTGAGCGTTGGTCAGATTTGCGCCGTGGAGTTCAGCATAGGGCATACAGGCAGCTTGCAGATTGGCCCCTTGGAGATTACTGCCCCGTAGGTTGGCCCCAATCAAGTTGGCGCCTTGGAGATTGGCATCGGTAAGATTGGCATCGGCTAAGTTAGCAAAGGAGAGGAAGTCGCGTTCTTCTTCAAGTTGAATTGGCGTGGTTGCGTTGGAGCCGGGCGAGCCAAACAGGGGAAAATCCTCTAGAAATCCGTTGCAAAACGCCATCCCCAAGACCCCTTGTGTGAGTTTAACGCCGAAAATATTGGCCAGTTCTGCGTCAGTGCCACTGAGGTGAGCCTGCTTGAAATTCACCCCCTCAAGATCCGCCCCAGCCAGGGAAACCCCGGCTAGATAGGCATAGGAGAGGTTGGCATTCCGAAACTGTGTCCCTGTCAAACTGGTACTAGAGAGATCCTGTTCGCGTAAATAAGCCGAGGAGAGGTTGGCGCGATCGAGGACGGCATCATCAAGCCGGGCTTCGTAGAGATAGGCCCGCTCTAGATTCGCATCCGTCAGATTTGCATCCATCAGGTTGGCGCTGCCCAGATGCGCACCAGATAAGTCTGCTCCTGAGAGATCCGCATTCACCAGATTCGCCCCAAACAGATTCGCCCCGGCTAAGTCTGCGCCAGAGAGGTCACAGTTGACGCATTGGTTGGTTTCAAGCAATTGTGCGATCGCGGCAGGGTCAGCAGCCCAAGCGGGCAGGCTCATGCAAAGGGGAGTTAGGGTGAGGAGCGATCGCCACAGCCATGGGTTCATCATCGGCTTTTTTGGTTTCAGGAGAATATTTGCCATCATGATAGGTCGAGTAATGATATTGTTGCTGCTTCTGAAGCAGAACGTATCATTGTGTTAATTGACAACATGCCCTAATGCGATGACATCCTTTACAGGAACACCTAATGGTTTAGGGAAGTGGAACGCCATCGTGTTTGCTTTTGGAGTAAGCGTGAAATACAAAATCTATGCAAACGAGGAACTGATTGGCGAGTCTGAACTTGAACGTGGTGATTCGCCAATGGGAGTTGCTTTTGGTGCGATGGAACCGACAGAGAACTATTGGCAATACCAAGCAATCATCAGGAAACAAGACTTTGACACGATAGAAAAGCTAAATCTGCAAGTCAGAACTGAGCAAGACTTTGCTCTCGAACCTTGCGTTGGTGTGGGTATCGAAGACCTCTCTGAGGAAGCAGATGAAACCTTGATCGAGATAGCGATTGTCGGTTTAGAGCGAGCGCTCTACGAGAAGTATTTTGTCCATCATACGGTTACCTACGAAGCACAGTTCAAGTAATCAACGCATCACACTGGGTTCCAGGACAGTTTTGAACCCTAAACCCTAAACTCTGAACTCTGAAACCTGAACCCTGAACTCTGAACCCTAAACCCTTAAAATAGTTCAGCAACATGAATCTATTGGTGAGTTTTTAGACAGTATGGCGATCGCAGCGGCAGAATATCAGCAACGACGACAAACCCTTTTGGCAAAGTTGGGGCAAGGAACCGCAATTTTTGCCAGTGCGCCGTTGGCAACGATGCACAATGATGTGGAATATCGCTTTCGTCAGGACAGTGACTTCTACTATCTGACTGGGTTTAACGAAACCAACGCGATCGCGGTGTTGGCCCCCCACCATGAAGAACACCAGTTTATTCTTTTTGTCCAACCCAAAGACCCGGAACAAGAAACCTGGACGGGTATTCTCACGGGGGTTGAAGCTGCAAAAGAGCGGTATGGGGCTGATGAAGCTTATCCGATCACGGAGCTAGATGAGCATTTGCCGCAATATCTTAAAAAGAGCGATCGACTCTATTACAGTCTCGGGCGCAATGAGCGTTTAGATGGGCGAATTTTGCGCCATTGGCAGCGATGTGTACGGAAAATTGCCAAAAATGGCTATGGTCCCCGCGCTCTCGAAGATGCTCGTTTTTTGCTCCACCCCCTGCGCCAGGTCAAGAGCGCCGCAGAATTAATGCTGCTCCGCCAGGTGGCAGAGCTTTCGGCGGTAGCCCACAACCGAGCCCAGAAACTTGCTAAACCAGGGCTGTATGAATACCAAGTTCAAGCGGAACTGGAGCATACTTTTGCAATGCATGGGGCGGAGCCTGCTTATCCCTCCATTGTGGCAGCGGGCGCTAATGCCTGCGTGCTGCACTATATCGATAATCGCAGTCAACTTCAGGATGGGGATTTACTCCTAATTGATGCAGGCGGCGCGTACAACTATTACAACGCTGATATCACCCGCACCTTTCCAGTTAATGGCAAGTTCACCAAGCAGCAGCAGGCATTGTATGAGTTGGTGTTGGCGGCTCAGCTTAAGGCGATCGAGGAGGTCAAAGCAGGTAAGGCTTACAATGAATATCACGATATCGCGGTTTGTGTGCTAACTCAGGGATTGATTGATTTGGGTCTACTGCAAGGGGATTTGGAGACATTGATTGAAGAGGAAAAATACAAACCTTTCTATATGCACCGCACAGGTCATTGGCTGGGCTTGGATGTGCATGATTCAGGGACTTATAAGGTGAGCGAGGAGGATTGGTCGGTGTTTGAGCCGGGGAATCTCGTCACCGTCGAGCCAGGACTCTATATCAGTCCAACAATTGAAACGGCAGAAGATCAACCGGATGTATCAGAGGAATGGCGAGGGATTGGCATCCGGATTGAGGATGATGTGCTGGTGACGGAAACAGGAAATGAGGTGTTAACAGCAGGGGTTCCAAAATAACTACAATGGTGGCAAAAGATCAATTGTTGTGAGTTCTGCATTATTCCTCAAGACCATAAATTGCATCGGTTCGCAGGGCATACTTTGTGCCCTGCCGAACCTCACAACCTTCATGCCTAATTTTGTGTTGGAATATGGCCGCCAAGCCTGGTTTAGGCTGGATCACATCCTCTAGCTGCTCCATAAAGCGGGTTTCTCCACCTGTGAAATTGGCATTGAAATAAACCAATACGGTTAGTAAGGTGATTTCGCGATCGCTTGGTTGATACCAGTGATCCATATGAGGTGCAAACTGCTGACCCACGTTGTATCGATAAAAGCGTAAGCGTTCATTCAAACGACGGAGTTGAAAGCGATAGATCCGATGCGGTAAGTGAGGTTCCAAGCGATTGAACAGGTCGCTAGCAATAGCCGGGTCATCAACAATCACTCGGTCTTGATTCCGGAATGTGGGATTATTGCTGGCTAATCCTGGATTGGCCTGCTCAATCATTGCAATAAAACCCGCACATTCTGCCTGAGAGTAAATGTTAGGGACAGTCCAAAGCAGTGGGATGGTGTCAAATCGAAAAGGAACCTGAAGCGGAAAGTTGTCCATATTTTGACTCGGCAATAGGATGGGTTCAGGAGAAACTTTTTAGTTTTCATCACTCTCTTGAGCGAGGTTGTCAGGAGATTTTTCTTGCTTCGATTCGCTCACTTTATTCTGCACAAGCAGACTCTGTATCCCTTCAATACCGATAATGCTGGGCATTCCATTTCCTGTGTTAACTGTAGGAACAAACACCATTGTGGATTTGCCCTCCATACACATTTCATACAGCATGTTCATCGAACGAAGCTGCAACGCCACTGGATCAGAAGCATATTTAGTCGAAGCATTAACAATCGCATCAGCCGCTAATTCTTCTGATTTTGCTAAAAGAATTCGGGCTCGCTTCTCTCGTTCTGCCGCAGGCTCTCGGGCAATGGAGTCTTCAAGCTCTTTTGATACAATCACATCTTTGATTTCCACCGTGACAATCAAGACTCCCCATTGTGTTACTAATTCGGAGGTGTGCTCTCTGACAATATCGCCAATTTTATCGCGTTGTGATAGCAGTTCATCCAATGTTGACTTTCCTACCATATCTCTGATAGCAGATCGAACAGAGAGTTGGGTCGCCTTGTGATAATCATCCACATTCAAGACCGCATCTTTTACATTAGTAACTTTATAAAACACGATCGCATCAACTTCAACAGGAATATTGTCTTTGGTGAGCCCTTTCTGAAGAGGCACAGTGTAAGTCACAATTCTGATATCGACAATGCGTTTAATCCCTTGCAAGAACGGAATGTGAAAATATAAACCGGGTTCAATTATCTTGGTGAATTTTCCCAAGGTAAACAATACGTGCCGATCCCACTGGTTACAGATGCCAAAAAACATATTCCTCTATGCCTTATCGTTTAAACTAGCCAACTCTAGGTTACAGCAGTTACCCTAAGGCGTTGGCCAAAGCGGAAGACTAGAATGAGGCCGTTGATAGCGCTACCGATTGGGTTGCACAGGAGTAAAACCCCATGAACTCAACGGTAATCATCATATTCAACCCACTCAAATTGTTGAGCCTACTTCATATCACGGCCGTGGTTTGCGATCGCCTCAAGGTCTTATCGCTGTATGCTTCAATTATCCATATGATTCATCGCCAATTCTTAAACTTCGATGCTCAATCGGTAGCATATCGCTGGCGATACAATACTATTCTTTATTATTGTTCTCCCTTGTCTTGCGATGGACTACGAACAAGTCAAACAAGAACTTGAGTGCTCCCCCACCTTCAAACTACTTCGGAGTCCGAATGCTGCCTTAATTGTGAGCTTTTTATATGCTCAATTTAAAGCACACCAACAGATCACCATTGGACAAACCGAGCTTGAAAGCAAACTGAGCGATTATCTGAGTTATCTCCAAGATCTCTACCCCGATCGCTATCCTAGCAGTGCCAAAGACTATCTTCGTACTTGGTGCGATAGCCAGCTACTGCGCAAAACCTTTGAACGCAGCAGCAGCACGGGCAACCCCGATGAGCCCGTTTTTACCCTGACCCCTGCGACGGAAAAAGCGATCGCCTGGCTCGAAGAACTCCAACAACGGGATGAATTTGTAGGCACAGAATCGCGGTTTTTACAGATTTTTAGACTCCTCCAAGACATCAGAGCGGGGAGCACTGTTGATGTGGCGGAACGCGTCCGCCAACTTGAAGCAGAGCGTGACCAAATTCAACAGGAAATTGACGATATTCAGGCGGCAGGGAAAGTCGATCGCTTCACCCGCACCCAACTCCAGGAGCGGTTTTTACTCGCCAACCAAGTCACCCGCCAACTCATCGCCGACTTCCGAGAAATCGAACAAAACTTTCGCGCTCTCACCCGTAATGTCCAAGCTGCTCAACTGGCCCAAGATAGCCGCAAAGGCACAGTCATTGGTCAGGTGTTGGATGCGGATCAGGAACTCAAAGACTCAGATCAAGGCCAGAGCTTCTATGGGTTTTGGCGCTTTTTGATGTCAGCTACTAAGCGCCAAGAACTCAAAGAACTGATTCGCACTGCTTATGATTTGGAGGAATTGCGATCGCTTACCGCTGATTATCCTCTGCTGCGCCGGATTGAGCGCAACCTACTCAATGCCGGTGAGCATATTGTCCAGTCCAACCAGCACCTCACTGAAAAACTACGGCAAATGCTTGATGAGCGCAGCCGCCAAGAGAATCGCCGGGTGGCTGAATTGATCAGTGAGGTGCAACGGCTAGCGCTGGCCGCCACTGAGGCGCGGCCAACAGAGCCGGATTTTTGGCAACTCCAAGGCCCCGCTCACCTTGATTTCTCGATGGCACGGCCGCTGCATCCCTTAGAAAAAACAGCTCCGCCCACCTTTGATTTAGACTTTACCGAGCGCGTTGATCTCACCACAGAAGCGGAGTTGGCTGAACTCTTTGAGCAATTTTATGTGGATGAACAATTGCTCCAGCGCCAGATTGACCAAGCCTTAAGCCAGCGATCGCGCATTACCTTAGCCGATTTGCTGCACCTCTATCCGGTGAGCCAGGGTTTACCGGAGGTGGTGGCGTATTTAGCGATCGCCACCCAATCTCCCCAGTACAGCGTTGATCCGAGTCAGCTTGAAACCCTGGTTATTCCTAGCCTTGACCCCAATAAGTTGCTAGAGTTATCCCTACCCCGTATCGTGTTTTATCACTAGCATCAGTCTATGTCGCCTGATCTACCTCAACCCTATGCGCCTGTTATTCTCAAGCTCTTGCAAGGTGCAATGTATAGCACCGATCCCCATTGGGATCGGCTGCAAAGCTATCTCACCCCTATCCAGGACTACCTGGGCAAGATTGGCCTCCAGGTTCACAACTACGAAACAGAGGGTTTTGCCTATCTCAGCCAACCGGAACCTGACCCGGACGCACGTATAGAGCCGTTGCCCCGCCTGATGGTTCGACGACAGTTGAGTTTTAACCTGACTGTGCTGTGTGTCCTGCTGCGAGAACAATTATTGCGCTTTGATGCCAGTGACGCCACGGGACGACTCGTGCTGAGCATTGAAAAAATCCGTGATGTTTTGCAGCCCTATTTACCCATTGGTAATAACGAAGACAAATTTCGCAGCGATGTGAGTAAACTGGTGCGGCAAGGAGTTGAGTTGGGCTTTTTGCGACGGCTCAACAGTGAGGAAGAAAACTACGAAGTGCTTGCCCTCCTCAAAGCTAAAATTGATGCTGAAATGTTGGAGCGCTTGAAGCAAAAGCTGGTTAATCTTCAAGCCAATGAAAAATCATAGCTTGTCATTGGCGTAGCCTTTTGGAGGGATACGGCATCTTGCTCGCCACAGTAACCTAACGGACTTCTATTTCACTTTTTTAGCTGTGCCATGACACTAGTACCGCAGGGCGGAAGTTCAGAGTGCAGAGTTCAAAGTTCAAAGTGCCTGTATGACAGATATTGGGTGGATTTTGAATAGGTGGCTTATTTCCGCCGTCGAGTACTAGTATTCTGTCAGCTCTAATTTTGTGTGTTGTCTATCGATAGCACTATTGCCGAGTAAGTGATGTGGAAACGAACAACTCACAGTTTTAAGCTTGACGCTGCACTAGTACAGAACGGCAGAAATAAGGGGGCATCCCAGCTATGCAGACAGTACAAGAAAACTATCTATTTTGAATAAATTTGAATAAAAACATAGCAATTTAATCAGAATGTATGAACCACTCTCAGTGATCAAGGCTCAGATCGATAGTGAAATCCCCCCCAATGATCTTCTATGCAGCCAAAAATTGCAATTTAACAGCTCTAAAGCTCTTGAGTATTTATACTCATTGCACAACTGGGATGCACCCAGAAATAAGCCATCCATTCAAAATTCATAGAACTCTGAACTTTGAACTCTGAACTTTGAACTCTGAACTCCGCCTCGCAGTACTAGACATTGCCCACCCAATCAGGATTCTAGCGATTGCGAAATTCGCCCGCTCTAAAAAATTATCCTCAGAAGGTAGGAGGCGATCGCAGTCTACCTGAGGTTGTGCGGCAACACTGAATTAAATATCGTTACATCACCTAGCAATCGATCGCACCAACAATACAAAATCGGAGCAGTCATTTCTTTGCAATCATGGTGTTGTTGACCCAACTTGAGATCCCAAACCCCGAATTGCCAACTGAACCCCAGCCACTTCCTGGCTTTCGGCTCCAGCGCTTTGAAGTACTCAACTGGGGCACGTTCCATGAACAGCCCTGGGTTGTGGACTTGCAGGGGGGAATCGCGCTCTTGACCGGAGCCAACGGTTCAGGCAAATCTACCCTTGTCGATGGGCTGCTGACATTGCTAGTGCCCAACCAGCGACGCAACTATAACAAAGCCTCTAGCACCACAGCCCGTAAGGAGCGCAATGAAAAAAGCTATGTCCAAGGGGCCTATGGTCGCACTCGCGCTGAAGATGCTTACGGCTCAAAGCCCAAGTTACTGCGGGAGAAAGGTAAGCTTTCGGTCTTGTTGGCTTGTTTTCGCGATCGCGTCACCGAGACGGCCGTCACCCTCGCTCAATTGCTCTGGATCAAAGACGGGTCGGTGCATAAGTTTTTTGTGATTGCTGATCTCGCCCTGAGCATCCAAGCAGACTTTATGAATTGCACGCGGGTCAGTGACTTAAAGCGATCGCTCAAGGCCCAAGGGGCAGAGATTTTTGAGCAATTTCGGCGCTACAGCCAGCAATTTCGTAAACGGCTGGGGTTGCAATCCGAAAAAGCCTTGGATTTGTTTAATCAAACCGTGAGCATTAAGGAAGTGGGCGGTCTTAATTCCTTTGTGCGAGAGCATATGCTCGAAAAAATGAATGTGCAAGCCAAAATTGAGGGGTTGCAGGAGAGCTATGAGAACCTAACGTTCTCCCATACGCAAATTTTGCAAGCGCGGCGACAACTGGAAGCCCTAGCCCCCTTAAGTGCAGAAGCCCAAAACTATGAGCAACTCCTGCAAACTCTGGCGACAATTACCCAACAACAGGCGATCTTGCCCCACTTTTTTGCCGATCGCAAACAAACCCTGCTCACTACGGCTTTGCAAAGCCTAACCCGAGACCTTGAGCAGCGCCAAGCCGAACAGGCTGACTGCGATCGCCGCCTTGGGGAGCTGCAACAACAGGCAATCGATCTCGAAGTGACCATTAAGCAGGATAGTGTGGGTCAACGTCTCCAAGCACTCAAGCAAGAAATTCAACGCGCCGCAGCCGAAGTCGCACAAAAACGCCAGCAAACCCAGAAATACGATGACCTGGCAGAGCGACTGGGGCTAGCGGCCTATGGCGATCGCACCACCTTTTACACGGCACGTGCCCAAGGGGAAACCCTCCAGCAGGAAATAACAGATCATCTGCATCAGCTCCAGACCCAGCGAGATGAGCTGAAACTCCAGGAAGCGGAAGGGCTGAAGCAGCGTGAACATCTACAAACAGAACTGGATTCCCTGCGCAGCCGTAAAAGCCAAATCCCCAAGCGTAATCTCGATATCCGCGATCGCCTCTGCGCTGATTTGGGTTTGGACGAAGCCGACCTCCCCTTTGTGGGAGAGCTATTGCAAGTGCGCCCAGAACACCAGGATTGGGAAGGGGCGATCGAGCGATTGCTCCGAAGCTTTGGGCTTTGTGTTTTGGTTGCCGATGCCGATTATCGGGCGGTGAATGCCTATGTCCGCCAAACCCATCTCCGGGGACGATTGGTATATTTTCGCGTTAAGCCCAGTGACGCAAGTCCGATGCAACGTGCCCCTAAACCCGATCAAGTCCCTTACCGCTTGGAAATTAAGCAAGATGAAGCCTTTGCAGACTGGTTACACGATCGCCTCAACCAGCAGTTCAACTATGTTTGCTGTGAGGATGAGGCACAGTTTCGCCATGAACCCCGGGCACTGACCCAGGAGGGTTTGCTGAAGCATGGTCAGGAACGTCACGAAAAGGATGATCGCAGCCGCATTAGCGATCGCAGTACCTACATCTTAGGGTGGAATAACGCCAGCAAAATTGCAGCACTTGAAGCCGATCTGGCTCAGTTAGAGGTGCAAATTCAGCAAACTCAACAGCAGATCACCACCCTCGAAAAACAGCAGCGCCAACGCAACCAGCAACAGTCTTGGTTGCAGGACTTTATGAACGTCACTGATTTTGCCACAATCGATTGGCGCACAACGGAAAGTGAGCGACTCGAACTAGAGCACCAGAAAGCTGAACTCGAAGCCAGCTCTGATCACCTACGGGAGCTAGAAACCCAGCTCCAGATCGTTAAGGCCGATCTCACTCAGGTGCAGAAAAACCGCGATCGTCTCCTCAGCGATATCCGCAGCTTAAAAGACCAACATGAGCGGTATCAGAAAGAGCTGCAAAAATGTCATGCGGTTCTGGTCGATGCAGACATGACAGCAATTCAGCAGTTTCAAGCCCAGCTTACCCCACGTTTGCGACGTTATGACCTGAGCTTGGCGACGATCGATCGCGCAGAAATTGACCTGCGAGACAAGCTCCAAGACGAGCTTCGTCGGCAAGAAAAGCGCCAAAACGAGAGCCAGAACACCTTAAATATCCGGATGCTTAATTTCAAAACGGCGTTTCCTGAAACGGTAGCGGATTTAGATACCACCTTGGCATCCTTACCGGAATATCTCAAACTGCAAGCAAAAATTGAATATGATGATCTGCCCAAACACGAGAAACGCTTCAAAGAATTGATGAATGAGAAGGTGATTATTGCCATCTCCATGTTCAAAAGTGCTCTGGAAAAGCAAGAAGAAAGTATCGAAGAAGCGGTGGCTCAACTGAATGCTTCTTTACGAGGCATTGACTACACCAGCGCGACCTATATTGAGCTGTGCTGTGATAAGAACCGCGATCGCGAAATTCGTGATTTTCAGGCGGATCTCCGAATTTGTTTGGGGGATGTGGCGCGTCAGACGGCGGCAGACAACGAAGAACGGTTTGAGAACATTCAAAAGCGCTTGATTAAGCGGTTTAAAGAGGAAGACCGCTGGACAACCAAAGTCACTGATGTGCGTAACTGGCTGGATTTCTCTGTGAGCGAGCGATATCGCTCAGATGACTCAGAAAAAGAGCACCATACGGATTCTTCGGGGAAGTCAGGGGGACAAAAGGTGAAGCTCGCCTATACAATTCTGGCCTCGGCGATCGCCTATCAATTTGGTCTCAACCAAACCCGTACGGCAGCCAAATCCTTTCGGTTTGTGGTTATTGATGAAGCGTTTAGTAAATCGGATGATAGCAACGCCCGCTATGCGATGGAACTCTTTGAAAACCTGCAACTGCAACTGTTGGTAATTACACCCAAAGATAAAATCAATGTTATTGAACCCTACATTGCCAATTTACATTTTGTTGCCAATACCCCAGAAGGGGATTATTCTAGCGTGGCTTCGATTGGCATTGCAGACTATCGTGCCAAGCGGCAGGAGGCGTTACATGATTCGGAGGGGAAATAGCTAGATATCAAAATCCCTCTTCCAAACTTGGAAGAGGGATTTAGGGTAAGGGCTGTTTAACTGGGATGCTTCCGAGCAAACGTGTGCTTCAGCTTACACCGAGCGCTTGCGCAAGGTTAAACAAGCAATGGAACCAAAGCCCAACAAGCCCAGGAGCGTAGTTGGTTCGGGAACAGCTTTGCCTGCTGAAATCGTCAGATCATCAAAGGCAAATTCATCACCCTGCACCCCGTTCATTCGGAAGACAACCTGATCAAAAAACTCGCTCTCGTCCTCGCTCAAAAGACCAAAGTAAAAGGCTGAGCCATTGGTGCTTGCATTAGAACCGTCACGATTGGGAATTTCGATCGAATCAATCAATTCACCTGCTGCATACAGATCCAGGTAAGTCTTCGCTTCAAAATCCCCCAAGTCATAGGCGTAGAAACCGAAGGCTTTAGCTGGGCTTTCCAGATCAACTTGGAAGTTCTGGGCAGCGTTGGTTAAGAAATACTGATCACCCGAAGATGCATTCCGCCCCAGACGAATTTCTCGCTCGATATCATCTTTGAGCGCTTGAGGCACATTAGGATCGTTGAGTAAACTCTCATCTACAGTCTTGATTGATGATTTATTGCCACCACCATTGAGAATTGCCGAACCTAAACCCTCAAATTCCAAAGCCAAGGGGCCAGGCGTACCCGGTTCAAACGATTCAAAGTCCTCCGTGCCATAACGGTCTAACTCGGCGAGAAAGTCCTGCTCAGCAGCGCGAGAGTTAACAATATCATCGAAGGTGCTGCTGGTATCTTGGGGATTGGGGTTAATATCTTCCCCAAAGAAAAGTGTAAACGCTTGGGCTGGCGCTGCACTCGCCGCTGCGATCGCAGTCGCTAATGTGAGCAGGGGTAAGCAGGATTTGTAGGCACGCATGATTGTAGGAAGCTTCATCGACAGAATTTGGGTTGTGTAAATGGGTGGTGAGTGTGATTGTGATGATGGAGTGAAATCTGCCCAAGTAGGCCAGGCTTCACTTAGTTAGACTGAAACCTCAAAGTATTTTTCTCTCCCTAGATTTTTAAGATACTCAAAGATTTAAGAGGATGGCAACCCATTTTGGCATCTTCACACAAATGATCAGATATCTGGCTGGATCTCTACGCTTCATTGCTCACCAAGCTCGATCGCTTCAAACCTAGAACTCAAGCAATTCAAGATTTGAGCGTGCTCACCTCTTTCCCTCCTCTAAGCGGACTTAATACTGTCCCATAATATAGAAATCATGATGCTGGGCAAGAGATCATGATCACAACACTTTTATGATCACAACACTTTCACAGTTCTTTAGAAAATGGCGATCGCTGGAGTCGAGTTGAATTTGAGCGTTGTACAGCGTGATGTCCTAACTCCAATCACCAAATTACAAATAGATATTGATCAATTCCTGCAATCCACCCGCCACAGGCAAACCCAACGCCTGAATTTGCCAGCTCCCACCTGAGCGATAGATCTTCGCCATTTGCATTGATGTAGCCGAAGAAAAGTCCTCATCTAAATCAAAGAAACAAACCTCCTGTTGGGTCTGCATATTTACTAAGCGGACAAACGCCTCCTCAATTTGGCCGAAATTCTGACCCCGACTGAGCGCATCGTAGATATTGATCACCACCAACAGGGAATCAACATTGCTCGGAATTTGGTGCAGATTGATAATAATCTGCTCATCGTCCCCTTCTCCATCCCCTGTGAGATTATCGCCCAAATGTCGAATGGACTGGGACGGATCAGGACTGATGAGATTGTTGAAATAGATCAAATGCTGCTGACTGGGCATCATCCCATTGGCATCCAGCATAAATAGCGATGCATCCAGATCCATATTTTGCCTGCCGCGTTGGGGCGTCCATCCCAAACCCACAAACATCGCTTGCGGTGGCTGACCGCCTTTTGTGAGATTAAAGCTTTGACCTTTTGTTAAATCCATTGAGCCACCTTTTGCTGACACCATGCAGCATCCTCCTCTTTGCGTCCATAACAGAACTTGTCAGATTACAAGATTACAACCGGCCTGCCGCAGTAACCGTAAACATTCATCGCATTTAAAGAATCTTCTCCAAACCCCAGCTTTACCCACAAATCACGGTACGCTTGCACGTATTGAACTGTATCTCCACCTGTCATGGGCAAACCTAAATCCCTGCAACAGTCAGCAGATTATCAAGACTGGGTTATTGCACTGAAAACCCGGTTGCGATCGCTCCAACTCAAAGCCGCAGTGGCTGTCAACTCAGCATTGTTGGAATTTTATTGGCAACTCGGTGCGGAAATCGTTGAAAAGCAAAAAACACGCCGTTGGGGCGATGGCTTTCTACAGCAGTTGAGTCAAGACCTGCGGGCAGAATTCCCGGAGCTAAAGGGGTTTTCTTACCGCAATCTTCGCTCAATTCGGCAATGGTATCTCTTCTACGCCGCCAACGAGGCAAATTGGCAACAGGCTGTTGCCAATTTAGTTCTGGTTCCGTGGGGACATAATTTGGTCATCATTTCCAAGTGCAAAACTCAGGTTGAAGCTCTCTACTACGTCAACAAAACCATTGAGCATGGCTGGAGTCGTAATGTGCTGACGCATCAAATCGAGAGTCAGCTTTGGCAGCGGGAAGGCAAAGCGGTGGCCAACTTCGCTACCACCCTGCCTACGCCCCAATCGGATTTAGCCCAACAAACTCTCAAAGATCCCTATATATTTGACTTTCTGACCCTGACATCTGACTACAATGAGCGGGATCTAGAGCGTGGCTTAGTCGAACACATCACCCAAGTGCTACTAGAACTAGGCGCAGGGTTTGCCTATCTGGGGCGGCAAGTCCCTTTGCAAGTGGGGGAGCGGGAGTTCTTTTTAGACTTGCTTTTTTATCATGTTCAGCTCCATTGCTATGTGGTAATCGAGTTGAAGACCGGAGAGTTTGAACCGGAACATGCAGGCAAGCTGAACTTTTATCTCAAGGCGGTGGATGAGCAGCTACGGCGCGAGGGAGATGCACCCAGTATGGGCTTGCTGCTGTGTAAGCGACGCGATCGCTTGGTGGCGGAATGGGCGCTCAGCGATATCCATAAACCCATCGGAATCTCGGAATACCAATTAATGCGGGAGTTGCCGGATGAAATCCAGGCCAGTTTGCCCACAATCGCGCAAATTGAAGCCCAGTTGAGTGATTTAGGCTAGGGGGGCGATCGCCAATTTTATGATCTCTCCTGATGAAATTAAGCAAAAAGCGGAACGCCAGTACAGCAAATTCCTCACGAGTGTGATTGAAGAAGGCGACAATTTCTTCCCGCTGGAATTTCCGGTGGGCAAAGTGCCCAGCGACTACCCTGCCCTACGGGATGCTGTCACCAAACTGCTCAACCAGGCGAAAGTACAGCGCGGCTATGGCTACCATCTCGAACTGGTGCAGCGCAATACCCGCCGCCACGGCATGCAGTCGCTGCCGACTAAGGTTTGGATTGACAACGAAGCAGATTATCTCCGCCTGCTGCGCAAAGCCAAAGAAGTCGAGCGCTTTCGCCAGCAGGTTCGCTTGACCCTCCGAGTGCAGCCCCAACTCAAGCCCTGGCTCAGCGCCCATCCCAAAAAAGTAATCGAATACAGCAATGACTGGGAGGCATTATTGGATGTGTGTCACTATTTTCAGCGCTGTCCCCGACCGAATTTGTATATCCGTGAGCTACCCATTCGGGTACATACTAAATTTATTGAGCAGCACAAAAGCATTATTCAAGCGTTGCTAGAGGCGATTTTACCCCCCGAGCAGTTAGTTGATATTACGGGGGAGAAAGACTATCGTTTTGAGAAACGTCTGGGTTTGAAATACCGGGAGCCCTTGGTTCGTCTGCGAATTTTAGATCCAATGTTGCGCGATCGCGTCCAGTTTTCGGCCAGTGATCTCAGCCTGCCCCTTTCGGAATTCGCTCAACTCAATTTGGCTCAACCCCAATGCTGGCTCACCGAAAACTTGATGAATTTTTTGACCCTGCCGCCTTTGGCTCAGAGTATTGGCATTTTTGGCAGTGGTTATGCCGTGGGGCAGCTTAAAGCGGCCGCTTGGCTCCAAGACTGTCCGATATTTTATTGGGGGGATTTGGATGTGGATGGGTTCAAGATTTTATCTCAGTTGCGATCGCACTTTCCTCAAACTCTCTCCGTGATGATGGATCAGCGTACCTTGGAGACGTTTCAGGCTTTTGTGGTGGCGGATACAAGAGCCAGTCTCGAAAAGTTGCCCCACCTTACTGCCGCCGAGCAACAACTCTATGAGCATCTCGCCACAACCCAGCAGCGCCTTGAACAGGAACATATCCATCAGCGTTATGTGAACGCGGTGTTACATGAGTTTAGTGCAGGAGGGCTGATGATGTGAGCGATTCAGCATCACCCTAAACCATTCCCTGCTCCACAAGCTTGAGATATTGCGATGGCACATGCGCCACCAACCATACCCCATTCTCAGAACAGAAAAATGTGAAGCCTGCCTTCTGCATTGCCGCTGTATCCACCGCAAAAATCACCGGGCGACCATGACGGCTGCCCACCTTGCGGGCAGTTTCAGGGTCAGGTGAGAGATGCACATGATGGCGCGACATCTTGAGCAAACCTGATTCCCAAATTGCGGCAACTGAGCCATGACCTGTCCCGTGATAGAGCACCGCTGGCGGTTCAGTCGCTTCAAGTTGCAAATCAATCTCGACACTATGACCTTGATTCGCACGAATCCGTGTCCCGGTTTCATCCAAGGAAAAGCGTTGTTTATCATTCTTGGCCACCACTTGCTCTAGTTCCCAACGGTGGATTTTGAATTGTTGTTTGGCACAGGCCTTCAGCAAGTCCTCCACTTCTACCCAGCCCCCTGGCGCGAGCGTTAGCCCTAACCGTTCGGGTTGATGACGCAGATGACGGCTGAGATATTTACTAATTTTGGTGAGTCGTTTGGTGTCCATGATGCATAAATTATACATAAATTGCTCAAGGAGTAAGAACTGGGTGTAGGGCTTCGGGTGTGGGGTGTCGATAGCTAATTGCAGATACCTTCTTCATTCCTTGAGTTCTGAAAGCTGCGTTTGCAGGAACTTGCCCCAAGCGATCGCCAGCTTAATTTCGGTAAACGGAATTTCAACTGCGCCTTGCTCCGACCGCACAAACTTCAAGATTGCTTTGCCCTTGCGTGGTGGGCGCTCCCAATCGGTCACCACAGTTTGGTTGACTTCCAGCAAAATGCTCTCCACTGTTGCCAGCGAGAACTGTTGCAGATTAATGGGGCCTTGGCGGGTGGGATAGCCCCAGGTAATTTCGTTATCTTTCAGACCCATGACTGCATAGATGTCATATTTGGTGCGCTCAAATCCCTGTGACCAGGTCTGATAGACCTGCACCTTTTGATATTCATGCCAACCCGCCCACGTCAAACCAATAAAACCGAGCAGCAACGGCAACCAGAGTAAACCTCTCTCCATAAACCCCCTTTTCTGACCCCCAACACCCTAAACTAAACAGCAATCTAAACTCAATAGCATTCTAAATCGCCTTCCGATTTGTATTATGACTGCTTCTCTCCTCAACATTCTCACTAAAGCTGAACAGGGCCATGACCTTACCCCCGCTGAAGGGGTTGCACTACTAGAAGCCCGCGACTCCGAGAGCCTGGCTCAAATCCGAGCTACAAGCGCTCGCCTCCGTCAGCAACAAGCGGGTGAGACCGTGACCTATGTGGTCAACCGCAATATTAACTTCACCAATATTTGTGAACAGCATTGCAGCTTTTGTGCCTTCCGCCGCGATCCAGACACCGAAGGGGCTTACTGGCTCTCTTGGGAACAGATCCTTAGTAAATCTGCCGAAGCGGTTGCTCAGGGGGCAACCGAAATTTGTATGCAAGGCGGTCTGCATCCTGCTGCCCAGGTAAATGGCTCCTCGCTGCACTATTATCTGCGTCTAGTGGAGACGATTAAAACTGACTTTCCAACGCTCCATCTCCATGCTTTCTCGCCCCAAGAAATTCAGTTCATAGCCCAACAGGATGATCTTAGTTATGCCGAGGTGATTACGGCGCTGCACCAGGCCGGTTTGGATTCCATGCCGGGAACTGCGGCTGAAGTGTTG
>JAAHHN010000046.1 GCA_010672165.1 Spirulina sp. SIO3F2 | reverse complement strand
GAAGATATCCTCTGTCAACGCTGCTTGACTTTAGCCCATTCTATGCAGGAGCAGATTCGTGATCTGACCCATTTTTATTGGTGGCCTGCTTGATTCCTGTTCTCCCTTTACTTTGCGGATTTGGTATCAAATTTCATGAGCGGCTTTCACAACCTTTAATTTATACTTCTCTATGGGCAATACAAGCCCTTTATTCTCCCGTTCATCCCATTGCCTAATTTACACAAGAAATCTCAAGAGAATCAACAGAAGCACAACAATCATCGAACTTCTTCCTAAAAGTTAACAATTCCTCTCGAGCAGTCAGCAATGTACTGCTGATAGTCACATCATCCGGAGTATTTTGTATGGCCGTTGTTTCCCTGAGTACAGGACAAAAAACAGCCATTGTTTGGAACGCTCATGAATTTTTAGGTTGTTCCTAGAAAGATACAATCAAGCATCTATCAAGGATAATGCGATCGCAAAGCTCGTACCCTTGCCAACTTGGGAGCAAAGTTAATGATGCCACCATACTTTTTAGTGATGACTTGAAGAGCGATCGCTCTTCAGACCTCTTTGCAATACTGCTGAAGCTGTTCTTCAACTTCTTCAATCTTAAATTGCTTTGTCAGTGATAGTAACGGATCTGCAAAATTACGATAGGTTTCGTCAGAATTCACCAATTTCTCCAAGGCAATTCGTACATCCCGTGTATTGCCCTGCTCAGCTAGCGCTAACATCGCTTGGAGGTTCTCAACAGAGGGCAGCAGTAACTCAGTTGATTCAGGAACATCTGAAGTGGATGCCCCATAGCACCATTCCAGAGCAAGATGGTCTTCTAAGCAGGTAATCAAAGCCTCCATCTGCACAGGCTTCGCTAAAAAGTCATCTCCCCCTGCCTGTTGGGCCATCTGGCGATCCGCCTGGGCAACCGAAGCAGAAGAGACAATCACCTTTAGATCTTGAATTTGGGAATCTTGGCGTAGATGTTTGAGGAACTCAAACCCATCCATCACTGGCATTGCCATATCCAAAATAATGGCATCGGGTCGGCATTGACGGACATGCTCCAAACCCATTCGGCCATTTTCCGCTTCACTCACTTGGAAATCTAAGATTTCCAATAAACCCACTAAAACATGACGATTTTCAGGACGGTCATCAATCACTAAAATACGACGACGCTCACCCTGATAGCCAATAATGTTTTGGGTGTCTGTACGGGTTTGCTGTATCCAATCTTGAATCAGGGGGAATGTGACGATAAAGCTAAACTCACTACCTTGGCCCAACTCACTTGCAACTTTGATTTGGCTCCCCATAAGCTGTACAATTCGCTGGCTGATTGCTAACCCTAAGCCTGTTCCTTCCGAACGTTTTTGGCGATCGCCTACTTGCTCAAATGCTTCAAAAAGCTTGGCGCGATCGGCCGCGGTGATACCAACTCCTGTATCAATTACCTTAAACTGTAGAGTCGCTTGGCTGGCAGATCCTTCTAACACATCCACTGTCAGGGTAACGGAACCAGACTGGGTAAACTTAATTGCATTTCCCAATAAGTTCAAGAGTACTTGTCGCAATCGTTTTTCATCAACTTCTACGCCTTCTGGTAAAGATTGGCTCGGTTGATATATAAATTCAAGCCCCTGTTGTTGAGCCTTGATATTACACATTTCCACGACACTTTGAATCAGAGCAGGAAGATGCGTTGCAGTGGGTGCTAATTCTAGCTTACGGGCTTCAATTTTAGACAGATCTAAAACATCATTGATTAAAGTCAGGAGATGGGAGCCACATTGATGAATAATATTAATACCATCATGCTCTTTATGACTCAATTCAGATGAGCGACTTAAGATCTGTGCATAGCCCAAAATCCCATTTAGTGGTGTGCGCAACTCATGACTCATATTCGCTAGAAATTCACTTTTAGCTTGATTAGCACTATCGGCTATTTCTTTCGCTTGGAGTAACTGTTGGTTGGCTTTCTCCAAATTTTCTGCCAGTTGTGCCGTGGTTTTATATTGCTCAAAGAGTTGGAGATCATCTTCAATTAGATTGCGCAACTCCACCATTAGCTCTAGGTAGTCTTGCTGGTAATCCGTTTCCTTGAAATCCATCACACAGATGGTTCCAAAAGGCGTATCATCGGGCCAGTTCACAGGCAAGCCGTAGTAAGATGTAAACCCATCTTCTGCGACCTCAGGATTATCATCCCAATAGGGATCGAGCTTGGCATTTTTGACATAGAGCTTCTGGCGTGTTTGCACAATCATACGGCAGAAGATATTGCAGTCCAGAGGAATAACCCCACCTGGGCCATACGGATTGGAGTCTTGCTGACTGGCAATGACCACTTGATACCCTTTGTTCGTATGCTGAACAATAAACCCAGCAGGGGCTTGGAACAAGTTAGACATCACGTTGATTGTCTTCTGCCATTTCTTTAATGGGAGCAACTCATGTTTTTGATCTAAAACCCACTGGTTATGGTTATTGGTTGTCATGGATTTATTGGGGTAATATTTTGGATATTGAGCGTAAGCTTCTGTTCAAAAGACGATTTGATAGGTATTTTAAATTAGAGTTGTGAAAAACTCATGAAAGTCATCTATGGTCAATCTTTCTTCTGAATGCATTGCTAAAGCAATCCCAATACCTCTCTTAAGATTTAAGTGGACTAAGCGATAAAGTAATGATGAATGTTGTCCCCCTTCCTAATTCTGAGGTGCAAGTAATTGTCCCTCCATGTTTTTCGGTAATGATCTGGTGGGCGATCGCCATTCCCAGCCCCGTCCCTTTACCTACCTCTTTTGTGGTAAACCCCTGCTCAAAAATTCGCTCCACCGTTTCTGGCTTCATCCCACAGCCATTGTCTTGGATCTGGATTTCAACTTGCTTATCTACTGCGGTGGTCTGAATTGTGATTGTATTGGGATTTGCTTCGATTTCGAAATATGTTTTTCCTTGGTTTGCTTCATCTAATGCATCAATCGAATTGGCCAGAATATTCATAAAAACTTGATTTAACTTCTCAGGAAAGCAGTGTATTTCAGGAAGTCCTCCATAATTCTTAAGGATTTTGATTTGTGGACGTTGCTCGTTGGACTTGGTGCGATGCTTAAGAATCAACAATGTGCTTTCAATTCCATCATGGATGCTAAAGGCAGTTTTATGATCTTGATCTTTGCGAGAGAAGGTTCGTAAACTATCACTGATATTTCGAATGCGATCAACTCCGGCATTCATTGAGCCAATGAGCTTGGGCAAGTCTTCCCGCACAAACCCTAAGTCAATCGCTTCAATCTCATCTTCAATCTCTGCATCAGGATTGGGGATTTTCTCTTGATACAGATCAATCAGTCCGAGTAAATCTTGTACATAGTCCTGGGCGGGTTGAATGTTTCCTTTTAAGAATCCAACTGGATTATTGATTTCATGGGCAACGCCTGCCACCAGATTCCCCAATGCAGACATCTTCTCACTCTGAACCAGTTGAATTTGAGCCTGTTGAAGTGCTACCAAAGCCTGCTCTGCTTTAGTCTGGGACTGTTCTGCTTTAGCTTGGGATTGTTGAGCTTGTTGGTAAAGTTGAGCATTTTGCAGAGCAACGGCAGCTTGAGCACAAAGGAATTCGATGATGGTTTGGCGGTTGGGGGTAAAGACGCCTTTGGTTGTGGGATGTTCAAGATAGGCAATAGCGACTAAGTTGCCTTGGTTGAGTAGGGGCACACAGAGCACACTTTGGGGTTGGTGTTTGAGGAGATAGCCTTCGAGAATCCCGGAGATTTCGGTTTTGGCGTCGTTGATGAGAACCGATTTTTGGGTGTTTTTAACGTATTGAATCAGACGAATCGGCACTGGACTCTTAGCGGTGAGGGGTTGGACTGCAGTTTGGGTGCTCACATTGCCTTTACCCACCTGTTCAGCGATCGCTTGGAGTTGCCATTGAGATTCATTGGGTGTGAGCAGAACCATTTTTTGTGCGCCTGCATTGGTGAGGATAATTTCGGCAATACCGCTGAGTAGTTGATCGAGTTCTATAGTACTCGAGAGTTTTTGGGCCGCGTAGAGAATGGCGGCAAAATCGAGGGCTTCGGAGATGCTGGTGCTGCTTTGGGTTTGGCTGTGGAGGGTCGCAGTTAATGTCTTAGTTAATGTGTCAAGGCTATCAAGGGGGTTAAATTCAACCCGTTGTTGTTGCAGGATGGGTGTGAGGAGTTCGGGGTAGTTGGTTTCGAGGTGCTCAACTTTCGCTTTGGCTCCCCAGCGGGCGTAGCAGTAATACGCATCTTGCATGTAGATAGCCGCAATTTTTTCTTTCCTCCAGTCCAGGTAGAATTTGGCAGCGAGTTCGTTGGCGAGAGCTTCTTCTTGGATATATTCGTTGGCTTTGGCTCCCGCGATGGCGCGATCGTAGTACTCGATGGCAGTGCTCCTGTTCCTCATAACTCGATGCCATTCAGCTTCAACTAAATCCAATTTATGCTGGAAAGTCATTGGGGCATGATACGCCCATTTTTTTAGTTTTTTTCGAGCTGATATGACAAATTGACGTGATTTTTTTAGCTGTGATGGATGTGCATTAACAGCCAAAGCAAGATGCGTCAGTGCCCCATAGAAGTAAAATATCGGTACATCAAATCTGCTCGTGATTGACTCTAGTTGTGCTTCGACTATGGGTATTACTTGTCGTGCTTGTTCAGGATCTTGGAATAGGTAGCACAGGAATATTTTTTGAACATTGAGAATGCTGATATTGGTTTTATCTCCAGATTCTTGATGTTGAATCGTCCGAGTATCTTCATTATAAAAAATCCCCAAAAAGGCACAGGGATTGTTCGACTCTCCTCGTAGGTTTGAAATGGCTTGCAGATAGATATCCTGTGCATGAAGTGTATTTGATTGTCGAAATCTGCTCATCACTTCCCGATATTCTTTCATTTCTGCTTGCAGCTCTAAAAGTGCCTTACCTGACTGATAGGAATGGAAGCAATAAATAAGCAAAGAAAGACCAATGGCTTCTAGGTCTCCTGTTTCTAGTGCGCTTTGGTAGGAGACAAGGCAGAATTTCAAAGTTTCTTGGAGTGGGTCTTTCCAAGGTCGAATAAAAGCAGTTACTATAGCAATAGTTAAGGCTTCTAGATTTTTGGCATTAAGATTTTCCAACACTGTTAAACTCAATTGACCAAATTGATAGCCGCTCTCAATATCTCCTACAATCCCACACAAGCTAACAGCATAAGCAGCATAAGCGATCGCCGATTCGGGAGCATTCCCATATTTAAGGGATAAGTTGATATGTTTGAAGATCAGTAACGGAAATAACTTGGGTTTAGCAATGTAGGTTGCCGCATATAACTTAGCGATAATCCGCATGGCAGCTTGTTTTTCAGGATCAGCCATGAGGGGTAAATTGGCTAAATCAGGAATCTGCTTGCCGACCAAATACAATTTGGTTTTCACAACCCCCAAGCCGATGTCCAAGAGGTTGGGTCGTGGCGGGAAGTTGATTCCTAACTTTGAGAGGATGTCTAAACCCATTTTGATCGCTTCTAGTCCTTGACTTTGTGCTTTAGCTGCTTCAATCTTGATCTCATAGGCTTGCACGCGCTCTAGCACTGTGTGAGTGTTTTGTAACAGCACTTCAATTCTTTCTTCCATCTGTTGGAAATTGGCACTGAGATAGGCATTTTCTGCTGTTATGTTATAGAGCGATAGGGCTAGCTCATATTGTTCTTGCCAACAGTCTGGATGGAGTACTTCAATACCATGTTCTCCATAGGTTAAGGCGGCATCATAGGCGGTGGCTATTTGAGCTTTTTGAGCAGCTTTTAAATTCAAGTTTGCGAGTTCTTCTCGTTCGGAGTCAGATTCAATTAATGTAATCCCTTGATTAAGTTGATTGACTATTTCGAAGATATGCTTAACTCGGTCTGCTTCAGCAATATTGTGCAAGAGCAGCTGGCCAATTTTGAGGTGGGTAACTTTCTTGTCTTCTTCTGAAATCAGGGAGTATGCGGCTTGTTGAATGCGATCGTGCAGAAAGCGATAGCTCACAACTTCAGCTTGGGCGGTATCCCTGGCAGAATCACCTTGGAAAAACTTATAAGCCTCGGTGAGCGGTAAGATCAAGCCCTCTTGTAAGGCCGTCCATAGATTGGCCGTTACGACTTCAACCGCATTCTCACAAACAATTGCTAATGTCTCTAGCTCAAACTGATTGCCAATACAAGCCGCTAACTTCAAAACATCTTGAGTGGCAATCGGTAACTTTTGAAGACGTGCCGCCATAAACTCAACCACATCATCTGTCAATGCCGCATCTTGTACCTTCACAAAATCACATTCCCAATACCCCAAAGCTGCATTAAATACAATGAGTCCATCTTCATACAGACCCTTCAAAAACTGAGTTGTAAAAAATGGGTTTCCCTGTGTCTTTTGATAAATCAACTCAGTCAGCGGTGCTGCTAACTCAAGTCCACAACTCAAAGTCTCAGCAACCAGTTGATTGATTTGCGCTTGTTCTAAAGGTGCTAAGGTGATTGTTGAAATGTCAGCGTGTCCTTTTTCCAGTTCTGCCAAACTCAGCATCAAGGGATGGGCTGGAAACACTTCATTATCCCGATAGGCTCCTAAGAGCAGTAAATACCCCGTCTCACTTTCACCCATTAACACCTTCATCAAGTTCAGCGAAGCCGAATCTGCCCATTGCAAATCATCGACAAATATCGTTAAGGGATGTTCAGGTGTGGTGAAGACAGCGATAAACTTCTGAAATAGTAAATTAAACCGATTCTGCACCGCTGTGCCCGAAAGCTCCGGAGCGGATGGTTGCTTACCGATGACGCTTTCTAGCTCAGGAATGACATCAATCAGGATTTGTCCACTGTCACCCACCGCTGCTAGGACTTTCGCTTGCCAATTGGCAAGGTTTTCATCTGACTCACTCAGGAGCTGCCCCATCAATTCACGGAAGGCTTGGACAAACGCAGAGAAGGGAATATTGCGATTGAATTGGTCGAATTTGCCTTTGATGAAGTAGCCCTTCTGACGAACAATGGGCTTATGGACTTCATTGACCACAGCGGTTTTACCAATCCCCGAAAACCCAGCAACGAGAAGCATTTCACTGCTGCCCCCAGCAACTTGCTCGAAGGCAGCGAGTAAAGCTTGGATTTCTGTTTCCCGCCCATAGAGTTTCTCAGGAATATTGAAGCGATCGCACACATCTCGTTCACCCAGCTCAAAGTCTGCGATCTCTCCTGTACTCTCCAACGATCGCAGACATCGCTCTAGATCATGCTTCAAACCCAAAGCACTCTGATAGCGGTCTTCCGCGTTCTTCGCCATCAGCTTCATGATGATCGCGGAGAGTGCTGAAGGATGGAATTGACCTTGAGCATTCAATATCTCACCCGGCGACATGGGGATTTGGGCAATATGGGCATGGATCAGGTCTAGGAGATCGACTTGAGCGAAGGGAAGAGTGCCCACCAGTAATTCATACAGGGTCACGCCCAAGGCATAAAAATCGCTGCGATAGTCAATACCTCGGTTCATTCGTCCGGTTTGCTCAGGAGAAATATAGGCGAGGGTTCCTTCTAATCCCTTGGGGTTCACAAGCTGACGTTGCTCTTTGGGCAGCAGGGAGGCAATGCTGAAATCAATCAGTTGAACGTGCCCGGTTTGGGGGTGAACCAGGATGTTGGCAGGTTTGATATCTTTGTGGATGATTTGCTTCCCGGCGAGGATGTGGAGGCTCTCGGCCAGTTGAATGGCGATCTTCAGCAATTCCTTGAGGTTCTTTTCAGAGTCCTGCCAATAGGTATCAAGGGAGCTTGCACCTCCATCCGGCATCACAAGGGCATAGCCGTTGCCGTAGTGTTCCAGGGCTAGGGGCTTGACGATATACGGAGAGTCGAAATTCTGGGTAATGACATATTGGTTGCGGAACTGAACCAGCTCGTTGAAGGTAGGATGAGAATTCCGGAGAACTTTCGATAATCATAGGTTGCTCATCGTTGAGGCGAAGAGCACGGTAAACAAGGGTTCGCGTTCCGCTATAAAGCAACTCGGTTTCCTGATAATTCGTTAGATTCAGCATTCCATCATCACTCAATCATTAACTCAAGCTGAGACTTCGCTTAAACTCTTCTTTAAATTATGGCAATAGATTGGTGAAATACCCATGAAGGCTCTGTAAAGATTTTTACGTGTATTTACAGAGGCAATCCACATTGTAGAGGTAACATTCACGGAGGTATTTCATCGACCAGCCAACCGTAAGGGGATTGTGAAAATGGCGATCGGGTCAATGTGTTTGGGTGTTTAGCTATACCTAGCTCTTTCAGCCCCAGAAGACGGTGACGCAGCAGGAGGCAGCGACAGCGATTTGGTCGTTTGGGTTTCAGGGGGAGGGGATTACAGCGTCAGCGGCATTTTCAGGCATATATATTTTGCGATTAAACCCCCTTCACTGGACTGATTAATAACCTTAAAGCCAGCTCGATCTAACATCTGTTCTAAGATCCAGTCCAACGTTGAAAACTCTTCTCTAAAATGCCCAATTGCATCATCGCGCAAAAACTCTCCGCCAAGAGCCGTTTGGTGCTCAATGAGCTGATTGATATTTTCCTCAAAATTTTCCTCTGCAATCACCACATCTTGTATAAATAACTTACCGTTGTCACTAAGCAGGGTATTGAGACGCTTTAGGGCAATAAATTTATAAAAATCAGGCAGGTGATGAAACGAGAAAGACGTGGTGATGTAATCAAAGGTTTGACCCCTGATTGGTATCGTCAGAAAACCGCCTTTAATATATTGCGGTTTAACATTGTCTTGTGATGATTTTGCTGTTGCATAGTCCAGCATTTTCTCGGAAACATCCACTGCCGTAACATGTAGGCCTAGCTTGACAGCCTCACGAGCAAAAGCACCTGTACCACAGCCAATATCTAAAAGCGTTTTTCCAGCATCAACATGGAGCTGAGATAATATGTCTTGACTTTCTGATACAACATCTCTAAACTTGGCATGGCTTTCATCATAAACAGATACTTCCTCAATGGAGTCGTAATCCTTACCAATCTGTTGTATTTCGTTCCAAATCCAATCTTTGATTGTCGTCATAAGTCCACCTCTTATTGAAAGGGCTGATGCGTCGGATCGACAGTAAAACTGCAAGTAATGAAACACTTTAGCATGATAGCCTCTATGACTTCGTAGGTTGGGTAGAGCCATAGCGTAGCTTGCTTCTCATAGAGTAACCCAACACATTCCCTGTAATCCTCTCTGGTGTTGGGTTTCCTCCGTCAACCCAACCTACATTCTGCAACTTTTGTCCTGTACAGAGCCTTCCCAGTTGCCATTGATAATTTAGCTTAGAATTCGTGTGAGTTAAACAAGCTGTTAATTCTTGCGTAGTGAAAAATTCCTGGATACAAGAATGCCCTATCATTCATTTCATATTCGCTCGATAAATCCCCGTCCAACTGCTATCCGGTGGATTGGCTTTATAGTACTGACATCGTTCGATCAATACCTTAGCTGCCTTATCCGCAGGAGCATCTCGCAAATAAGCCTCATACTTCACCAGCGCATCATCCCAACGGCGCTGGTGATAATCTGCAAGCGCCTCGGAATATAAGGTGGCAGCTGCAACTTGTTTTAAATCAACATCTCCCTGCCAGCCAATTAATTCATAAACATGAATAGCCCCTTGCCTACCTTTGACCGCAATATAGTCAATATGCCGAACAACCACATCATCTCGCACCTCATCGAGCGTCGATTGACTGATTAAAATCCGAGTCCCATAGTATTTATTGAGGCTTTCAAGACGCTGGGCAACATTAACACTATCTCCCAGAATGGTGTAATTCATTCTTTGGGCACTACCAATATTGCCCACAATCACTTCACCTGTATGAATACCAATTCGGTCATGAAAAATCGGCAGCTTTTGCAGACGCCAGTCTTCCCTTAAACTTTGTAAAACCGCTTGATTTTTTAATGCAGCTTGGCACGCCAGTTTTGCATGACGTTCATTCTCTACGGGAGCACCCCAAAATGCCATAACCGCATCACCAATATACTTATCTACCGTGCCTTGATTTTCTAAAATAGTCTCACTCATCTTGCCCAGATAATGTCCGACATGGTCAACGAGTTCTTTCGGGGTCATCTGCTCAGACAAAGCCGTAAAATTAGCAATATCTGAGAAGTAAACCGTTAGGGTTTTGGTTCGACCCCCAAGCTTAGCCTCTTCACCATTCAGAATTAGATCACGAACGAGATCAGCTGGAACATACTTTTGAAATGAGCGTAGACTTAGTTTTGTTTCTTCAATGGTCTGAGTAAGGCGTTCAATCTCCATAATAATGCTGGGTTTCCATTGCAATGATCTAAGCTGAAACTGACCAATTTCTTCGGTTGCTTTGGCAAGGTTCTGGAGGGGGCGTGAAATGCTTTTAGAAACCGAAGCAACCAAAAACGCAGAAATGATGACACTGACTAAACCCAGCAGTAGATTAATTTGATTGTTATATTCCACCTGTGCCATCACATCAGCACGGGGCAAAACCAGCCCAATCACCCAAGGTGGCTTGGTTTCACCTTCGAGTTCCAAAAGCCGACCCCAATAGGTTTCATTGCCCACTTTAAACTCGATGGTTTTGGCGGCTTGACCCCCCCGCTTGGTTTGAGTGAGTGCAACAATCGCCTTGTCCTGGATACGCTCGACGGGTATGAGATTTTGGATTGTACTGCCATCCGTACTTTGAGTGGTTTCAATGAGCAGACTACAGTCAGGATGGGCAATGACACGCTGGGTGCCATCGGTTTGGGTTTCCATAATGAAGGCAAATCCTGATGAGCCTACTGGGACTTGGGCAAGGAATTTGCAGAGGCCGCGAAGTTGAAAGTCGGCGGTTGTCACTGCAATGAGCTCCCCAGAATTAGAACTAAATATCGGCGCAGTCAGGGTGATACCGGGTGTAACGCTCGTATCTTCAGTACCCACAAAAACATATGCATTAGTCCAGGCTGCTGTCCCAGCATCCGTGGCGGTTTTGTAGAAGGGGCGCTCTCTGGGGTCATAACCATCATCCGGCAATATATCAAGGGGAGTGCGATCGGGGGTAAAACTGTCA
This sequence comes from Spirulina sp. SIO3F2, assembly GCA_010672165.1. GTDB lineage: Bacteria > Cyanobacteriota > Cyanobacteriia > Cyanobacteriales > Spirulinaceae > SIO3F2. The sequence continues at coordinate 25,604 of JAAHHN010000046.1, read as the reverse complement.
TACTCGAAGATTTGAATACCCAACTCATTAACTTGCTGATGCTCCCGAACGATAAGCCCATCACTACGACGTTCGACAAAAATATATTCTCCTGTCTTGGGAATGGCTAGAGATAAATAAGCTAGAGACTCATGAACCGTCATGGCATTCCAAAAATGTCCGCCTAGCTTGCGAAAGCTAGCCGCAGTAATTGCATCATTAGCAATAAAAGCTGGATCAAGAAAGCCTGTTTCGAGCAGAATAGTTAATGTTTTAGACTGCTCGATTGCAGTATCAATAAGGCCTTCAGTATGTAAACGAATCCGCTCTGCGGTTTGATCTAAAATCTGCTCTGAGAGATCCTCCGCATTTTTTCGAGAGAAATAAAACGAGACCCCTGCAACCGATGAAACAGACGCTAACAGGATACCAAGGAAGATCGTCGTAAGGGTGAAGCGAAATGTAACGCGTACCATAGAAGTTTAGGAAATCTAGCAGAATGGTGTCTGAATTTTATGAGGGCGTGTCATCAATTAGGGTCAGAAGCCTTGGGAAGGGATAGAGCACTCGACCCCAAGAACAAAGAAAGGGTCTGTAAGCCAGTCACAGCAAGAGTTTTAAGTCTAACTGGCGACAACTCCTAATTGATGGCAGCCCCTAATCGATAAACCTGAAAACATTGGCTGTCCCTGCTCACTCATCTTCGTCGTTCACGTTTTGAATAGAGGTCAAATACTCACATTTAGCACCACATCAAGGAATTGCTCGGGAATAGCCAGAGCCTCGATCGCACAAATTCCAGAATAGATGAAATGTCTATGATTCTGCCAACAAAACCCGAGCCAGTTTCTGAATCCCCTGCTCAATCTGAACTTCATTGAGCTGGGAATAGCCAAAAATAAACTCTCCACCCTTGGGTTTACCTAGACAGTAGCCTTGGGCGCTAATCATGCCCACATCAACCTGAGCAGCCCGCTGGATCACCAGTGCATCTGGTAAAGAGGTTGCAAACTTTGCCATTAGATGAATGCCTGCATTTGCCCCCAAGATGGTGACCCGATCGCCAAATTCCGCCTCCAACGCCCGCACCAATACCTGACGCCGCAGATCATAACGCTGACGCATCCGGCGAATATGCCGCTCAAAATGCCCCTCCACCAAAAAATCTGTCAAAGCATATTGCGCCAGCAGCGGCGAATGGCGATCGCACAACCATTTGGCTCGACTCACCAGCGGTATCCAAGCGGGAGGGACAACTAAATAACCCAGACGCAGGGCAGGGAACAAAATTTTAGAAAATGTCCCCACATAGATCACTCGATGGTGGCGATCAAGACCTTGGAGCGCCGGAATCGGACAGTCACCATAGCGATATTCCCCATCGTAGTCATCTTCTAGAATCAATGTCCCCGTTGCTTGGGCCCAGTCCAGCAGGGCTAACCGCCGCGCCAGAGAGAGCGTCACGCCTGTGGGGAATTGATGGGAGGGAGTGATATAGAGCAGCTTAAAGGGGTGGTGATATTGGCGCAGTTTATCCACATCGATGCCTGCTGCATCCACAGGGACAGGCTGGAGATGTGCCCCTTGACCGGCGAAGCAATACCGTGCCCCTAGATAGCCCGGATCTTCCACTGCAACCCAATCGCCTGCATCTAGGGTCAACCGTGCGATCAGCTCCAGCGCTTGCTGGGAACCGTTGACGATGATGACCTGTTCCGGACTGCATTGCACCGCCCGAGAGCGCCCCAGATAATCCGCGATCGCGGCCCGCAATGGTAAATAGCCCGCAGCATCAGCACCATAATTCAAAAGGCTGGAGGACGACTGACAATGGCGATTCAATAGCCGTCGCCAGAGGTTTAACGGGAATAATTCCATAGCCGGGTTGCCGTAGCGAAAACTAATCCTGCATTCCGGCTCTGGCCCTTGCAGCGGCTGGGCGGCTTGCAAGCTCGTTCCGAAGCGCGAGAGCTGGGTTAGGGCTGTTGATGGACTGGTCTCTGACGCGATCGCGGTGGTTTGCAGATAGGTTTCGGGCAATTGCGCACAGACAAATGTGCCCGCCCCCTGCCGCGTTTCGAGATAGCCTTCGCTGACTAATTGATCATAGCTTTGCGTTACCGTCACCCGCGAGATTGCCAGGGACTGGGCTAACACACGGGAGGGTGGGAGCTGCTGGCTGGGCTTAAGGCGTTTTTGCAACACGGCACAGCGCAACGCTTCCGCCAGTTGTTGATAGAGAGGAGTCGCAGCGGCGCGATCGAGGGAGAGGGCTAAATCCATCGCCTTGAAATTGGACTGCTATAAAAATACAAAATTGGCTCTTGAGTCAGACCAATTTGCGTTTTATCGTACCGCTATAGCCAATTTATCGCTCTGGAGGCAACCTCATGACCCCCTCAAACCCAATACCCACCAGCGATCGCAGCAAAGTCAAACGCCAGCCTCGGCGCGGGAGCTACGATCGCGCCCTGATCCACCAGATTTTGGATGAAGCCCTGGTGCTTCATGTGGGCTTTGTGGCTCAAGGTCAGCCCTTTGTGATTCCGATGGGGTTTGGTCGGGATGGCGATCGCCTTTATATCCACGGCGCGACGGCCAGCCGAATGCTCCAGAATTTGCAGCAGGGTATTGAGGTTTGTGTGACGGCCACATTGCTCGATGGCTTGGTGATTGCGCGATCGCTGTTCCATTACTCCATGAACTATCGTTCAGTGGTGTTGTTCGGCCAAGCCACAATGGTGGAGAACGAAGCCGAAAAACTCCATGCTCTCAAAGTACTTTCAGAGCATATGGTTCCAGGCAGTTGGGCCCAAGCCCGTAAGCCTAAACCTCAGGAGGTCAGGGCGACCACGGTGTTAGCTTTTCCGATTGAGGAAGGTTCTGCCAAAGTCCGCACGGGTGACCCCAAGGATGATGCGGCAGATTGTCAGCTTCCCATTTGGGCGGGACAAGTGCCGCTTAAACTCACCCCCGGTACACCGATTCCGGATGCTCAGCTTGCGTCCGATCTTCCTATTCCGGAGAATCTCTTGCGCTATCATCGCGGCGTTATTTAATGACAGTTCCTAGTACAGAACGGCAGAAATAAGCCATCCATTCAAAATTCACGGAATGCTTGTTGTACAAGCACTTTGAACTCTGAACTTTGAACTCTGAACTCTGAACTCCGCCTCGCGGTACTAATCCCCACAGGCAGCAAGCTCCTGCTCAACTTGCCGTTGTTGCTCCGGGGTGAGAATTGCGCTTAAGCCTTGTAGATATTCCGCTTCTAGCGCCTCAAATTGCACGGCCTCTTGGGCCGCTAGCTCGGGAAATGCTGCCTCAAGCTCTGTATACATTTGCTCATCTAGCGCCTCAAGTTGCCGCTCTTGCTCTGGGGTGAGAAGGGCCACAAAGCGCTCTTCATAGGTCTGATCAAGGGCATTTAATTGCCGCTCCTGCTCTGGCGTTAAGTTGGGTTCTGCCTCAAAGTCTTGAGCAAATTCAGGGGCAATCTTGACAAACTCTTGTTCTGCCCAATTATCAAGTTGCTCTAATTGTTGACGTTGTTCGCTAGAGAGCAGAGCTTCGAGTTGTTGATCGTAGCGGGTTTCAATTTGCTCAAGTTGGGCTTCCTCTTCGGGCGAAAGGGACTCAAAAAGATTGTCTAGATATTGTTCTTCTTGAGCCCATAAGCGGGCTTCGAGTTGTTCAATTTGTGAGCGCTGACGACTGTTGAGCTGAAGATTAGCCAATGGATCATCAGAGCAGCTTACCACTTCGGCTTCTGCCTCAGCCGGAATCAAGGGAATGGTGGGAACCGCAGTGAGGGCGATCGCGCCCGCTAACAAACAAGCAAACTTAAAAGATTTCCGTTGCATGGTGTTGTATATCTTCGATAGCTATAACTGCACTGTAATGACGCGATCTGAGCCGTTTCTAAAGAGAGCGGGCAAAATTCGGGGAGATTAGGGGCAAAATTCGAGCAATTTTCAACTCATGAAGCGTAAAGCCCCCATTCAAAAAACAAGAGAGTGGGTTACTGCAAGCGATAGCCCACACCATGAACCGTTTCAATCACATCTGTGGGAGCACCCGCATGCCGCAGTTTCTGACGAAGTCTTTTGATATGAGACTTTACCGTGGCTTCATCCGGGATGGCATCGGCGGGCCAACATTCTTCAATAACCACCGCCCGACTCAACACGCGCTTGCCATTGCGCAAAAACAGCGCCAGCAGATTAAATTCTTTAGGGGTCAGGCTTAAACGTGTTTCCCCATAGAAAGCTTCATGGGCTGACGGGTCAAGTGTGATTTGCTGCCAACTCAGCATCGTGTTTGGGTTATCCAAGCTGCTGCGTCGAATCAACGCCCGTAACCGTGCCAGCAATTCCAGCAGATCAAACGGCTTGACGACATAATCATCAGCCCCTGCATCTAAGCCAGTAACCTTATCACTATTGGTATCTCGTGCTGTCAGCATCAAGATGGGGACAGAGGAATCCCGCTTGCGTAATCGCTGACAGAGCTGAATGCCATTGAGCTTGGGGAGCATCACATCCAAAATAATCACGGCGTAACTAGAGGCACTCGCTTGGAGCCAGCCTGCTTCACCATCAGTGCGCCAATCCACAAGATATCCTTTATCCGTCAAGGCTTCGGTCAGACTAGCCCCCAATTGATGATCGTCCTCTACTAATAAAATCTGCATCTGTGCGCCCACTCCTTGGCGGTTGAACCGCCCCAATCTAACCCAAGTTGTTTGCTTGGTTTATTGTAGGAAATCATTCCTCACCTCTTTGGCACTGATGAAGGCTTCAAGACATCAAACATGTCTGGCTCTCGGTTTTGGCGCGATCGCCACTGCCTTTTTAGCCCTTGCCGGAATTGCCTATGAAGCGATATTCCGGCGGGCAGAGATTCTGAATGCAGAAGATCAGCTGACCTTGTTAGAGGACATGGTTGATGCGGTTGAGACGGCTCAAGAGAATAGAGAAGATTACTTTGACACCAATAATGCAGTGGCGAAGGAGGATTATGAGCGAGATATGTTGATCGCGGGCAAGCTACTTGAGGAATGGCTTGATCTCTATGTTGGCGATGAAGCCGTGGTTAATGAGCATCAGTCTTTGAAAAAGTTTATCCAACTGTTTGAGCAGTTATTTGAGCGCTCAGAACAAAGCATTCAACAATATGAGCAGGGTCAGTTTGACTCAGAAGATAGAGCAGCTCTAGAGCAAGATCTAGAGCGCATCTGGCTTCAGATGGAAAGCACAATGCAGACTTTTTTGATTGACCAAGAAGCCAATGTGGGCTGGGACTTTATTGATGATGTTTTGTCTGTGAACAATACCATTTGGTTACTGGGTATTACCCTAAGCTCTAGTGGTTTACTGTTGATTGTGTTGTATGTATGGTTGCGAAGGATTCTTAAAAGTAAGGAACAGTTTGAATTGCAAGTTCAAGGGCAGCAAGAAATACTTGTACAGCAGGAAACAGCGTTGGCTCAAGTTAATCAAGTATTAGAAGTGGAGCAACAGAGAAGACAGCTTGCTGAATCCCGGCAGTCGGCGATCGCCCAAGAAAAGGAAATGATCGATCTGAAATTGAATTTCTTTTCGTTGGCATCCCATGAGTTTAGAACGCCCCTCAGCACAATCTTGATTTGTGCACAATTACTTGATGATGCGATTGTCTATCAGTCTGATGAGAAGCGATCGCGGAATTTGGGTCGGATTCAATCTGCGGCGAAGTTGATGACACAACTATTAGCTGATATTTTGCTCCTGACTCGGGCGGAAGCGGGCAAACTTGAATTAACGCCTCAAAAGCTCAATCTTTGGGATTTTTGCCAAGCTTTGGTGGCAGAGACCAAGTATAACATCCGAGCACAGCAGGAGATTTCGATTCATAATCAAAGTAATTATAACTATGCTTATTTTGATGAGAAGCTGCTGCGAGCGATTCTGATGAGTTTATTAACGAATGCGATTAAATATTCACCGCCAGAAAGCGAAATTCGTTTAATTATTCAGGGTGAGCATCGTCAGACTCGCTTCCAAATTCAAGACCAAGGGATTGGTATTCCCTCTGAAGATCAACAACATTTATTTGAGTCATTTTATCGAGGTCAAAACGCCCAAACTTTTTCAGGCACAGGCTTGGGGTTGGCAGTTGTGAAAAAATGTTTGGAAATTCTAGAAGGGGCGATCGCGGTTAAGAGCCAAATGGGAGTGGGAACGACGTTTACAATTGATCTTCCTTGGTCAGAGCCGAGCGACAATACTATTAAGAATTCGGAATCCTCCTAAATCCTCCTACCCTGCGGGAAGCCGCAAAGCGTCTAGAGCAAGGAGGACGTCTCTTGTCCCCTCCTTCCAAAGGAGGGTTAGGGAGGATAACACCCACTCTGCTACGAGCAGCAAATCCAAAATCCTCCTAAATCCTCCTTAGCAAGGAGGACTTTGAGGGCTTCTACGAAGCTCAACCTTCGATCCCCTCCTTCCAAAGGAGGGCTAGGGAGGATAAAATCCACTCTGCTACAAACAGCAAACTCGGAATCCTCCTAAATCCTCCTTAGTAAGGAGGACTTTGAGTGCTTCTACGAAGCTCAACCTTCGATCCCCTCCTTCCAAAGGAGGGCTAGGGAGGATAAAATCCACACTGTCACAAGCAATCAACCCATGTCAAATCTCACTGAAGGGCGATACTTTCTCCCCTATGACAAAGCCTTGGTTCCCCGCGCCAAGGAAATGCGAAAAAATCCCACTCCCGCAGAGCGTGAGCTTTGGGAGTTTTTGCGGACGTTTCCAGTGAAAGTATGGCGGCAGAAACCGATTGAATATTTCATTGTTGATTTTTATTGCCCGAAGTTGAAGTTAGTCATTGAGGTGGATGGGGCAGGGCACTTTATACCAGAGGCTGAAGCGTATGATGCGCAACGGACAGAGATATTGGCGGGATATGGATTACGAGTGCTGCGGTTTACGAATGATGAGGTGTTGAATTCGTTTGAGGGGGTTTGTGAGGTGTTGTGGGGATTGTGAGAGGAGTTTGCGCGATCGCAATCCTCTTAAATCCTGGACTTCTCTTGTCCCCTCCTTCCCAAGGAGGGCTAGGGAGGATAACACCCACTCTGCTAGAGGCAGTAAGTATTCGGCATCTTCTCCTTGAGCTGCACTACCCATACATTCTCATATACTAAGGAAAGTCTAAGTCTGATGATGTTTTTCGACGATCGCAGTATTGCGCTCTGGAAGTTTTCAGGATGACAGTTGAGGAAAGAATCGTTCAGATTTTGCTAGACCACTGAGGGATAAACCAAGTGAACCTTGATTGGCGAAGTATCAGACCACTAAATGGTGGACGGGATAGGGGTTTTGAGGAACTTTGCGCTCAACTTGCCCGTGCTGAGACACCAAAGGAAGCCCAATTCGAGCGGAAGGGAACGCCCGACGCGGGAGTCGAGTGTTATGCGGTCTTAAGTGACAGTTCAGAGTGGGCATGGCAGTCAAAATACTTCGACGCTCTGGGGACTTCACAATGGTCGCAAATCGACAAATCTATCAAAACAGCTATTGCAAAGCACCCCCGCCTTGTCCGGTATTTCGTCTGTACACCACTCGATCGCCCCGATGCCCGCCTTGACGGCAAAAAATCTGCAATGGAAAAGTGGAATAATTACGTCGATAAGTGGAACAAGCTAGCCGCCGAAAAGGGGATGTGCGTTGAGTTCATTTATTGGGGCAGCTCTGAATTATTAGAGCGCCTGGCACGTCCGGAGCACGTTGGGCGTGTCCGTTTCTGGTTCGACGTTCAAGGATTCGATAAGAGTTGGTTTAACGCACGACTTGACGAAGCGCTTCGTGCTGCTGAACCTCGCTACACTCCTGAAGTTCACGTTGATCTACCGATTGCCTCAGAATTCGAGGCTTTCGGACGTACCGAAAGCTTTTTTGAACGAGAAAAAGCCCATGCTCGTGCAATTAGGCAGAAACTGAGAGGGATAAGTTACTCCACCAAGAATGTAGCCGACGAAACTCTCGGGATAGCCTTAGCGAAGGTATCGGAGAAAGTTCAATCAGTGCTTATCAGCATAGGTGCTGTCAGGAGTCAACCATCTGGTACATTGCCGTTCAACGCCATTAATGAACAAATTTATGTTGCCATAAAAGCAGCTCAAGAGCTTTCACCGATTGTGATTGAGCGTGAACGAGAGTTCGAGGCGAAAGCCAAACCGACAAATACGCAAACACATCAAGCTTCTTCGCATAATCCTTTTCGAGAACTTTGGCGTGATCTCTCTGCTTTGATCTCTGAACTTCAGGAAGCATACGAGTCATTTGAACATGCAGATTGCATCGCTAGCAACACCTTGATGCTCCTCCGTGGCAAAGCGGGAACTGGAAAAACTCACCTGCTCTGTGATGTTGCACGGCAGCGTATCGCGGCCGGTCGTCCAACAGTATTGCTGATGGGTCAGCGATTTGTGAGTGATGATGCACCTTGGTCTCAAGCTTTTCAGCAGCTTGACCTAGCGGATATATCCGCAGAGAAATTTGTTGGTGCGCTTGAAGCAGCAGCTCAGACAGCAGGCTCAAGATCATTATTGATGATCGATGCACTTAATGAAGGTAATGGACGAGAGATCTGGCCAAGCCACCTTGCTCCTTTCCTAGCACAGGTAGAACGTTCATCTTGGATTGGGGTAGTGCTTGCCGTTCGATCATCCTACGAGGAGATCGTCATCCCCGAGGAAGTGCGTAAACGTACATTTATTGTGACGCATCAAGGATTCACAGAGCACGAATACGATGCTACCAAGACATTCTTTACATATTACGGTCTAGAGTTTCCATCAACACCGTTGCTGACACCAGAGTTTCGTAACCCTTTATTCCTCAAGAAGTTATGCCAAGGTCTTAGCAAAAAAGGAGTGAATCGCCTCCCTCGTGGTTTTCACGGCATCACATCCATATTTAACTTGTACCTTGATGCTGTTAATGAGCAATTGGCAAAAACACTTGATTATGATGAGAAGGATAAGCTAGTACAAAAAGCTTTGGCAGCTATTGCTGAGGCTTGCATTGATTTAGGAGAATCTTGGTTAATCCGAACTGATGCAAAAGGGGTTGTGGATGCACTCTTGCCAGGACGTGGGTTTAAACAGTCGCTCTATCATGGATTGGTTACAGAAGGTGTCCTCATAGAAGAGGGTTCATTACGAAGAGATGTAGATGATGAGATTGTCTCCATTTCGTATGAACGCTTTGGCGATCACCTTACTACCAAGGCTTTGCTGGATAAACATTTGGATGTTAGCAATCCCACCGCAGCATTTGTGTTAGGTGGTGCATTGGCATTTATCTGTGATGAGCAGAAGTATGTTCCACCTGGCCTACGAGAAGCCTTGTGTATTCAGATTCCTGAAAGGATTGGTCAAGAATTACCTTCTGTTGCACCAGACTGCGTGAAGCAATGGGGAATGGGTGATGCATTTCGGCAGAGTCTCATCTGGCGTGACTATGCAGCCTTTTCCGATGAGACTCGTGAAGTGTTGAATAAACTTCACTGTAGTAAACATGATTCCGACGATACTCTCGATGTTTTGTTAACTGTGGCAACCTTACCGGAGCATCCGTTCAATGTATTGTTCCTAGAGCAACGGCTCCGTAAAGACATAATGCCCGATCGCGATGCTTGGTGGAGTGTTTACCTTCATCAAGCATGGGACACCCATAGCACTGTTGACAGGCTTGTAGATTGGGCATCTTCAGTCAAGCCTGAAACTTTGATCGATAAAGAATCGGTCAGACTTTGCGCCATAACCCTCTCGTGGATGTTAACCACATCAAATCGATTCTTACGCGATCGCGCCACTAAAGCTCTAGTAAATCTTCTAACAGGACGGTTAGATGCAACTGCTCGACTCATTGAACATTTTGCTGATGTTGATGATCCATATGTGGCCGAGCGTGTTTATGCCGTGGCATATGGAGTAGCCATGCGGTGTCGTGATGCTACTGCTGTCGGTGCTTTGGCAGCATTTGTGTATGACCACGTTTTTGCTGCGGGTAGTCCACCCCCCCATATTCTCTTGCGTGACTATGCACGAGGTGTTGTTGAACGAGCGCTTCATCTTGGTTCAGAAATTGATGTGGATGTCGAACTCATTCGACCACCGTACAAAAGTAACTGGCCAACAATACTGAGTGAAGATGACCTTAAGCCTTTATTGAGTGATCATTCAATAAAGTTCTCAGTTATGGGTGGTGATTTTGCACATTACATCATTGGGATAAACTATCTATCTAACTGGCTATCGATAAAACTTGATGAACCACTATGGGAACCACCACTAAGTCAAAGAGAGCAGTTGGAATTCTTGGTTGCTGAATTCTCGACAGAAGAATTGGCTGCTTGGGAAGAGCTTGAATTTGTTGCTAAGTCCATCAGTGATCTCAAAGATATTTCAAATGAAGAGCAAACACAATATGAGGAAGACAGAAATGCAAAGAGTCCAGATAATTTAGATCCTAATATCAATAACAGAGGAGGTCAGGAAATATGCTCATATAAGCTTGCAGAATTAGAAGAGATGTGGGATAAAGCAATCAGTATTCTTGAGGATGTTTTAACTGAAGATCACCTACAGCGTCTTGATGAGATTTGGAATATTGAGGAAAACATTCATGAAATAAAACAGCCACCAGGATTTGATTTACGCCAGATCCAAAACTACATTCTGTGGCGAGTATTCGATTTAGGATGGACTACCGAGCGTTTCGGATATTTTGATCGCTCCCAGATTGAATATCTAGGCCGTACAGCAGCGAAGGCCGAACGGATGGGTAAAAAGTATCAATGGATTGCTTACCATGAAATCATGGCATTCTTGTCCGATCATTTCCAATATCGGGAAGCATTGCACAGAGAAGAAGGAGATCAGACCTATGGAGGCCCATGGCAAGAGCACTTACGAGATATTGACCCATCATGTACGCTCAAGTCATTGCCGGGAGGAACTTCATGGGGCAGTCATACGCCAGCATGGTGGGGAACCGTTGTGTATGACTCATGGGGAAATCCGGATAATCCTGAAGACTGGGTGCTCAACTGTGAAGATCTGCCAACAGTTGAAAACCTTTTAGTCGTTACGAACCCTGTCGATGGTTCACGTTGGCTAAACGGGCATGGTTATTTCAATTGGGAGCAACCGCTGCCAGCGGATCGAGAGTCTAATGAAGTCGAGCGTCGTGAGTTATGGTACATCTGCGAAGCGTACCTGATTCGAGCAGATGATACTCAATCTTTCATGGAATGGGCCGAAGGAATTGACTTCTGGGGTCGTTGGATGCCTGAACCAGCGGAAGTTTATGAAATGTTTCTCGGTGAACATGCATGGTCACCGGCCTCTCATTATTTCCAAAAACCTTACTACGGTGATGATGGCTGGACACAACCGGGTTATAAACACAAATGCCCAGTAAAAATCCGATGTGTTGCATCAAAGTATTGCAGCGAGGTAGGCGACTTTGATTGCTCAGGTGATGAGAGTTTCACACTGCACTTGCCTATCAACGAGCTTATCACTGGGCTTGAACTCCAGTGGAGTGGCTTTGGCGCGGATTTTGTGGATACTACAGATCGTGTAGTTGCACAAGATCCAACAGTTCACGCTGACGGCCCAACATCATTACTCTTCAGAGAAAAACCTCTTGAGGAATTTTTAGCTCGTGAAAATCTTACAATCTGCTGGACTATACTCGGTGAAAAACGTCTAATTTCACCTGGTCGTAACCCCTCTCATAATCCATGGCTTCGCATGTCTGGAGCATATATGTTTTCAGAAGGGCGTGCGATCGGTTTTGTCAAACGGAGGCTTGATGATCCGAAAGATCGGTTGGAAGATGGCTCCCTTAACTCGAAGATTATTAGCATCGCTAGAACTGAAAGCTAACAAAAGCCCCATCTCTCAATTCTCTGTACTATGATCAACCACCGCACCTATTCGCTTAAGAATTTGCAAAACAGACTGCAACTCCTCGGGCAATGTATACAGTGAAAAACTGCGTGAGAGACCATACTGAAAATCCTGCCCTGGCCCCAACTTTACAAACAACACATCATCACCATTCGTCACAATACCAAACGTCGGCTGAGAACGCTGGGTGTTCGCCAACATATAAGCCAAAGCTTGAGGCAGAGCCGATCGCGCTGAAATTGTTGTCTTCTTTGCTTCTAAAACCAAAACCCAAAGATTCTGTTGCAAAACCAGCGCATCAATACGCCCCCGTAGAACTTCCTCGCTATCATCCACCGTAATCTCAACAGTAGCCTCAGCCTTTAACTTAAACGGTGGATCGTAAAACCCAGCCAACTCCAACAGTGGGGAAGCCACCAGCAACATCACTGAGCCTTCAAGCAAATCACCATCGGCTCGATGGTACTGTAGCCGCTGCCAAATTAAACGTAGTCGGTCTTGCTCCGACACCGAAAGCTCAGGCAATAATCCTCGCCATTCTGAAAAGAAATCCGGATCATCGCTGCGGCTAAGCTCAAAGCGAGTTTCCACTTCAGCTAATGTTTTGCACACATCTGTAACAGCAACAACCTTAGCCATCTAAACCCCTTTATCACACGACTTAACCTCATTATCAATGAGATTTCCCAATGCTGCAAAGGTCAAATAGGACTCAGTATAGGCTTCCCCTTACTCCTGAATCAACGACAACAACTCCGCCGTCAAAATTAGAAACTGGACTTCACCACGGACTCCCCACTAACGTAAACCCACTCCAATAATAAGGATGAGTTAAATCCGTATTCGCATATCGTGCCAACTCTGGCGGCAATGGCGTATTGCCCAGCACACCGCTTTGAAGGTTAACCTCACCCCGCAACAAAGCCAGTTGAGCTTGTCGCAAAGCTTCAGCCTTGATCGTGACGTCCGGGTCTGCCAACTGGTCATAAAAATCAGCCATTAAGGCCAGGGTTCCCAGATCAGAGACTTGCCAAAGACTAGCCAGCACCGACTTCACCCCCGCTTGCAACGATGCCCCCGCAAACCCCAACTCCGCATCGACGTCACCGATCGCCGTCTCACAAGCACTCAAAATCAGTAACTCCAAGGGTGGTTCTTCATACAACCTTAGCTCTCGAAAGCTGTTGAGTTGGAGCTGTTCTTGGCCCCAAAGCTGCACATAAGCCGCATCTGGCGCACCCGCACGAAAATTGGCATGGGTGGCCAGATGGAGCACTTGGAAATTGCGATCGCGGGCCTGACGACTCAAATTCGCCGCCGTAAATTGGGCATTGAGCTGGGCCGGTCGAGGCTGTTGCTGGGTAATCAGCGCTAATTCGAGCGGCACAGCCGGGAGGGGGCCTTGGTTCACAAACTCAGATGCGCCCATCGCTAGAATACGCGGCTCATTCAGGGGGCGATAGCGGTTATCGATCAATGACAGGCTGGGCATTAGCCCAGAGCTATATTGCTCGACAAGGAATTGTTGGCCATCATGGAGCGCCGCAAAGGGAAGCGATCGCGCCCCTTCATCGGCAATAATCGAGAGATTATGAATCTGGAGGCGCTCTAACTCCGGATCAAGCGGTCGAATCAGCCAGTCATAGAGCGCCTGGGCTGGATCTAGATAACGCTGCCCCCCACTGACCCGATTGAGCGATCGCCGCAAGCGCCGCGCTTGACCCATAACCAAATCTCTGGTGATGCCAGAGGGCTGCTTAATCATGGGGTCGCCTTGGGCGGTCACTAAGATCAGTTGCAACGGGTCATCTGGATTGGCAGGGAATGCTTGGGCCAGCTCCGGGTTCATAAGCTGCTCAGTAAAGCGGCTGGCCACCAAAAGCTCGCTGATGGGAGTTTGGGCGGTGACGGTGCTGGAACCAAAATTGATGTAGAGGAGGGCAGGCTTAACTCCAGTCTGTTGCTCAATATCTTTGAGGATGGCTTGGATCTGACCGATGCTGAGATATTCCAGATCTTGATCCGTCAGCCCTGCATAGGCATTAGAAATTTTGATTTCTGTGGCTTCGGCTGCAACATCCCAGTTCACGTCACCAATTGACTCAGAGGTGGATAGGGCGATCGGGGTCAGGGGCGTACAGCTCACATTGGCATCACAACTCGACACGTTGATGGTGGTAATCTCTTGCAATTCGTAAGCGCCAATATCGACGGATAGATCAAAAATCCGGAAGTTACCGTTTTGGTCAATGGTTAATTTGGCATTATTGGTGTCGATCGCCAGGTCATTATTGCCTGCATTGACGGCGGGACTGTTTCGAGCCAACGCATGGGTCTGGGTGCTGCCCCCATTGTTTTGTAGTGGTCCCAACAGCGGATCTTGGCCGATGATGTTGCCATTGACACCATTGCTCAGGGTTAAACCACTCACGCCCGAGGTGCTGGTAATAAGGCTATGTTGCACACTACTATTGCTCAAGTTTGCATGGATATCTGAGCCCGATGCGGCAGTATTATTGGCAATAATCGTGTTATGAATATCGTGGTCTTCGGAGCTATTAAAATAAACACCACCCCCTTGATTGGCAGCCGTATTAAAAGCAATCGTTGAGTTGAGCAAGGTGACATTACCCATGTCCATTTCAATCCCTCCCCCGACTTTTGCCGCAGAGTTACCTGAAACTGTAGAGTTGACGATATCAGCATCTCCCCCCTGAACTAAAATTCCACCTGCACCGTCATTGGAACCCGTTCCTGTAGCTTGGTTTCCAGAAATCGTGGAATTGGTAATGGTTAGTGGCCCAGTTTGGACCTTAACTCCGCCACCCGCTTTAGCAACGTTACCAGAGATGGTGGAGTTAGTAATTGTGACTGTTCTATCACTGTTAATTCCCCCACCCGAGGAACTTGCTGAATTATTTGCAATGATGGAGTTCGCAACTGTCAAAGTACTTCCCATGCCCATAACAATGCCACCACCACCAGGCCCTGAACTATTACCTGAAACAGTAGAGTTATTTAGTACGACCGTTGCATTCACACCACTGCTACTAATTCCACCGCCATCACCAGTAGAGGTGTTATTGGAAATATTGACGTTATTTAACGTCAGCGTCCCTGTACCAGTATGGTTAACGCCACCCCCTGTTCCACTGACTGAACCATTCTGAATCGTAAGGTTTTGAATCGTGGCATTGGTTGCAGAGATATCAAAAATCCTGAAATTGGGTGTTCCGCTAGCCGAACTCCGCTCAATTGTCACGTTTATGCCATTACCTGTAATTTTGAGGTCTTCACTAATCGTTGATAATGCGGAAGTGAGCGTAATTGAAGTGACCCCTGGTGCAAAGTAAATCGTATCGAACTGTCCATTGCCATTGGCTGAAGTGATTGCCGTCTCTAATGCCGTTTGAGTTGCAGTTCCCACTGTATACACCGCTAACTTGCCATCCCAAGCTGTTAATGTCCCTGCCGCAAATGGATTGCCTGACTCAATACTGCCGCTAACACTACTGTATTCCAGTTCCCAATCCCCGCCATAATTAACACTCCCTGTCACATCGGTTGAAGCGGCTACGTCTGCTCCCGTCATCTCTGCAATACTTGCAACTAACGCCTCACCCGTTGCCCCCAACGCCGTAAAGCAACTATAAAGCAACAAGTCTGCATTCGTCGTCAGCGCCTCACCCCATGTCTGCAATTGAGTTGCATAATCTGCAATGTTCTCCGCACGAATCCATTGACTCCCCAACCAGAAATTCCCCTCATTCCCTTCCGCCACGATCGCCACCGACTCCAACTCACCGACTGAATCACTGATCACTGCTAACTGCTCACTGATCACTGAAATCCCCTTTTCATCCTTCTCAATAATCTGGCTAACCGTTCCCGCTGCTGCCCCATAGAGCAAATCATCTGGATGATCCGCTCGACGGTCAATAAACACAGCCTGGGTTGAATTCTCGCCTGACTCGCTAAAGCGCACCACCCGCGTCTCCCCCTGAATTAAATTGGGATCGCTAGGGGTTACTTGCCCAGCAGCATAGAGGTCAATCTGCCCAGCGGCGATACCGCCATCTAGCACCACATTGCCCAAAGGAGCATCAATCACTTTGGCATTTAAATTGTCAGGAGCCGCGGCCAATAGCTCTGGTAACACTAACGGGTTAATTCCATCGGAGAGAACCCCCTCGCTCACATCCAAACTCAACAAGTTTCCCGGTTCACTCAATCGCACGCGCCGCTCCCCCGGAATTGCGGCGATTGTCGTCATCCCCCCTGGCGCTGCAATCTGCCCCAGATTCACCACTGTCCCGCCACTCAGGTGAATTGATTTACCTTTCTGAACGGCTAAGGTTCCAGCATTAATCAAGCTCCCTGGCTGATTTTGTAAAAAGCCCAAGGTGGTGGGATTTCCTAATAAAGCACTGTAATCATTCAACCCTACCGAATTAAAACAGCCTCCCTCAAAACAAATCTGATCGGCTGTGGTGGCGAAGAAGTCACCGCCCACATTCAATTGGGCATTGGCTCCAAACACAATCCCCGCCGGGTTCATCAGGTATAAATTCGGATTCGCCTGAATTAAGCCATCAATAATGGAGGCATTACCGCCGACCACCCGCCCAAAAATATTGCTGATACCTGGATTACTCAAAAAATTGGCAATCTCACCATTGCTTAAACCAAAGTCCTGGAACGAATGGAAGAGGTTGGCCCCAGCTTGGGTTCCCCCCTGAATCTGGTAGGTGTTGCCGTCGATCGTGATCAGGGTTCCGATACCATCGGGGGCGGCGGTGATGGATTGGGCGATCGCTTCTGGTGTTGTGCCAAAGAAAATGGAGGCGATGGAGCACTGTAGTGTTAAGGCGATCGCTCCACTCACTCGGAATGGTAATTGAGCCATTAAACTAAACGGTTTTTCCTACTGTTGCCGAAAAATCAAAGTATAGTCCAGTATAACCACTGAATTTTGTCCGTTGCGGACGGGGGTTTAGCTCTAGCTCAACCTTTTAGGGAACATACATCTCAGCCCGGTTCAGAATTCTGAATTCACCACGGACTGCCCACCAACGTAAACGCACTCCAATAAAACGGGTGGCTCAAATCCAAATCGCTATATTGCGCCACTTCCGGTGGCAATGTCACACCACGCAAGGCATCGCCCTGAGCTAAATGCTGACCTCGCAGCATATCAAGCTGCGCTTGGCGCAACGCCTCCGCTTTGATCGTCACCGCTGGCTCAGCCAACGCCCGGTAGAACCCATCCATCAGCACCAACGTGCCCCAGTCAGAGACTTGCCACAAACTCGCTAACGCTGACTTGACCCCTGACTGCACCGCTAAGCCTGCAAAACCCAGCTCCGCGTAGGGATCGCCAAAGGCGGTCTCGCAGGCGCTGAGCACCAACAGTTCTACTGTGGGGGCTTCAAACCAGCGTAATTCCCGCAAGCGATCGACTCCAATTTGATCATCACCCCAAAGCTGAATATAGGAGTTCGTGGCTTCTCCCGGTTGAAACGCGGCATGGGTGGCGAGGTGGACAATTTCAAAGTTGCGACGTTGCTCCGCAAGGCGACCGCCACCGCGGCTTTGGGTTTTGAGGTTTTCCCAGGTGAACGCCTGGTTTAAATATTGTGCATCGCCCTGTTGCTGAGTAATTAACGCCAGCTCACTGGGCACAGCAGGCAGGGGGTTGAGCTGGTCAAACTCGGAAGCCCCCATCGCCAGCACCGATGCATTATGCAAGGGGGTGTAGCTGGTGTCAGTCAGGCTCATGCTGGGGATTTGACCCAAGCTATATTTTTCGATCAAAAACTGTTCCCCATCATGGAGTGCAGCCAATGGTAGAGAGCGGAGGCCCTCTCCCATGGAAAAGACCAATGTATCGATATTAAGGTTGGCGATCGTGCTCTCAATGGGGCGAATTAGCCAATCGTAGAGCTGTTGGGCAGGTTTGAGGTAGCGATTGCCCGTAGGGTTGACAATGCCTCGACGAAAGCGGTGGATGGTTTGCTGTAATTGGGCTTGCGATGCTGCTGGGACAACCGTGCGCAACATTTGGTCATCTGGCGTGATGACAATGAGTTCTAGAGCCTCTGGATTACTGGTGGCATAGACGAGTGCTGGAACTGTGCCCGTTTGGGTTTGAATGCGATTGAACGTTTCCCGAATATTCGCCACGGTGTTGGCGTTGGAGCGATCATCATCGCCCCCTTTCCCCCCTTCCTCGACAATTTCAGCCTCCTCTGCAAAATCAAATTCTGCTGTGCGATCGCGATCGATAAAGCCAACTTCTTCAAGTTCCACATCATATGTGATGCTTGATGCTGCGCCCTTCCCTGACCCCCCAGAAACACTAGCAAGAAATTCATCACTACTCAGGAAAGGAGCCACAGGTGCAGAACCTGCAACAACAGTATTTAAGTCTGGCCCGACACCATTAGTGAGGATTTGGATTCCAGTCTGCTGAAAACTATAGAGATAGGAATTAGTGGGGAAGATTGTTGCACTACCACCTGCGGTGATCGCAGCGGCTGTTCCATTAAAACTTGCATCACCGACAACAAATGGAATTAGACTATTGCCTCCATGTTCAATAATAATTGAACCACTTGAAACGGAACCAGCACTTGAGATACTGGCGTTGAAGCCCCTGTTGCTAGAGAAAAATGATCCCTGAATCCGTATTGTTTGATCACTACTGACAGAAACATTACCACCACTACCAAGTTGGGCCTCTGCATTGATGTAATCAACTTCAATAGTTTCTCGTGCATCAAGATTTACTGCACCAGCACTGACATTATTATTCCCCGCAGAGGTTTCGATACTACCTGAAATATTAATTTTGCCGCCTATACTCGTCACAGTGACATTACCGGCATCACCAGCTACGCTGGAGTAAGTAGTAAGATTTTGAGTGGAAATATCACCCCCTGCTGTGAGGGTAATATCCCCTCCTCCGTTTCCTATGCCGCTCCCCACCACCCTGTCACGGGTCAGTAGCGTCAAGTTCGATATATCAAGTGTCCCAGCGGCACTGATAGAGACCCCTTTCTGGTTACCCCGAGTATCGATTTCTCCGGTTAAAGTAATTGATCCATCACCACTGATCGAGACCGGCTCCCGCCGAATGAAGAGGTCAGCAACCAAATCCCCCACATGATCAGAAATAGTAACGACATTTCGTCTGCTATAGATATCACCACTAGAATAAGTGGCTGCATTCGCCACGTTCCCAGACAAGGTAGACCTTGTCATTGTGAGATCGGCAGAGTTACTAGCGAGATAAATTCCACCGCCATTACTAGCTGCCTTATTATTGGCAATTGTTGAGCCTGAGACGTTGAGATTGCCCCCCGCATGGATACCACCAGCGTTATATGCTGAAGAATTACCCGATATAGTGGAATTGGCAATATTAGAAACCCTGGAGGCAAAAACACCACCGCCACCAAGGTCATATGTTCCACCAGTCGCGTCGATTGTTATATTATTTAAAACTTGGCTACCAGAAAGATTAATAGATTGTCCATGAGTTCCACCACCAGCACGTTGAGCCGTGTTTCCAGATACCGTTGAATCGATTATTTCAATCGTGGTTGAACCGACACTAATTGGGTCACTAAAAACCCCACCACCACTGTTACCAGTATTCCCCGTAATTGTTGAGTTTCGAATCGTCAAGGTTCCTGTATCTAGAGCACTTAACCCTGGTCGATGATAAACACCACCACCCTTGGCACTAGTTGAACCGTTTTGGATGGTGATATTTTGGATCGTTGTATTCTGGGCATTAGTACTAAAAACTCGACTACTATTGTTAGCATCAACTGTCGAGCCGTTACCGTCAATCGTCAAATTTTCAGTTCCCCAAGCAATTTCCCCACTGGTCAGCGTGACCATACCCGCTGAGGCAAATATCACTAAATCCCCATCACTGGCTGCTGCAATGCGACCCCGCAGCGTGTTGGTGCCAGAGTTCCCAAAATCAGTGACGGTTTGGGTTGCGAGTTTCCCCTCCCAAGCGCCTAACGTCTCGCTAGTAAACGGATTCTCTGCCTCAATGCTGCCCGAAAGGCTGCTGTATTCCAAATCCCAATTCGCATCATAATTAGCGCTACCTGTTGCATCCACTGAAGCCGCCACATCTGCCCCGGTTAAATCTGCAATGCTCTGCACCAACGCCTCACCTGTTGCCCCCAACGCCGTAAAGCAACTATAAAGCAGGATATCTGCATTGGTTGTGAGTGCTTCGCCCCAGCCTTGCAACTGTGTCGTATAATCTGCAATGTTCACGTGACGAATCCACTGATTTCCGAGCCAGAAATTCCCCTCATTTCCCTCCGCCACAATAGCAACAGATTCCAATTGCCCAACCGATTCACTGATCACGGCTAACTGCTCACTGCTCACTGAAATCCCGTTTTCGTCCTGTTCAATAATCTGGCTAACAGTTCCCGCTTCAGCCCCATAGAGCAATGCTTCAGGGCTATCCGCCCGACGGTCGATAAACACGGCTTGATCAGGGTTTTCGCCTGTGGCACTAAAGCGAATAACGCGGGTATCTCCTTGTACTAAGTCTGCATTGGTGGGGGTGACTTGCCCCGCCGCGTAGAGGTCGATTTGCTGGCCGGAAACATCACCGTCAATGATGAGATCGCCGATGTTCAGTGAATGGGGAGTAGGCGAGACGCCTGCGCTACGGTTAGTAAATAGTTCTGAACCTGTCAACAAAGCGGGTAAATCAAGAGGTTGAAGGCTTGAAGCGATCGCGCCCTCGGCTACCTCCAAACTCAACAACATACCCGGTTCACTAATCCGCACCAGCCGCTCTCCGGGGACTGCGGCTAATGTTACGGTTCCTTGAGTTGAGGCGATCGCTCCCTCATTAAGCACCGTCCCGCCGATCAAATTCACATCCTGAGCAGTGGTCAGATCGCCAAAATTGAGAATCGCCCCTGGTTGTTCACTCAAAAACGCAAACTGATTCGGCGCACCGGTCAGCGTTGCATAGTTATTTGATCCCGTGGCATTGAACCAACCGTTTTCAAAGCTGATGCGATCGCTCGTCGTGACGTAAAAATCACCCCCCACATTCAGACTTGCCCCCGCACCAAAGACAATCCCCGCCGGGTTCATCAGATAAAGGTTAGAGTTTGCCCCCGTGACTTGAATCAGACCATCAATTATGGATGGATCTCCGCCTGTCACTCGTCCGAGAATATTGGTAATATCGGGATTACTCAGAAAATCCGCGATCTCACCGCTGCTTAAACCAAAAGCTTGAAACGAATGGAACAGATTTGTCCCAGCTTGTGTACCACCGTGGATTGTGTAGGTATTGCCATTGATATTGATGATTGTCCCTGTGCCGTCTGGGGCAGCGGTGATCGATTGGGCGATCGCTTCAGATGTTGTGCAAAAAACAAGGGGGGCGATGGAGCACTGTAGTGTTAAGGCGATCGCTCCACTCACCCGGAATGGTAATTGAGCCATTAAACTAAACGGTTTTCCTATCTGTTGTCGAAAAATCAAAGTCTAGTCCAGTATAGCTACTGAATTTTGGACGCTGGGGATGGGAGCTTAACTCTACTCAGACCGTATAGGGAACAGATATCTCAACCCTATTCCGAACTCTGAACTCTGAATTCTGAACTCCGCACTCACCACGGACTCCCCACCAGCGTAAACGCACCCTAATAATAAGGATAGGTTAAGTCTATATCTTGAGATCGCGCCAGTTCTGGCGGTAAGGGCAGATCCCCCAAAAAGTCATCTTGAACCTCAGTTCCCATACCCTTAATTAACAATTTATGTACAGAACTGCTGCAAAATCTTGCAGACAATTTTAAATAGGGAAAATCACCAATGTCTTGGCTCTCCTGTCTTAACTCATACAGTATCTATGTCTATCTCTCAGTTGTCTGCGGTCAAAATCACACCGTTCGTTCAAGTTCATCAAGCCATCAAGGGCTTAAGTCAGGCGCTGCAAAACGTCTTGGCTGGTCAACCCCCCAATTTCACAACCGACCCCCTCTTTCCACCCACCTTCAGAACCCTCGCCCAACAATTTGGTCTCACTGCCTTTGAACAATTTATCCTCTTGTTGGCTGTGGGGATTGAGCTGAATCCTCAGCTCGGTCAGCGCTATGGCGAAATTATGGGCAATGCTCAACATAGCTTACCCACATTTGCCCTGGCCTTAACCCTGTTTCCCCAAACCGACTGGCAAGCCTTCACCACCCAAAGCCCACTACTCCATTGGCGGTTGATTGAGTTAGCCCCACACCCGACCCTCACCCAAGCGCCACTCCGCATTCAGCCTCGAATCTTAGCGTTTTTACTGGGTACAACTGACCACGACCCAGAACTTAGCCATTGGGTACAGCCGTTTTCTGCACAGTCATCGCCACCCCCCTTGGCAACGTTTTATCAGCCTGTAGTGCAAGGGGCACTCCAGACCTGGGCATCTGAGCGATCGCAACCTTGGCCGCTCCTACAACTCTGCGGACTAGATCTACGCGTTAAAACCACAATTGCTCAGGTGCTCTGCCAGCAGCTCGGTTGTCAGCTTTGGCGCTTATCCGCCACATTGCTGCCGAGCAATCCCCTGGAACTAGGGCAATGGCAGCAATGCTGGCAGCGAGAGGCTTTGCTCAGCTCAAGTATTCTGTTGATTGAGGGCGATCGCTTCACGAGCTCTGTGCAGCAAGCTGCCCTCACGCAGTTTCTGGAAACGTTACACACCCCCGTGATTCTGTGCAGCCGAGAACCCCAGCATTTTGAGCATCGGCGATCGCAGATTTTTGAAGTTCAACCCCTTCCCCACAGTGAGAAGCACCAGCTCTGGCAGCAATATTTGGGTGAGCGAGCTGTTCAACTTAACGGGTCATTGGCACCACTGATTGCCCAATTCAACCTCAATAGCAGCCAGATCCAAGTCGCCTGTGAGTCCCTTAATCCGGATGCACCTGATCCCGCCGCACAACTCTGGGACTTTTGCCGTCAGCAAGCTCGCCCCCGCCTAGAGCACCATGCCCAACGGCTGGACTGTGTAGCAACTTGGGCGGATTTGGTCTTACCACCCCGAGAAAAACAGGTGCTTGAAGCGGTGGCGATTCAAGTTCGGCAGCGGGCAAAGGTTTATCAAGAGTGGGGTTTTGCCCAGAAGAGTGCTCGGGGTTTGGGGCTTACGGTGTTGTTTGCGGGGGCTAGCGGCACGGGCAAAACAATGGCGGCAGAGGTGTTGGCCAATGCCCTGCGTTTAGATCTGTATCGGATTGATCTCAGTTCAGTGGTGAGCAAGTACATCGGTGAGACGGAGAAGAATTTGGCGCAGATTTTTGATGCGGCGGAGACGGGGGGCGTGGTGTTGCTCTTTGATGAGGCGGATGCGTTGTTTGGCAAGCGGACGGAGGTTAAGGATAGTCATGACCGTCATGCCAATATTGAGGTGAGTTATCTACTCCAGCGCATGGAGGCGTTTCGGGGTTTGGCGATTTTAACCACAAATCTCAAGGATGCCGTGGACCAAGCGTTTGTGCGGCGATTACGGTTTATTGTGAATTTTCCGTTTCCGGATCGGGCGGTGCGCAGTGAGATTTGGCAGCGGATCTTTCCGGCACAAACACCAATTGAGGGGTTGGATTTTGAGTTGTTGGGGGATTTGGATGTGGCGGGGGGCAGTATTCGGTCTATTGCGCTCAATGCGGCGTTTATTGCTGCGGATGCGGATGAGCCGGTGAGGATGAAGTATATTCTCCAGGCGGCGAAGTTGGAGTATCAGAAGATGGGGCGATCGCTGACGAAGGCGGAAACGAAATATTGGGATTTAGATTGAGTGTAAATATTTATTTAGACAGCTCGGTAGGGTGTGCTAGGAAGTCAGAGGTCTCGGGAATCAAATTTGATAATTAGAAACCCGCCTTAACGCACCGATTTAATGAGAAAAACATCGCGTAGGGTGGGCATTGCCCACAAAATCAGGATATCAGTGATTTTGAGATTGATATTATTGAAAGTGATTGAATACCTAAAGAAGAGATGCGATCGCTGTTTATTTAAGTAATGGATTGTGGTGGTCACTGCCTACCCTACTCCTAAGTAGGCCAGGCTTAAAATGCTCAGCTATGTTACTAGTTGTAAATTAGCCTCAAGCCCTTGTTTGACAGGCAGTGTAGCCAATTTTACATTTCGAAATCTGCTTGGACTTTTCTACCCCGACCTACTTAAGATGATTTACCGTATTTAATAATAAACGCATCTAGTAGAAGGTCTAGTTTTTTCAACCAAACATATCTGGACATATCTTGAGGACTCATTTTTTTCTTCATCACTTCTACTGAATTGGCATATTGATCTGGTAGTTCTTTCAAGTGTTTGATATTCAATCCTAAATCAAGTCCTGTCTCGATTTCAATTCCATGACTCAAGCGTTGCCCATGCTTCGCCCCATCTTGTTTTTTATTATCTATATCTTGGATATTGAAATATTCTTCAAACGCCACTAAAATCTTTTGCATTATATTGAATGCTTCAGTGGTTTCTTTTCGTTTTAAATCATCTCTTATTTTATATGAATCGGTAACATTCTCGGCCCATGCAAATCTCATTTGTGTTACAAATTTCCGCGAAGGAGATTTTCCTTTTTTGGTAAAATTCCTTAATTGTTTTGCCAATTTAATTGCATAATCAATAGTAGATTTTAGCTCTTTTTTGTTGAGCGAAATATCCTGTTCTTTGATATCAAGAGCAGCATCAATATGACCAAACTCATGCATCAAAATCTCCTCTGTACTTTGATCTTTTTTTTGAGATCTATATACTTCTTTCGTTTCACTTTTTACATTACCTATCTTCTTAAATACTTTATCAAAAAGATCTTGGTAAAGTTTTTCGTCTTCATCCTCAGTGAAAAAATCAAGTATGTTTATGAGAAAATCCTGTGTAAATGATCCTTTTCTGCTCTCTGATTCTTTTTTTACTTTTTCTTTAACACAGCTATAAATTCCGTCTACAATGGTATCTTGACAATCCTTATAGGCTTTGAATATGTCAGCCTTACTATAAAAAGAAGATTGAATATCCTTCCATTTCGATGTACCATCCAAATCATCATCATCTAGTATTTCTTTGTTTTCTTCTCCAATCGAACCAAGTATTTTACGAATTCCAGCTCGAATCTCTTTTTCTTTTTTACCCATCAAATCTGGTGTTATTGATAACTCATTGCCTTCGGTCTTCTCTTTGACCTTAGACCATCTTTCGATTTGCCCCCCTTTCGTTACATCTCCAGATGCCTCGACATGAGCAAATGTCTTATTTTTCAAAATATCATTGTCTTCATACCGAGTTGTTGCTTCAGCATTTATCAATTTGCCTTTTTTGTATGTTATTGATGCTGTCACACCACCCTGTTTATCAATTTCATTATCTTGAAAAACTTTATCCCATACCTTTTCACCTGCTTGTGCAAACCGCTTCTCTTGCTGAGTTTTTAGTTTTTTGGGAAGCTTCTCATTAACTGATTTAAATCCTTTGGCTTGGATAATGCCTGAGCCTACTCCCCCCCCCTGCTGCACCACATGAGTCAACTCATGAGCAATCAACTCTTGCCCCCCCTTACTCCCCGGCTGATATGCCCCTGCCCGTAACC
>JAAHHN010000453.1 GCA_010672165.1 Spirulina sp. SIO3F2 | reverse complement strand
GGTAAGGGGGTTCTTCAGTCAAACCCTAATTCTCAACTAAACCATCTCAGCCGCTTGCGGCGTCACCTCCCTTGCACTAGACGCTTTGCGGCTTCCCGCAGGGTAGGGGGGAAGGGGGGATCTCAGGTCTAGAGCCCCAACGAACAAACCCTACCGAGCCGCACTCGCCAATGGCTGCCCCGCCGCGATCGCCTGGATCGCCTCCCGATAGCCCTGATATTCCCGAACCTTCTCCTGAGCCAAACCATAATGCTCACTCTCCACCGGCACCGCCTTCATCGCCGCGATCGCCTCATCCCAGCCCTCTAAAACCGCCTGCCAATTCCGTGTCGCTTGGGCTGCTTGGGAGGTTTGAGCGGCTGCCTCCGCTCGACGCACTGCCAGCAAGAAAGCATGATCCGGGTTTTGGGACTGGGTCTGAGCATATTCCAGATAGCCCTGATACTCCTCAACCTTGGCTTGGGCTAGCTCCGCCTGGGGGTGATCGGCTGGTACCATCGCCATCAGTTTCACCGCCTGCTCCCATTCCTGCGCGATCCGGTTCCAGTCGGTGGGATTTGTGGCCTGGGGAATCAGCTTCACCGCTTGATTGGCATGGTTTACAGCCGTATGGAACGGCGTTGCCACATCCTCCGGAAGTAGATTCGGCGCAGCATCATCAATAGATTCTTCTGAAGTTGCGGCTTGCTCCACAACGATCTCTGCTGATTCATCCGGTTCCTCCGCTAGCACATCGTCTGGCAAAGGAACTGAAATTTTTGCTTCTTCCTCTTCATCTGTAGTGGTGTCGAGAGATGCTGTGTCTGAAGGTTGAGCAACTGTTGCGTCTGTTGCCGGGGTTGCATCGATCGCGGTCTCAACGCCATTCCCCTCAACCTTGTTTTCAACCACCTCATCCTTAGCCATATCCTTAGTTGCTGAGGAGGGAGCCCAGAAGGTTTGGGTAAAGGTTTGCAATTGGCCGCACACCCATCCAGCGATCTGGCCGGCGATCCCGCAAG
>JAAHHN010000452.1 GCA_010672165.1 Spirulina sp. SIO3F2 | reverse complement strand
TCGGTCGAGAACATCGAGAAAAACGACCTCACCGACCGGGTCACGACCTTCGAAGGCGACCTGCTCGCCGCCCTTCCTGACGACGAGACCTATGACGCCATCGTCGCCAACCCGCCCTACATCCCCGACAACGAATGGGAAGCCGTCGCCGCCAACGTCAAGGATCATGAGCCCACGCACGCCCTACGAGGCGGCAAAGATGGGCTTGATTTCATTCGTCTGCTCATCGCACAAGCCCCCCACCGCTTGCGATCGGGCGGGTTCCTCGCCATCGAGGTAGCAACCGCGCGGGCGGAGGAGGCGCTGCACTTGATCGCCACCGACGATCGCTACTGCCACGCCGCGGTCGTTCGAGACTTCGCCGGCCGCCCTCGCGTCATCACCGCCAAACGCGCATGAAAGGGCCCGCGGATTCGCGGGCTTGAATCAGTTCAGTCAATCGTGGAAATCGATCAGCGGCGATGACGACGGACGGCAACGAACACCAGGCCCCCCGCAGCCAGAACGCCCGCACTCGGCAACGGCACCGCAACCTCAAACCCGCCCGGGCCGGACTCCGTGGATGGATCCACGCGGTGCGTCACGACGATGGGCTCGTTGGATGTTTGCAAGCTCACGATCAGATCCGGACCGGCTGCCGGAGCGAACTGCTTTGGGATCCTCGTATGTAATTGGAATCCGCTTTTCCGCACC
This sequence comes from Spirulina sp. SIO3F2, assembly GCA_010672165.1. Taxonomy (GTDB): domain Bacteria; phylum Cyanobacteriota; class Cyanobacteriia; order Cyanobacteriales; family Spirulinaceae; genus SIO3F2. The sequence continues at coordinate 319 of JAAHHN010000452.1, read as the reverse complement.
CGGAACAAACGGACACCCCTCATCAGCCTGGGAACAGGTCATGATGGCCGCAAAATCTGATTTTGGGTTGAAATCATCATCCATTTTTTTGGAAAAACAGATGATAGGGTGTACGTTTTCGGAAAACTTGATGCCATACACTGGGTTTTTTCCTTCGGAGAGCATGTTTATTTCAAACCCGCAGCTTGCTAAAGTTGAAGCCACCATCGGAAATAGGGCAGTGGCTTCTGTTCCCCCAGAAAAACAGCTCACATTATCAATCCCAAAATAATGGGCCATGGTCTGTGCCCAAACTTGAGATAAATGACTTCTACGTGAA
>JAAHHN010000451.1 GCA_010672165.1 Spirulina sp. SIO3F2 | reverse complement strand
TCAGGGAATACAAAATGTTCATGTGGTTGGTCTTGAGGCGCCATCCAAGCCCGCATGCCCTCGTTGAGGAGAATATTCTTGGTGTAGAACGTCTCAAACTCAGGGTCTTCTGCTGCCCGTACCTCTTGGGAGACGAAGTCATAAGCCCGCAGGTTGAGGGCTAAGCCCACAATCCCCACAGAACTCATCCATAAGCCCGTCACAGGGACGAAGAGCATGAAGAAGTGCAGCCAACGCTTGTTGGAGAAGGCAATGCCGAAGATTTGACTCCAGAAACGGTTGGCGGTCACCATGCTGTAGGTTTCTTCCGCTTGGGTGGGGTTAAAGGCGCGGAAGGTGCTGGATTGGTCACCATCTTCAAAGAGGGTATTCTCCACCGTCGCACCGTGAATGGCACAGAGCAGTGCCCCACCCAAGATGCCAGCAACACCCATCATGTGGAAGGGGTTTAATGTCCAGTTGTGGAAACCTTGCAAGAACAAGATGAAGCGGAAAATTCCCGCCACACCAAAGCTGGGTGCAAAGAACCAGCTCGATTGTCCTAAGGGGTACATCAAGAAGACACTGACGAATACGGAAATCGGGGCACTAAAGGCAATGGCGTTGTAGGGGCGAATGCCGACCAGACGGGCAATCTCGAACTGACGCAGCATAAAGCCAATCAGTCCGAATGCACCGTGCAGGGCGACGAAACTCCACAAGCCACCGATTTGGAACCAGCGAGTGAGGCTCCACTGGGCTTCGGGTCCCCAGAGGAACAGAAGTGAGTGACCAAAGGCATCAGCGGGGGAGCTGACGGCGACGGTCAAGAAGTTGCAGCCTTCCAGGTAGCTGGAGGCGAGTCCGTGGGTGTACCACGAGGTGACGAAGGTGGTTCCGGTTAACCAGCCTCCCAACGCCATGTAGGCACAGGGAAACAGAAGTATTCCAGACCAGCCTACGAAGACGAAGCGATCTCGCTTCAGCCAGTCGTCGAGGACGTCAAACCATCCCCGCTCTTCGGCTCTTCCTACTGCTATGGTCAT
>JAAHHN010000450.1 GCA_010672165.1 Spirulina sp. SIO3F2 | reverse complement strand
GGAAAATCCGTGCATGTCCAGCGCGGTCATCATTGCGTCTGGACCGACCACATGACGAATATTAGAGCCTAAATCAGATTTCAGCAGGCTATCGGTTAAGATGGACATCTCAAGACAGGACGCTCCACCAAGGTTATTCACTAGTGCAACGTGAGGTGTTTTCGGCATGCCATCGGCAAGCTTCTCAACCATCCTTTCGATCGCATCAGCCGCGCCACTTGAGGCAACCTGTTCCACCCCTGCTTCTCCGTGAATACCCAGCCCAAGCTCAGCCATTCCATATGGTATTCGTTCTTCCTTCAAAGACCCTGGTACAGTGCAAGTATCTAGAGACATCCCAATTGTGCGAGTGGATTTGATCACCCGCTCAGCAGCCAGCGTGCAGGCTTCAAGATTTGCTCCGTTCTCAGCCATTGCGCCTGCTATCTTGTGAACGAACAACGTACCGGCGACGCCGCGCGCCTGAGGCAGGTCAGGCAACGCAACATCATCGTCAACAATGACCATGCTGACTTTATGCCCAAAAGCGCGCGCGCGTTCCGCGGCAAGGCCAAAATTTAGCCGGTCGCCTGTATAATTTTTTACAATCAACAGGCAACCAGCAGGGCCGGTAACGGCGAGGATACCAGCCAAAACTGCATCGACTGATGGCGACGCGAAGACGTCGCCACAAACGGCCGCCGTCAACATACCTGCGCCTACGAAACCTGCGTGCGCAGGCTCGTGCCCAGAGCCTCCGCCAGAGACCAAAGCAACCTTTGACTTGTCCCAGTCAGAGCGGACGACAACGCGAATATGAGGGTACCCATCTAGGCGAGTCAGCTTGCCGCCAGACGCTTTGATCGTACCGTCGATCGCATCTGTGACCATGTTCTCTTTTTCATTAATGAAATGCTGCATGTCTCTCTCCCTTAGGCCACGCGCGCGCCGTCCAAGAGCACCGCCGCAATCAACCCGTGGGAGAGCATCTGTAACATTGCACCGCTGATTCCGAGGTCAGAGAAGGAGGCAATGCCCAAAAGCACAAAGCCCA
>JAAHHN010000045.1 GCA_010672165.1 Spirulina sp. SIO3F2 | reverse complement strand
TCGCAACTGGTCAACCGCTTGCACCAGTGCCGCCTCCCGCTCAGGAAGGTGTCGCGCTGCCCAGTTGCCCCACCACAGGCCCAGATAAAACTGACTATAACCCTGTTCGATGGTCGGGGGTAGGGTTTGGGCGATGGTTAAACTGTGCTCGTAATAACTACGGGCAACCGGAGTGGTGTTGTCAGCGATCAACCCCTGAACGAGAGCCAAACTCGCCCGCAGTTCTGGCGCAAGGTTCAAGTCTCGTGCTGCCAGCGCCTGGCATGCCGCTTGCAATTCCAACCCCTGGGGAGAATCAGGATGGAGGCCCAACGCCGCCGCATCCAGAAACAAGTGTTCACGACAAGTCAAGATCTGCGCAAACACGCTATCTATTCGCCGCTGCAATAGCTCTACCAATTCAGCATTCGTGCTCTGAAAGACGATCGTGGTGGCCCAATTTTCTAAATCCGTGGCCTGACGAATCAGCGAATGGAGAATGCCACTATGAATCCAAATCACAATCGGGCAGGCAAAGCGCTTGCGAAACTCTTCCCGAATGAGGTTGGTGGCCCGGAGAACTCGATCTAAATTTTGCACCTGTTCTAGACCGAAAACCATTAGGGCTTCTGGTTGGGCATCACCCAGTTCCCGCTGGATGGCAGTAAAGATGGTCTCGGTGGTTTGGGGCAACGTCACCGTCTGGATCTTCAGGGGACATTGGGCGTGAAGTTGGGCGGCGATGTGCTCCCGCAGAGCCAAATAGTCACAGCGGACAAAAATTAGCGAAAACTGCCCTGCCGAAAGTTGCAAAGCCCGCAGCAGGGTTTGCAAGGACTCGGCGTTTTGCGCCGCGATCGCGGCAGAATCAAGAGGCTCACTCATACTTCTAGCTCCGGCGCACCATTCAAAATCGGGTTAAGGTCACACCAACTGCCCCATTCATTATGGCTATATTCATAGACAAACATACTGCGCAGCAGGGTTTGATACGCTGTCTCACCCCGCACATTTTTCTTTTGCTGCACTTGGCGTAGCAGCGCCATTTCCTCGGGGGTGATCGCCCGCAACAGAGCATCACGACGCTGACGAATAATTTGTTCTAAACAGTCAGCAGTAATGGGCGGATCGCGGCGCTGCAAACAGTGGTAGAGCAGTCCCAGCAGATTGCGTACATGACCACCACTCATTGCACAAAGACGCTCAAGGGTTGCCAATGTATCAAATACTTGGTGAACGTTGCCCAGGCGTTGCTCAGCAGCTAACTCGGGAAAGGCACGGGCTAAAATCATCTGGCGCAAGAGCGTCATTCCTGCCATGCAGGTATTGCCATCAGGGAGGCGCACGGACACCATGGGCAGAACTTTGGGTTCCACACCAAAGCGATTGGTAATGCGAGCGAGATCGTTGGAGAAGGCGAGAACCAACGGCATCGTATAAACCACATGACAGTTCAGTTTAGTGAGTTGCTCACCACGATCAACAAAGAGGTAGGTGGGTTGGCTGCGATCGCCTGTGCGAATCACGTTATCAATGCGATCCAAGTTGTCAATGATCACAACCAAACCTTCATAGCCCTGAGCCTTGAGCGCCGCGATCGCAGGTGCAAGCAATTCTTGATTGATCGCTTCTAGAATTCCGGTGGTACGGGGCTCAAGATGTTGGCGCAAGCGATTACGCAGTTTAGGACTGCCTTTCGTGCTGGCAGTAATGTTGGCAATGCCCACGGAAAAATCAACACCCGTGATTTCAATCGGGGTTTGTAAAATCTCACCCAACTCCTGAACTAACTCCACAAAATAATTGGGCTTAAGGCGGATATTGAGCGACTCTAGGCTTTCGCTCACCTGGCGGGCAATGGCCAACAAAATATCCGTGACATCTACATCTGCCATATCCAGATCAGCACTGGACTCAAAATAGATCACATGAAACTTTTGATGGGTGAGATGGTGCTTAAGCTGTAGTAGTTCTGTAGATTTGCCGCAGCCAATATGGCCAGTGAAGAGTTGACAAGTGGGCTTGTGGGGGGACAGGCGGGTGATTGTGCGCTCTAGCTCATTGATCAGGTTATCGCCCCGCACCGCTGCAAAGTCGATGTAATATTGCTGATCATCAGGATTACTGGCATCTAATGTCTTGCTAGGATTGCATACTTGGTAAAACCGGGTTAAATCCAGTCCCATCTTGAACCTCACGAGAGAAGAATAAACTCAGCGTTGGATGTTTAAGCGGTTTTCAAGAACAGTTTTAATGACATGTTGAAAACCCAACTGTGCTCATCCCCCAGTCTAGTCATCCCGATTCTTTTGACAAGGGCAAGTTCACTATTTGTTATGCCTCGTTACTGGCGACTTGCAAATCTCCCCTTCACCCCATCCCATCCTGCGCCAAAAACGCCCGCTCCCTCGGCAACGGCGCCACCGCTTCCGTCAACGTAAACTCCCCCGCCACAATCCACTGCTTCAGCAACTCCGCCACCTGATCCGCCCGATAAAAACTCGCCAACGGCGCAGTCCGCACCGTTTGCCCCTCAATTTGAATTGACCCCTGCTTAAGTTGCTCATAGGTCACAAGCCCAAACGAGGGGCGAATACGTCGAGGGATAGAAAAATCCATCACGGGCGCGACAATCTCCGCATCGCTGACCGCACAGCGGGCCACCATCACCTCATCCAACACCGGGAGTGGAATGCCCACGCCCAACATCACCGACGGGCCATATTGCTTGAAATAACAGCCCCGTACCCAATCCGGGTGCATCTGTTTGGCATCCCCCGTGACTGCGATCGTCGCCGCCGGGCCAATGGGCGTCCGGTTCTCTAACCGTCGTTGCAATGGGAAATGTTGCGTCCCTTCCCCCGTGATATAACCCACGCCACCCCCGAGAAAAATCTTCGTACCAATGCCAATCAGTTCCAGATCCGGATCATTCAGCAGGGGCGAGAGAGCCCCCGGATGAGCATAGACCGCATTACCTAAGTTGGGATGCAGCGGCCCCAAGTAGGTGTGCAAGAGGCGATCGCTTCCATTAACCCCCACCACAAAATTCTGATACAGATTGCGCGGATTGGAGAGATAAAACTGATTGATTGTGTCACGGCTGATCGTCGTTTCTAGAGCGCTGCGGGGATAGCAGTCTGTGGCTTGACCGATCGCCCGCAACTGCACCGGCTTCCCCGCGATCAACTTCTCTAGCACATGGCCACCCCCCCGTTCTTCCAGTTCACCTTCTCGGGTTTCAGCAGGCATCGTCGCCCCTAAATACACATCCACTGCCCCCAAGCCTGCGTAGGCAGGGACACCATCGAGCCAGCACTGCCGAATCTTAATGGGTGGATCAGTATGACCCAAGTTGAGCACCGCACCCGTGGATTCCATCGGCTCAAACGTGCCCGTGGTAATTACATCTACCGCTTCAGCCACCGCTTTAACGCCTTGGTCTGCAACACGAGCCTTGAGTTCCTTGACCGTACAGACCTGCGCCTGCTGCTGGCGGATTTTGTCGTTAATTTGGGCGATCGTCCGTTGCATACAGCTCGATTGGGGAATGGGACGCACCCCAGTATAAAGGAGAATTTTGACTAAACTTTCGTTGCCGTCGCCACCAATTGCGTTTGCAAATCATAACTCTTGGCCACTAGGTAATCCCGAAACGTTTGGGCGATCACGGAGAGCTGTTTGTTCGCCAAATGGGCCACATACCATTGGCGTTGAATCGGGAAGAATTCTACATCTAAAACCGTTAACTCGGGTGAGAGTTCCATGCCCACTAAGCAATGCTGGGAAAGCACAGAGATGCCCAGCCCCCCTGCGATCGCTTGTTTAATGGCCTCATTGCTGCCCAGCTCCAACTTAACTTGCACCTGCACATCTTGGGTCGCTAAGAGTTGCTCCACAGCAAGGCGGGTTCCCGAACCAAATTCCCGCATAATAAAAGGCTCACCCGCCAGTGCCGTCAGGGGTAATTGGGTTTTGCTTGCTAAGGGGTGGCTGCTATGGGCCACCACCACCACCAACGGATTATCTAAAAACGGTTCCGTATGGAGGGGAATTGTCTCAGGACATTGACTGAGAATGTAGAGATCATCACAGTTTTGTGCCATCCGCTGCTGAATCTGTTCATGGTTCGTCACCTGGAGTGCCACGTCAATATCCGGGTGAATTTGGCAAAATCGTCCCAATAAACGAGGGATGAAATACTTAGTGGTGGTGATGGCTGCCAACTTCAGCTTGCCTTGCTTTTTACCCTTAAGATCAGCCACCATCATCTCGAAATTATCTAAGCGGGCAAAGATGTCTTGGCAGGTATCTAGCAATTCCTGGCCTGCATTCGTGAGATACAGGCGCTTCCCAATTTGCTCAAACAAGGGTAAACCCACTGCCTTGGTGAGCTGCTTAATTTGGCTAGAAACCGTGGGTTGGGTAATCTCTAGCTCTTCAGCTGCACGGGTGAAACTACTATGACGGGCAGTGGTTTCAAAAACCTTAAGTTGGTGCAGCGTGGCGTGAATCACCGATTTTGGACTCCGTATGCGAGGGATTGATTGTGATTTAGCAGTCGTTTTTGGCTTTTCTATTGTCAATCATCTATGATTTGGGCGCAAGTTACAAGATATTACGATCGCGCCCCACCGTTTGAACATCCGTCTGACAATGCAGGGAGAACCGCTTCAGACATAATTAATTACAGTCGAGGTTGGCTGACTTATATGTTCAAACGCTATTTGATTTGTACCGATCTCGTTGATGGATTGCAACGCCTCACCGCCTTTATTCCTGCCTTGGCTCAAGCCGGAGGACAGCAGTTTGTGTTCACCCACACCGTCCCGATTTGGGCAGAAGGGGATATTCCCCGACTGGATGAAGCAAAAATTGCTGAGGCTCAGACTGTTTTAGATGCTGCTCTAGCCCACCAAGGGGAGGGCCGAGAGGTGATTGTGGATATCCAGTCGGGTAAACCCCAGGACATGATCCCGAAGTTGGTGCAGAAATATAATAGCGATGTGGTATTGATGGGCACGGCCACCCGCAGCTTGATTCAAGAAACCATCTTTGGCAGCAATAGCCTTGCGATCGCCCGTTCGACAGCGGTTCCCCTGATGCTGTTGCGGCCCCAACTCATCAACACCTATACCCAGGCAGAATTAACCCTGCGTTGCCAAAATCTCTGGCGTTACCTGCTCATTCCCTACAGCGGTAGTGAGTCGGCGAAATATTTATTAGAGCAGCTCAAGGCAACGGTGCAGGCAGCAGGAGCGAACGCACCCCAAAAGTGTCTGCTGCTCACGGTGGTCAGTGAAACCAAGCGTAAGGGTATTTCCTCCGACTATCAGCAACAAGCAGCGGCTGAGCAACTGGCTCAAGCGGAAGCCGAATTGGCAAGCTGTGGTATTGAGGTGACAACGGAGGTGCGGGTGGGAGACCCGATGCAAGAGATTACCCACGCTGCGATCAAGCATGACATCACCGCGATCGCGATCGCCCATGTTTCCCGGAGTGCCCTCTTGGAATTAACCGCTCCCAGTTTTGCCAACGAAATCCTGCGTCATAGTTGGTTTCCGGTGCTCTTTTTCTCACCGAAGGGGTGAATATACAGGTCGGTGACAAATTAGGTCGATCCAAGCAGCTTGCGGCGTCACCCCCCTTTGTTAAGGGGGGAAGAGGGATCACAGATCTTACGTAATCACCGTGGGTCGATCGCGCCCGGTGAATTCCTTAATTTGCGCCACCTCATTGGCCAGGGCAATCAAGCTACCTAGGGCATCTTGAGTATCCTGCTGATGCTTGGTGCCATCGGGTTCATAGCTCTCCAGATATACCCGTAGGGTTGCGCCCTTAGTCCCTGTGCCCGAGAGCCGGAACACCATCCGCGAACCATCGGTGAAGCCAATGCGAATCCCTTGCTTTTGGCTGATGCTACCATCAACCGGGTCGGTATAGCTAAAGTCATCGGCATAGTCTACGGTGTAGACTCCCAGTTGCTGACCAGGCAGGGTTGCGCTCATCTCTCGCAGCCGTTCCATCAATTCTGTGGCTTTGGCTTTATCCACTTCTTCATAGTCATGGCGGGAGTAGAAGTTGCGCCCATAGGTTTGCCAATGTTCGGTGACGAGCTGCTCTACAGATTTGCCTGTGGTTGCCAATAGGTTGAGCCAGAAGAGTACGGCCCATAGGCCATCTTTCTCCCGCACATGGTTGGAGCCGGTACCGAAGCTTTCTTCCCCGCAGAGGGTGGCCTTGTCTGCATCAAGCAAATTGCCGAAGAATTTCCAGCCAGTCGGCGTTTCATAACAATCAATGCCCAGTTTGGCGGCGACGCGATCGACTGCCGCACTGGTGGGCATGGAGCGGGCAACCCCCGCGAGACCATTTTTGTAGCCAGGAACCAAGGTGGCGTTCGCAGTCAAAACGGCCAAGCTATCGCTGGGGGTTACAAAGAAGTGTTTGCCTAAAACCATGTTGCGATCGCCGTCGCCATCGGAGGCCGCTCCAAAATCTGGCGCATCCTCACCAAAGAGAATATCCACTAGCTCCTTGGCATAAACCAAGTTGGGGTCGGGATGGCCCTGGCCGAAGTCTTCGAGGGGGATTCCATTGATCACGGTTCCCGCTGACGCACCGAGGGCTTCTTCAAATAGAGCTTTGGCATAGGGGCCAGTAACAGCATGCATCGAATCGATGCACATGCGAAAATTACCAGCGGCGATAAACGCTCGAATACGCTCGAAATCAAACAGCGACTGCATTAACTCTAAATACGGAGTAACCGAGTCGATCACCTCTACATCCATTGTGCCCAGCTTAAAAGAACCAGCGCGATCGAGGTTGACATCTGCGGCTGAGAGGATTTTATATTCAGTAATTTGCTGGCTGCGCTCAAAAATGGCGCTGGTCACTTTTTCCGGAGCGGGGCCACCGTTACCAATATTGTATTTCACGCCAAAATCCCCATTGGGACCACCAGGATTATGGCTGGCGGAGAGGATAATGCCTCCAAAAGTTTGATATTTGCGGATTAAGCAGGAGGCAGCTGGTGTTGAGAGAATACCGCCTTGGCCAACGATGATTTTGCCAATTTCATTGGCGGCCGCCATTTTGAGAATGGTTTGAATCGCTGAGCGGTTGTAATAGCGTCCATCACCGCCCAAGACTAAGGTTTGGCCTGCACAACCGTCGAGACTGTCAAAGATGGCCTGGATAAAGTTTTCTAGATAATGGGGTTTTTGAAAAACGGGTACGGATTTACGCAACCCAGAAGTCCCAGGCTTTTGATCCGTAAAAGGAACCGTGGAAACAAGTTGTAAATTCATAAAAAGCGAGGCCAATTTGCAGACATCACGACTACTTATAGCGTTATTGGGTCGCTTTGCCTAGCAAAGCGCTCTGGCATACAGCGTTAAGGAAAAGCTAGTACCGCGAGGCGGAGTTCAGGGTCCAAAGTTCAGAGTTCAAAGTGCTTGTACAACGGGTATTCTGTGAGTTCTGAATGGATGACTTATTTCTACCGTTCTGTACTAGGGCTAGATTAAGGTTAAGAAACGAAATGAAATAAGGTTAAGAACGTGCTTGGATATCTTTGCTGGGATTAGCGATTGCCAGATGCTGAAGCGATAACTTATAATCATGAGTTGGGTTTGTTGTTACATTTGGCTTAATGAAACAACGTCTCCCGACCAAGAACACGTATCCTATTTTGGAAAGTGGGTGCAGCCCGCTTTTTTTTATTGACAACCACCACCATGGCTCATCCCATCATTCCTCAGCTCTTGGCGTTGGCGACGCCGATCGCCCAAGCTCTGGGTCTAGAAGTGGTTGACGCAGTCTTCCAAACCAGCAAAAGTCCGCCTGTGCTGCGAATTGATATTCGTAACCTGCAAGCAGATACGGGTCTACAAGATTGCGAGCAAATGAGCCGTGCTCTAGAGGAGCCGTTGGAGGCGAGTGGTTTACTTGAGGGGGCTTATGTCTTGGAGATTTCCAGCCCAGGCACAGCTCGTCAATTAACCCACGATCGCGAGTTTGTTGCCTTCAAAGGCTTTGCTGTGCTCGTCAAAACTTATGCCCCGCACAATGGCAAAAAGGAATGGCAGGGCAATTTACAAGGCCGGGATGATCAAAACATTTATCTTGCTCAAAAGGGTAAGGCGATCGCGATTCCACGCCAATTGGTCGCTAATGTTCACCTTGACGACGCATCATAGACCGAGCCTTCAATCCCCCCTGCTCCCATCTGCAACTTTTAGCCATTGATATTGTTTTTTAGGAGAAAGAATTAGCGCATGTCCCTAGTGAGTTTGCCCGGTTTACGGGAGATGATTACTCAGATTGCTGAACAACATCGGCTCCCCGAATCAGCGGTCAAAGATGCTCTGAGTGAGGCTCTGCTGAAGGGCTATGAGCGGTATCGGCGATCGCAAACTCTAGATCAGCAACAATTTACTGATGACTACTTCGAGAATTTTGTCGTTGATCTCGATACAGAAGAAGAAGGCTTCTCCATCCTGTCCACAAAGGTGATTGTGGCTGAAGTGGAAGGAGCTGATCACCAAATTTCTCTGCAACAAGTGCAAGAAGATTATCCCGAAGCGCAGTTGGGTGACTCCATGATCGAGGATGTCACACCCAAACAAAAGGATTTTGGGCGCATGGCGGCGATTCAAACCAAGCAGGTGCTGTTGCAGAAGCTACGGGATCAGCAACGAAAACTGATTCAAGATGAATTTCAAGATCTTGAGGGTACAGTGCTCCCGGCGCGGGTGCTACGCTTCGAACGTCAGTCGATCATTATGGCCGTTAGCAGCGGTTTTGGTAAGCCGGATGTGGAAGCGGAATTGCCCAAGCGGGAACAACTCTCAAATGATACCTATCGAGTCAATGCTACCTTTCGGGTGTTTTTGAAAAAAGTCCGGGAAGGGGTGCATCGTGGGCCCCAATTGATTGTTTCTCGTGCTGCTGCGGGGCTAGTGGTGGATCTTTTTGCCACGGAAGTGCCCGAAATTGAAGAAGAGATTGTGCGGATCGTGGCGGTTGCCCGCGAAGCCAATCCCCCCTCACGCCATGTGGGGCCGCGTACCAAGATTTCTGTGGATACCCTAGAACGGGATGTTGATCCGGTAGGGGCTTGTATTGGGGCGCGGGGCTCTCGGATTCAAGCGGTGGTCAACGAACTCCGGGGCGAAAAGATCGACGCTATTCGTTGGTCACCTGATCCCGCCACCTATATTGCCAATGCCCTGAGCCCTGCGACCGTTGATCAAGTGTTTCTGATGAATTCTGAAGAACGACTCTCGTTGGTACTTGTTCCTGAAAATCAACTGAGTTTAGCCATTGGGAAGGAGGGTCAAAATGTTCGGTTGGCTGCCCGCCTGACGGGTTGGAAAATCGACATTAAAGATACAGCTCGCTATCAAGCAGAACTCCAAAACCAGCCACCCGAACTCAACCCCTTGCCAGAATCCTATGCACCGCCAGAGGAGCAGCCACCAGAATCAGATGCTGAGCCGCTTGATTCGGTTGAGCCGCCCCCCATGGAGAATCCATCGCTGGCTGCGGCTGAGACGACCGCAATTCCAGAAGCAACGACTTCAGAAGCAGAATAACCTTCAGGACTGTGGGGTTGGATGATGCATTATCCCCATCACGGTTCCGGTTTGGAGGGTGACCTTTGGGAAAGGTACCCAACGCCGCCATCTTTAACTCTCATGCAAACAAATTGATCTCCAGCAAACTAACTGGAGGAGGCAAGCCCCATTCTCAAAAATTATCGTCGTTGCGTTGCCTGCCGAAAGGTCGCACTTAAACAAGAGTTCTGGCGAATTGTCCGTTTGCACCCCAGTCGGACGGTACAATTAGATCAGGGTATGGGACGCTCTGCTTATCTGTGTCCACAACTAAGCTGTCTGCGTACAGCTCAGAAGAAAGATCGCCTCAGGCGATCGCTTAAAACCAGCGTACCCGATGAAATCTATCATCAACTCCAGGAGAGATTAACCTATTTTTGAGTTACCTCACCTGTAAACCTCAAAACTGGACATAAGCCAATGTAACAACTACTACTCAAGACACAGGGCATATTGGATGAACAACGGAAAAATTAGAATCTACGACCTATCCAAAGAACTCAATCTCGACAATCGAGATATTCTCAACATCTGTGAACAGCTCAACATCGCTGTTAAAAGCCACAGTAGCACGATCAACGAAAACGAAGTGCAGCAAATTCGCGAGAAGGTGAAAACGTATACCGTGCCCAAGCGCCGGCCAACGATTAATAAGGCGATCAAGAAAAAAACACGCCATGGCGAAAACAGTGGTAAGCCCGCTTCGCGTAAGCCTCAAATTCGTGGCTTGGTCAAAAATAAACCCATTCCTCGTGAGTCAGTAGCCCCAGCCAATTCACCCCGTCAGCCCCAATCGGCAAATATGGAGCTAGCAGCTCCCCCTGCCCGTCCTGGTCAGTCTCGTCCTGCTCCATCCAATACAACAACTGCCCGTTCCACTCCACCTACGCCAGCAATTGTTTCCCCACCCCCGGCTGTCCAAGAGTTAGTTGCGCCGCCGTCACGCCCCAACAAACCGAGTGGCGGTAATTCTGCTGCGAGTCAGGAAACAACTGTTACTAAAACAGCACCACCGAAGCGTCAAAACCCGTCTGCATCCTCTGCCACGTCAGCTCGTAAAGAGGGCAAGACTGAATCGGTAGAAGAGTCAGAAAAAGTAGTTCTTCGTAAGCCCAGTTCTCCTGAACAGCAAAAACCGGAAGTACGGCAGTTGTTGCCCAAACCCAGTATTAAATCTGAGACTGAGCCAGAGACAACTGCACCGACAGAAACTGTTGAAACCTCCATCAATGAGCCGGAGCTACTTAAACCTCCCGCACGACCCGCAAAACCCAAACGAACAACTGCTGGACGCCCAGAAGTCAACCGTTGGGTTGAGGATGATGAAGGAGATAAAGCTGCTAAAGGAACAAAAGGTAAGGCGGCAACCAAAAAGCGTAAGTCGCCACGGATTGAAGAGGACGATGATGAGTTTGATTTGGAAACCGGTGAGAGCAATGTGAACGCAGTCACTGTAAGCCTATCAATGGCTCGTCCTCCCAAACCGAGCAAGCCTAAAACTACAACTCCACCCCCTGCCGCCAAAGCAAAAACTCGCAAACGACCCAGCCGTGACCAACGCTCACAGGAGCGGCAACGGGTAGATAACAGTCCAGAACAACCTCCAGAAATTGTCAGCTTGACCGGTAGTCTCAGTATGCGAGAGCTCTCTACTTTGGTCAAAATTTCGGAGACCGAGATTATTCGTCGTCTCTTTACCAAGGGCATTGCAATTAATATTACGCAAACCCTAGATTTGGAAACCTGTACGAAGGTGATTGAAGAGTTGGGGATTTTAGTTGATACGCCAGAACAAGGTTCAGCGGCAACTAAGACTGAAATGTTGGATGTGGCAGACCTTGAGAAGCTACAAACGCGTCCGCCCGTGGTAACCATCATGGGTCACGTTGACCATGGTAAAACTACGCTGCTAGATTCGATTCGTAAAACCAAGGTTGCCCAAGGTGAAGCGGGTGGCATTACCCAGCATATTGGTGCATACCATGTGGATGTGGAACATAACAGCAAGCTCCAGCAGGTGGTTTTCCTCGATACGCCGGGTCACGAAGCCTTTACTGCAATGCGAGCCCGGGGAACCCGAGTCACTGACATCGCCATTCTGGTGGTAGCGGCTGATGACGGGGTGCAGCCCCAAACCAAAGAAGCCATCAGCCATGCGCGAGCTGCGGAAGTTCCGTTGATTGTTGCCATCAATAAGGTGGATAAACCCGAAGCGCAACCGGATCGCATCCGTCAAGAACTAGCTGAACAAGGCTTGGTTGCTGAGGATTGGGGAGGTGACACGATTATGGTGCCGGTCAGCGCCATTCAAGGGGACAATCTGGATACGTTGCTGGAAATGATTCTGCTGGTGTCAGAACTCGAAGAACTTTCTGCCAACCCAGAACGGCCCGCAAAAGGAACCGTAATTGAAGCCCACCTGGATAAAACGCGGGGGCCGGTGGCCACCTTGCTGGTGCAAAACGGAACGTTACGCGTTGGTGACAGTTTGGTTGCTGGCTCAGCGATGGGTAAGATTCGGGCGATGATTGACGATCGCGGCGATCGCGTCGAACAAGCCTCACCTTCCTTTGCCGTTGAGGTGCTCGGCATGAACGATGTCCCTGAAGCAGGGGATGAGTTTGATGTCTATCCTAGCGATAAAGAAGCTCGCGCAGTGGCCGATGACCGGGCTGCTGAGCGCCGGGAGAGCCGCTTACAACAAGCAATGTCACGGCGCGTCACCCTCAGTAGCCTCTCAGCCCAAGCTCAAGAAGGCGAGTTGAAGGAGCTGAACTTAATCCTTAAGGCTGATGTTCAAGGTTCCGTGGAAGCGATTGTCGCAGCCCTTGATCAGCTCCCTCAAAACGAAGTACAACTGCGGGTCTTGATGGCAGCACCGGGTGAAGTGACGGAGACTGATGTTGATCTCGCCGCCGCTAGTGGCGCAGTCATCATTGGCTTTAACACAGACCTCGCAGCAGGGGTATCTCAAGCAGCCGATCGAGAACAAGTGAGCATTCAGGAGTACAACATTATCTACAACCTCTTAGATGATGTCCAAGGTGCGATGGAAGGTTTGCTGGATCCTGAAGAAGTGGAAGAAGCTTTGGGCACGGTGGAAGTGCGAGCAGTCTTCCCGGTGGGTCGCGGCTCCGTGGCGGGTTGTTATATTACCTCCGGAAAGGTAATCCGCAATCGTCGGATGCGGGTGCTCCGCGGCGACAAGGTGGTCTTCGATGGCCCTGTCGATTCCCTCAAGCGGATCAAAGAAGATGTGCGTGAGGTTAAATCTGGCTTTGAATGTGGTATCGGCTCTGATAAGTTCAATGATTGGACGGAGGGCGATCGCATTGAGGCCTATCAAATGGTCATGAAGCGACGCACACTCTCAGCCAAGTAGTGTGTTATCCCTACTCGATTTACTGGAGCATCAACAACCATGAATCCCTTTCGTCAAGAGCCCTATTTGTGGCTACATGTTGCTGGGTTAGCGGTGTTGCCCCTCTGGGCCTTGGGTGTTTGGCTGGGGGTGGCAGCCGGTGAACCGTGGCTACCCTATGGTGTTGAGGAAACCTTGCTGGTGCTCCTGGGGATTGCCCCCTGGCTGTGGGTGCAGTGGCGACGTCCCTTTAACCCCTTTGCGATCTTGGTGGTGTCGTTGCCACCAGCCGTGCTGACAACCGAGCAGCGCCAATGGTTACAGCTCCTCAAACGTCCCCAAAATCGTATTGTGGCAGTGTTGGCGGTGTTGCCGATGGTTTGGTTATTGGGCCAGTGCTATCAACTGGCTCCTTTGGCCAGTTCCGTGACGCCGATTCCGAATCATGGATTGGGATTGTTGGTGGCGGCGATCGCCTTCTCTGGAGCAAACCTATTTATTCAGGTGGCGCTCAGTATGGTGGGTTTGTTGCTCTTGACCTCAGAAGCCCAGCTTGCTGCTGCCGCACCCTATGACCCCAAACAGATTGACTCAGATTTCTTTCGCTTTGGTTTCAAACAGCGTCAGATTCTACCTCCGGTTGTACGGCAACCTAGCTCTGCTCCTCAACCGGAAACCACTGACACTGATGCTGTCATGGACGCCAACGATGAGACCTCTGAGCTTGTTGCCGATGAATCATCTTTTAAGAGTACAGATGTCAACCTCGGTGTGGGCGTTACCAATGAGCAGAATGCAGATAATAAAGGTGAAGAGGTTGATAGTGAGATTTCTAAATCTGCTCTTGGAAATATCAAGCCAGTGCAATCTGAACATGAATCCTCTTCTGAGATTGTGGACATCCAAACCACAACAGAAGTTGAAATGATTGATCGCTCAAATTCACCAGATTCAGATGTTGAGACCATGACTGATGTATCCCAGCCCACTGTTGAAGGAGTTGTAGGTGAATTTGATACTAATGAATCAAAACCCGAGATAGAACCAACTCAACTCGAAGCAGAGATTGATGAGAACAAAACTGGATAAAGGCTCAATCTAATCGGACAACCTATAGCGCTACAACTGTATCCGTTGTCAATGCCTTTACCTGGGCTGCTTCCCAATACACCCGGAGTCGATCGCCCGCTTGGAGTATCCGCTCTAATTGGCACATCAAACTGCCAGGTGATAGAAGCCCCCAATACAGTTCTATACCATACGATTCAACCCTCACTTTCTGATCTGTAGCTCTAGCCTATGGAATCGGTATTACTTGTAGGGACGGAAGGGACAACACCCAAAAGTCAATCTTGCAATTGTCACCATTTGACTATAGAGGCTTCAGCTTTTGATGTTACGATCACTAATCGCAATTGCCAATTTAACAAAACCGGATGAAAGCTTCTTTGTTTGCCCCCCATCACTTCGCGCTCTGTGCTGCAACCTGTTTGGTTGTCTTGAGTTCGGGTTATAGTGCTGCTGAATCTGCTCCCTTAGCAGCCACGATGCAATCGCATAGAGTGACCACAACCCAGCTTGATCAAAGTGCGCTTCTTTCGATGGCCTATGCAGCAGGGGTTGTTGATCTTAGTCGTCAACAATCAGCGGCGCGGAAGTCAGGTTTACGTTAGGGACTGTCAGCCAGTTATAGCAAGCGTTTGGAAATCCAACTAATAGTCAGTCCCTTTCCCTGTTTTTGGGGTTAGGAACTCAATTACCTGTCCCTTATAGCTTCTGTTGTTAACTGATGGCACGTCCTAATCCTGAACGTACTCTGTGCCGTTGATCAGCGCCAGCTCAGCGCGTACAAATTCTCGGCCCAAATAGAGGGCATGGTCAAAACAGGAGAGGGGGGCACGCTCTTCACCTTCAGTGAGCTTCATTCCCAGCTCCTTCGCCGTCCGGCCCGTATAAATTTGTGTGGGCTTACGCTCAACCTTCCCACGCACCGGTATCGGCTCACCTGTTTCAGGGTCAAGCGCCAGACCCTTCTCACTGATCGTGTTAGTGTAATGGGCTGCACAAATCAGGCCTGCGTCACGGTCAAGAAAAATAATGTAATAGCCTTCGGGGTCAAGTTCGATAAAGCGATTGGAGAGTTGATCATCAAGGGCGGCAAGTTCGGTCGCGTTAACTAGGGGTGTTGTTGTAGGAGCTTGGGTCATTAGTATTGCTTAGGCAGGAATTGAAGAAATTTGCCTGACTATTTTATCGGGATTGTGGAGCGATCGCGTTGAGTTGGTGTTACAGTCCTTCACCACATTATCAACTTTATCATTGCAAAACCTAAACATTGTTTGCAGTAGCTCTCAAAGCCTATCGATTTCTTGCAAAACTGAGGCGATCACGCTCTATTTTTCCCCTCAGCCTTTATCAATAAAGATATCGAGCACTACACATTTACACTGCCTTACAATTTATTTGAGGTAGGAGGAATTTTATGAGAAGCATGTATTTCAAGCCACTCACTGAAGAAGAAAGACGGATCAATCAGCGCATTGATGAATTTAACCGTGCGCCTTACTTTGAGATCTTCTTGATCGTGAGTGGTGTGTTCTGTGCATTTACTGCGCTAGTGCTGGTTGGTATTTTCTAGTACACCTCACCGATTTGTTGATCGAGCCCACCAGGAACGAAATTGCGTTTCTGGTTTTTTATATGTTCTTTAAACAAAACAACAATCCGTAGAAATAAGCCATCCATTCAAAATTCACAGAATGCCTGTTGTACAAGCACTTTGAACTCTGAACTTTGAACCCTAAACTTCGCCTCACGGTACTAGATATCTCCAGTTGCCATGTCTCTCAAACCCAACCCATTACAGCTTATTCTTGTTGATCCAATCGCGGCGCTCTGTGATGCTTGGCAATTGGAATTTGCTGGACTGAGCCAGGTTTCAGTGGTTAATGGTCACTTTGAAGACTTAACCGACTATGACTGTATGGTGAGTGCCGGAAATTCTTTTGGGCTGATGGATGGGGGCGTCGATCTCGCCATTATTCGTTACTTTGGCTTGGAGTTAATGGATCGTGTCCAAGCCCATATCCTGAAACATTTTCGCGGTGAGCAACCAGTGGGCACATCGGTAATTCTTCCTACCGGCCATTCCCAACATCCATATTTAGCCCATACCCCCACCATGCGTGTGCCCATGCCCATTGCCCAAACGGATAATGTTTATCTCGCTATGTGGGCAATGCTGCTAGCGGTTTGGCATCATAACCAAACTCAAGCGCCACCGATTCAAATTATTGCTTGTCCTGGACTGGGAACAGCGACAGGTCAAATGTCCTTTCAGCGTGCAGCGAAGCAAATGGCACGAGCCTACAAAAACTTTCTCAACCCGCCAGAACAGATCAGTTGGCCGATGGCTACAACCCGACAAAAGGCGATCGCAGCCGGGGGCGATATTGTCGCCAATTGAGCATTTTGGGGGATGCCAATGATGATAAGAGTCACAAGCAGACCGCGTTGATATCCCCTGAGAGATCGAAAGTTTACTGGGGTGAGCCAATGCCCACCCTCCATAATTCTTCTGCTGATTTTTGTAAGCCTTTTAAGACTCAAGAAACCGTATGACCGTTGCTGCCGATCGCACCACCGCACGCTTTAAAAACTGGTTCGCTCTTGATTTCACCCTGGTTGTGCCCAGCATCATCGCCGGCCTGGTGACAGGAGTGATTGGCGTCATTCGTGCGATTTCTTATGCTGCTCTTATTTACGCGGGGCCACTGGATAGCCACCTCGCTGCGGGTGTGGGCATGACCGTCTTTAGCACAGGCATAGTAACAGCAGTGGCTGCCCTCACCAGTGCCTTACCTGGGATGATCGCTACTCCTTTAGCTGCCCCGACTGCTCTTTTGGCGATCATGGCTGGCACGATTGCGACCCGTCTAGTTGATCATCCAGACGGTGCGATCGCCACGCTTGTTGCAGCGATTGTCCTCACCTCAGCCCTTACTGGCGGATTACTGCTGACCTTAGGGCAACTACGCTGGGGAGATAAGATCCGGCTCGTGCCCTATCCCGTTGTTGGGGGGTTCATGGCAGGAACCGGCTGGTTGTTGGTGGATGGCTTTGTACAGGTAACGACGGAGCAATCATTAACTTGGCAGACCTTGCCAGAATTAATGACCCTGGAGACCGCTATTCATTGGGGTGTCGGCCTTAGCTTCACGCTAATTTTGCTGTTGGTTGCAGCCCGCTACAAACATTATCTTGTGATGCCTGGAACGTTGATGGCGCTGGTGGGAGTTTTTTATCTCGTCCTGTGGGGCACAGGCCTCTCATTAACCGAAGCAAGGGCAGCAGGTTGGCTGCTTGGCCCTTTCCCTGCGGGGGGACTCTGGGAACCTCTCCATTGGCAACAATTGACCCAGGTGCAAGGGTCTGTGCTGTTCGGCCAAGCTGGGAGTATGGTGAGCATTGCCTTGGTCAGTCTGCTCTCGCTTATTCTCAGCAACAGTGGCATTGAGTTAGCTGTGGGCCAAGATTTGGATTTGAACCAGGAGATGCGATCGCTCGGAATCGCTAATCTACTGTCTGGAGCAGGTGGGGGGATGGTCGGCTCCCAAGCCCTACCCAGTACGTTGCTGGTGCATGAAATTGGTGGTCACAGTCGCTTAACGGGCATTATTTCAGCACTCCCCGCGCTTGCAGTCTTGTTGTTGGGGTCAGAATTTTTATCCTATTTACCGAAGCCGATTTTGGGCTGTCTGTTACTCTATTTGGGCATTTCACTGCTTACGAAATGGCTTTATCAAGCCTGGTTCAAATTGCCCTTGCTGGACTATCTCACGATCGTAGTGATTGTTATGGCCATCAATGTTTGGGGCTTTTTAACGGGGATTTTGGTGGGGTTTGTGATGGCGGTGCTTTTGTTTATGTACCACTACAGTCAGGTGAATGTCGCCAAAGAGGTACTTTCGGGCGCAAAGACACGCAGCAATCGGGAATACAATGCTGCCCAGAAAGCATTACTGAAAACTGAAGGCGATCAAATTCTGATTCTAGAACTACAGGGTTTTTTATTCTTCGGCACGGCAACCTATCTACTTAACCAAGTCAAACAACGCACGGACTCAAACCCTATTCCCAAGGAGGGCAAAGAGGATAACCACAGAACCTCCCTTGCCAAGGGGGGCAGGGGGGATTGCCTCCGCTTCATCATCCTCGACTTCCGCCAAGTGACTGGCATCGATTCCTCAGCGGTGCTCAGTTGCAACAAAATCCTAAAAATTGCCCATCAGCATCAGCTCACCTTAATTTTTACTAACCTTTCAGCCTCCTTCCAATCCCAATTACAACAGGGTGAGGGCATTGAATTGAGTGAGGATGTCTGTAAGCTGTATCCCGAAACCCGCTGCTTAGTGCTCCCTGATATCGATCGTGGCTTGGAATGGTGCGAAAGCCAACTCTTGCGCCTCGCCAAGCTGCCTAGTCCTCAAACGATTAATCTGGCTGCTCATTTGCAGACATGGGGTTTAAACACAACGCAAGTATCAGAGCTAATGGGCTACTTGAGACCGCGATCGGTAGCGGCTCAAACCCCGATCTATGCAACAGAAAGTGGTGCACCTCAACTCTACTTGCTTGAATCAGGGCGAGTGACCGTGCTTTTAGAGTTGTCCGATGGCACAACCAAACGCATGCAAACTCAAGAGCCGGGGGCAATTTTGGGGGAGATGCGGTTTTATGGTAAGCCGCCGCTCTCTACAGCGGTGATCGCGGAGACAGATTGTCTGTTGCAAGGGTTGAGTCGAGACCAGTTTGAGGAACTAAAGCAGTCTCAGCCTGCGATCGCGGCGATCCTGGAGGAACGAATTATTCAACTGCTCTGCGACAGTCTGGCACGGCGAGAACAACAATTACGGATCACCCGATAAGGGCTGGCATCAGTGCAATTTAAAGTCGGGATGTGGAAAATTCCCAAAAGTTTGCCATTCCCTCTCAACAACAGTACAACGGAAGGAAGTTAAAACCCTTTACTAGCTTTCCACGACTAACCCGTCTATGACTGTATTTGTCCCCTTTGTTGATCTGTCTATCCAACACCAAGCGATCCAGAGTGAAATTGAAACAACGCTGCTGGAGGTGGTACGACAGGGGCATTTTGTCTTGGGGGAAGCGCTGACGCAATTTGAAACAGACTTTGCGCTGGCATCCGGGGGGACGCAAGGGATTGGTGTGGGTTCTGGTACAGATGCGATCGCCCTAGGATTACAAGCCTGCGGTGTCGGTGCGGGTGATGAGGTACTCGTTCCGGCAAATACGTTTATTGCCACGCTGATCGGGGTGCTCCGGGCCGGTGCCAAGCCTGTGTTGGTGGATTGTTGCTTAGATACAGCGCTGATCGACCTGACCGCAGCTGCTCAAGCAGTGACCTCTCAGACTAAAGCGATCGTGCCTGTCCATCTCTACGGTCAAATGGTCTCCCCCACAGCATTGCAAGACTTTGCTACTGCCCATAACCTCCTCATTTTCGAAGATAGCGCCCAAGCCCATTTGGCCCAGCGGGAGGGGTATACGGCTGGCTCGGTGGGTATCGCCGCCGCCTATAGCTTCTATCCCAGTAAAAACCTAGGGAGCTTTGGCGATGGGGGTATGGTGGTGACCCAAGATGAAGCGATCGCCCAGAAAATTCGCTGCTATCGCAACTATGGGGCAGCCCAAAAATATCTCCACACCGAACCGGGTCTTAATAGCCGTCTAGATAATCTGCAAGCTGCGATCCTTGGGGTTAAGCTCCCCCATCTCAAAACCTGGAATCAGCAGCGCAATGAAGCCGCTCAAATCTATGCTCAAGCGCTTGTCCCCCTTCAAATACGTGGCATTATTCCCCTTACCAATGAGAGCGGCTCAGGCCATGTTTATCACCTCTATGTGGTGCGTGTTGATGAGCGATCGCCTCTCAATCGGGATCAGTTGCGGAGCAAGTTGAGCGATCGCGGCATCCAAACGGGCATCCATTACCCCATTCCCTGCCATCTCCAGCCCGCCTACAAATTCCTCAATTATGAAGCAGGCGATTTCCCCAATGCTGAGCAACTCTGCCAAGAAATCTTGTCCCTACCGATGTATCCTGGCTTGTCTTCAAAGAAAATTCAGACTGTTGCTGCCACAATTGAGGAAACGATATGAGTTCAGAGTTTAGAGTTCAAGGTTCAAAGTGCTGGAGTTTGCTAAAGCGGACAGACGGTAAAACACGGCTTTTCTTTTTTTCTCTAGTTGGCCAACCTATCTTCTATCCTGATGGAATACTACCCTGGCTTGGAACTCCTATGCTCTAATCCCATCCTGGAAAAGCCATATTGAGTAAGAGTAAGAGGTGGACTCAATTTAAGCCACTAATACAACAAATTCTGAGCAAGAATAAGCTTCAGTTCTCTTCATACTTGCTAACTCTGAACCTTGAACTTTGAACCTTGAACTCAAAATCTGAACCCTGAACTCATAAAATGACCTCTACCGCCCCCTCTCCTTCTTGGCTTCAACGCCATTGGTTCTCAACTGTCCTTGGTGTCATTCTGCTACTGCTTTACGGCCCAGTGCTGCTCCATTGGATAGACGGCTGGCTCAACAAAAGCATTAGCATCGAGCATGAATATTTCAGTCATGGTTTGCTCGGGATTCCCTACGCGGGCTATTTGGTGTGGCGGCAGCGACGCAAATGGCAGCGACTGCCGGATACGGCTCATCCAGCGGGTTGGGTTTGCTTAGTCATTGGTGCATTGTTTTATCTGAGTGGTACGTCAGAAGGGGTAAACCTCTCACTGCCTTTGGTGTTGGTGGGTTTGTGCTTAGTGCTCAAGGGGGCTTCAGGATTGCAGCTCCAGCGGTTTCCGCTGTTGTTTGTGGCGCTGGCTACTCCCAATGCATTGCCCTATTTGATCACGCCTTTTACGCTGCCGCTGCAAGCTTTTATTGCCAATGTGGCGGGGTTTGTATTGTTTCAACTGGGCGTGCCAGACTTGGCGATCGAGGGCATTTACATCACAGTCCAGGATCGCTTAGTAGAGGTTGCCCCCTATTGTGCGGGCTTGAAGATGCTGTTTACGAGCCTATATGTGGCGGTGCTCCTGCTCCATTGGACAGGAGTGGCACGATCGCGCTTCAAAGTAGGGGCACTGCTAACCGGCACAGTGGTTATTAGTGTGGCGGTCAATATTGTGCGCAATACTATCCTGACTTACCTGCATGGCATGGGCTACGATGGGGCATTTGCTTGGACTCATGAGGGTTTGGGGGGCGATTTAATTTCTCTGGGGATGTTGCTCTTGGTGGTGTTATGGCTGGATCTGCTGGAGCGCTCATCTCACTACTATTATGGTGAGCCCATGGTGGGAATTATTAACTATGCCGGATGGGCGCAGATCTTTGGTCAAGGGGAGAAAAAGCAATGATGGCATCGGGCGCAAAAACGCGATCGCAGATTTTGATTGTGGTGATTTTGGGGCTGAGTTTGCTTCTGGGTCTGGTGCTGGCGGGGTCGTTTGTCCCCAATTGGCGATCGCCGAGTGAAGTGCCGGGTATTAGTGTTTTGCGCGAAATCCGCAAAACTGGCATTGAACTGCCCTCGGAGCGTACCAATCAAGTCCTTCCCCTCAAGATTGGGGGTCACAATTGGGTGGGCCAAGACCTCTTGCCGATTGAGGGGGATAAACCTGCAACCGTATTACTACGACCCCAAGCTGATCCTAAGGACAAACCCTATGTGGATTGGTCGGATCTCAATGGTTTTTTTAGCTGGCAGCAAGACCCAGTAGGCATTCTGACGGTCAACATCCCCGATACAGATGCAAACCATACCATCACCGCGCGATGGTTTATTGCCCGCGATCCTCAAGATACTAAGGTGGTGCATCATCCCCAGCGAGTGGTGGTTGCCCAATGGTATGGCTTTAAAACCGGAGGACATTATGCGATGCGTCAATGGTTTTGGCGGGATCTGCAAGCTCAATTAAAGGGCGATCGCGTGCCCTGGTTGGCTGTTTGTTTGCGATTGCCGATTGATCCAAATATCACCCTAGATGCAACAGAGGATGTGGTGACGGAATTGATTCAGGTGATTCAAGGAAGTATCGGTATGATGTTGCAGTCGGAAGCCTGATGCCGACATTGTTTGTAGTACGAATACAGCTAGCGTATTCCGCACAACAACCCAAACCGAATCAGATCTTTAGCATAGCCTTCAGACATCAGTCGCAACGACAACGCGGCCTCAATGGTTTGCTGGCCAGCTTGCACCAGACCCGCGATCGCTTCCCAATCCAGTGCTGAATCAATCACCACATCCCAAAATGGGGCGACGGCTGTAGACCAATCATCACAGCGGATATTTTTAAATCCTAGATTTTGCGCCAAGTCTAGATAAGAGTTCAGCGAGATTACATAGGGCAAACAATACACCCGATAAATCGCCTCTAGATGCTCTTCTTCTGCTTCAGTGAGGAGTGCCATCTCTGTGGCGCGATGACACCAGGTGGCTAAAATCATCAGCCCACCTGGCTTAAGGACACGGTAGCATTCGGCAAGAAATTGGCGTTTGTCGGGCATATGCTCCCCACTTTCTAGCGACCACACCACATCAAAGGACTCATCGGCAAAGGGCATTGCCAACGCGTCAGCCACCTGAAACTGTACCCGCCCTGCGAGATCCGCTTCAAAAGCTCGTTCTTTAGCTCGGCCCGCTTGAATGGGGCTGAGGGTGATCCCCGTGGCAAGACAATGGTATTTGCGGGCAAGATAAAGCGTGCTGCCACCAATACCGCAACCCACATCCAAAATATGCTCGGCTTGTTCTAAATCGGCCCAACGGAGCAGTTCTTCGATCAGATTAATTTGTGCTTGACGGCGATCGCAGCGCACATTGCCCAAGCGCCCATAGTAGCCATGGTGCATATGCTCTCCCCAAACCTTTTCCCAGAGCCCACTAGAAGCATCGTAGAGTTGCCGGATTTGCTCGGAAAGGGTGATTGCCATTGTAGTCTGGGGAATGACAGGGAACTCTGTCAGTCTGGCATTTTTGTTTGGTTGCAGTCCATTTAAGATGTCGGAATGTTGTTAAACAATACGTTGCTCAACAATGCCTCACGATTTGCAACGCCTCTATATTGCGCCGGAGCAGCACCAAGGCGATCGCGCCCAACTCACGCCCGTGCAATGCCATTACCTCTATCGGGTGTTGCGCTTGGCTGAAGGCGATCGCTTGATTGTGCTCGATGGGCAGGGGGCGGCTTGGTTGGCGGAGTTAGCAGGCACTGAGGCAATCTTGAGCGAGGCGATCGCTGTCTCCACAGAGTTACCACTACAACTAACGCTGATCGTGGCCTTGCCAAAGGGCAGTGGTTTTGAAGAGATTATCCGCTGTGGCACGGAGCTAGGGGTGACAACCTTTTGCCCGGTAATGAGCGATCGCACTTTGCCTAAACCCAACCCCAAAAAACTAGCCCGTTGGCAAAAGATTGCAACTGAGGCGGCTGAGCAGTCAGAGCGGGCGCTCGTGCCGACAGTAGAGGCGGTGCGGCCGTTCCGGGAGTTGTTGCAAGGGCAAGGAATGGGAGCAAAGTATCTTTGTGTGGCGCGGGGGGATGTGCCGAGTTTGGGGTTGCGGATTCGGGAGATCCCCTCTGCCCCTCTTGGTAAGGGAAAAATCCCCCCTGCCCCCCTTAATAAAGGGGGGATAACGGTTGCGACTGGCCCAGAGGGAGGATGGACAGCGGAGGAGATTGAGCAAGCGATCGCGGTTGGGTTTCAGCCTGTTTCCTTGGGGGCGCGGGTGTTGCGGGCGGTGACTGCACCGATCGCAGCGGTGGCGGTAGTGGCCAGTTGGCTGGAATCTGAGCAAACAGGAGGCAAATTCTAGAATTTCCCAAACATGGTAGAGCCGTCTTTTGATCTTTACTTTGTCTCAACTTCAACCAGACATCGATTCGGTTATGGTTGTAGGCAGCAGCGTATCAGTTGATATGTAATCGATTCATACAGTAAGTGGAGTAGATCAACTATGGAAAGTCAAATGTCTAACAATAGTCCTGAGCTTTTAATTGATTTCAATCCAGATGGGCGTATGAGAGAGGTTAGCCTCAGGGGCGTTGATGCATCTGAACTTGCGGATAAATCAGCCAGAGCGGTTGAGAAGGCGATGAACACCATCCAACGCATGGCAGATAAAACCTGGGAGACTGTGGATTCCTTGGCTAACCGACCTTCCCAAGTTGAGGTGGAATTTGGCATTACGTTTGATGTGGAATCAGGAGCATTGATTGCTAAAACGGGTGTTGAAGCGAGTTTAAACGTTAAGTTGGTTTGGGAACGGGATCAAGCGTAACACCGTAGCAAATATGAAAATTCAGAACTGCCGTAATTTCACAGTTCAGATTCGGAGCGCTAACGACTCGATTGTTGGCACGGGGTTTGTTATTTCTCAAGATGGCAGGATCGTCACTTGTCTGCATGTTGTCCGTGATGCAGCCCGAACTAGAGATATCAAATTGGGTTTAGAAATCAATGTTTACTTTGCCCAGGCAGCACGGGATGAAGAGAAAGCCCACACAGCCCGAGTTATTGGTTTGCCGGATGGCTATGACGACGATATCGCTGTGCTACAAATTGATGTTGATTTTCTGCCTGCGGGGGTGGAAGTTGCTCGGGTTGGGGAGGCAGAAACGTCTGATGGTCATACGTTTGTTAGCTTTGGCTACCGTCGTTTGAGCCATTATCAGGGTTTGCCTGCACGAGGAATGATTTTGGGCTTAGGCGAACCCCCTCAAAACTATCGGCTCGTCACTGATCCAGTTATCCTACAGTCACAACAAATCAATGATGGCATGAGTGGCAGTGCTGTTCTGGATATAGAACGGGACTTGGTGGTTGGTGTGATTGCCCAGCAATGGCAGGCAGAAAAAAGCTATCGTGATCGAGATACGGGGATTGCGGTGGATACCCAAGTGCTCAGTTTGTTCGCTATGAATGCAGAACTGAGTGAAGCCACTCCCATCAGACTTAAATCAGAGGATTTAGATATTCCGTTAAAGCGAAACCAAACTGTGAATCTACCCCGGACTAACCTTGAAAATGCCCCACCGTTATTGTCAGAGTGGGTGGGTCGAGAAGATTTATTGGCAGGATTGAATCAAGATTATCTTGACCCCACTTGTAATATTACTGGGCTGATTGGGTTTGGGGGTGAGGGCAAAAGTAGCGTGGCTCGGCATTGGATTGAGGGGGTGATCAAGCAGCCTAATTTACCAAAGCCGGATGGTGTGTTTTGGTGGGGCTTTTATGAGCAACGCAGTGTGGATGAGTTTTATGAAAAAGCGATCGCTTTTTTGCTGAAGGATGTCGCCCATCTCCAAACCAAATCAACAGATAAGTCTCAGCGGGTGCAAGCGGCTTTATTAATGTTGGATGGGATTGATGTTGAAGAGCTAGATACGATTGATCAAACCCGTCTAATCAGAGGTATTCTCCGCACTGGCCGTTATATTTTTATCATCGACGGTATGGAGCTATATCAAAATCAGGAGGGGGATAATTATGGTCTGCTCCAGAGTAATAAGCTCCGTGATTTTCTGACGTTGTTTGCAGAAGGAGTGAACCAGTCTTTTTGTGTTGTGACCAGTCGTGCGCCGTTATTGGATTTTATTGCTTACAAAACAAATGTTGAGCGTTATGTTGAGCGGTTAAGTGATGCAGATGGGCAAAAGTTGCTCAAGAAGATTGGAGTACGGGGTACAGATGATCAGCTCCAGCGAGTGGTTCACGAATGGGATGGGTATGCGATTGTTTTGCGTTTACTCGGTTCCTATTCGGTTGATATTTGCAAGGGGGATGTGAAGAGCATCTTGAATGTGCCGCCACCTAATGATGATGAGGGGCATTATGAGCGGGTGCAACGGGTAGTAGCAGAATATGACAAACATCTATCAGTGGCTGAACAGGAGTTTTTGCTGATTTTTAGTGCGTTTCGGATACCTGTAGCGCCATCGGCATTTGTTCCGGTTTTTTGGGGGCGCGATCCTGCATGGATTCCACCACGAAAACGACAGCCAGTTGGTTGGGAGCGCCGATTAATCAAATTATTTAAGTGGATCAAAAAACTTTTGGGCTTATCTAGAAGCGATAAAGATAGTCATAGAAAGAATCTAAGCCTTCGACTGCATGAATTAAACTATGAAGACTTTTTTGAGTTAGTTGAGCGGCTCACGAAATATCAATTAATAAAAAGATTTCTGGATGCAGATTTTCAAGCAGAGAAAAATGAGACAGAAAAAATCAAGGGGACAGACAAAATTTTTTATTCAATGCATCCGTTGGCTCATGCATATTATGGTAGGGAGTTCGAAAACCCTGGAAATAGGATAGCGAAAGATACTCATGAGAGAATTGCTGACTATTATTCAAGAATAATGCCTCCGATTCTTTCAATAAAAAAACCAAAACTAGAACAGTTTTCTCTTCATGTAGAGTCTGTGTATCATCTTTGTAAAATCGGTGCATACAAGAAAGCTTACTTTATTTATTATTCTGACATTCAACGAGAATATGAATGGCTCCTTAACTTAAAAATGCAGGCTTGGAATACATCAAAAAAAATTCTTGAAAACTTTTTTGTTGTGAAAAATGGCTCGTATTTAGTCAAAGAATTTGTTGACGAGAGAATTCGTGGATTTGTTTACAATGATTTCGCACTTTGTCTGAATAGCCTAGGTAACCCAAGAAAGGCAATACCCTTGTACGAGAAATCAATTGTAAAAAATGTTCATCTGGACTTCTCTTTATACAATGCAAGTTCTTATTCACATATGGCAGATAGTTATAAGGAACTAGGGGAAATCGCTTTGGCATTCAATTGTGTAGAAAAAGGGCTAGAGCTAACCAATAACATAGAATCAATTGAATTATCAGAAAGGCATAGACATGAAAATCTTATTAGAAAAAAAGTGATTCTTTTCTATCTCAAAGGAGACATTGAGTCTGCTTTGTCTAACTTGGTAAATCAATCTCATTTTGATGTATTTTTATACGGGGCGAATAAAAGAAGAGAGAAAGATTGGGAAAAACTACTTCAGCTATCGAAAGAGCAGATAGAACTAAGAGATGGCATATACGATCTCCATAGGTATATTCCTTGGAAATCCAACCTAGCTCTATCTCTGCTAATGACCCATTCAAATTCTGAAATAGCGGAGCAGCATCTTAGAGAAGCTTTAGAAAAGGCAAGATCGATTGACAATCATTTGTGTTTAACAGAAACACTATGTGCGCATGGTCACTTCTTTGGAAGATATAAACAAGAACCAGAGAAATCATATCCTTATTTAGAAGAATCTCTCCAATATACTTTGGAAAGTGGCTATCGTCTCTGCGAAGCTGATATCCGTGTTGGTTTAGCCTGGGCACATCTCAACTCAGGCAAACCTGAAGACGCTCGACGAGAAGCCAACCGTGCCAAAAAAATGAGCCAAGAAATGGGCTATCACTGGGGTCAAGTCGATGCCGATGAAGTGTTAGCGACACTGTAAGAATTGGCATCGTTGCAGACTAACGCTAATACGGTCATAAATCTCGCTAGTAATCTATTGATTACGCAAAGTTAAACGCGCAAACATAGCATCTTATACTTTCGCCTTCACCAATCACCTGATACGGTGTGGAAGACGGTGCTCAAAAAAAACCTATGCTTTTAGTGACTTGTCAAGTGCGCTGGGTAAATTATTTGCTGGCTCAGACTGAAATTCGCCAAATCCGCGATCGCGTTTTTGTGCAAGAACAACAAATTCCCCTGGCTCATGAATTCGATGGCCAAGATCCCTATGCCCTCCATGCCCTGGCCTACCACCAGGATCAAGCCGTTGGCACCTTGCGCCTCCGCATCCTTAACGCCAACACAATCAAACTAGAACGACTAGCTGTTTTGTCCCCCTTCCGGGGTCAAGGCATTGGCAGCAGTCTGACCCAAGCCGCCTTAAGCCAAACCCAACGCCAGGGCTACCAGCAGATTGTGCTCCATGCCCAACAATATATTGTCCCCCTTTATGCCAAACTCGGGTTTCAAGCCCAAGGGGAACCATTTATAGAAGCCGATATTCCCCATATCAAGATGGGGTTGACAGTTGCAGCTTAGAAGCCAGTAATGGGTAGTGGATATTTCCCTTGCTTGCCCTTGACCCCTTCCTCTAACCCCAAACCCCAAACCCGCGCTGATCTGCAAATTCTTGGCCTGATGTGGTTGGCTGCAACCTTGTGCGATCGCCTCTGGTTCTGGCTTGATCATCGTATCCCTGCCTGGGATCAGAGCAACCATCTGACTGGTGCGCTGAATCACCTGAACGCCCTCCAGCAAATGCGCTGGCAAAATCCAGCTTGGTGGCACAGCTATTGGCAGCTTTCTCACAAATATCCACCGCTGACCTATACGCTCACGGCTCCCTTTCAATGGCTGTTTGGGGTGGGGATTGATCAGGCGACACTTTTAAATTCGGTGTTGCTAGCGATTTTACTGCTAACGGTTTATGGGCTGGGGCGACAAGTCTGCGATCGCCAAGTGGGTCTCTGGGCAGCAGCGATTTGTTTGCTAATGCCCAATCTCTATTATTGGCGGCTAGATTACCTGCTGGACTGGACGGTGATGACCTGTACGGTGCTAGCGTTTACGGCGCTGACAGTATGGCGATCGCAGACCAAGCCTTGGCAACAGTGGCTTTGGGCAATTGGTTTTGGCATCGTCTGGGGCTTAGGGCTAATGGCCAAGCAAAGTGTGATGTTTTTCCTATTTGTACCCCTGGTTTGGGTTGGGATGGCACGACTGTGGCAGCGGCGTTGGGGTCAGGTAGCGCAGCTTATCACCAGCTTTTTAGTCTCAATTCCCATTTGGTTGCCCTGGTATCGCACAAACCTGATTTATCTATTCAGTACCTCTCACAATGCCAATGCTACCCCTGGCATTGCCGAAGGTGATCCACCATTAAATACGCTGGCAGCTTGGACGCATTACTGGCGACAGTTGCCCGAGTCGATCTCTTGGGTATTGCTCATCGTACCTTTGGTGGGATTACTGATTTATGGTTGGCGCGATCTGCGCCGTGACCTGCCCACGCTGAAGAATTTGGGTTGGCTCTTGCTCTACTACGGTGGGGCGTATCTCATCTGTTCGGCGATCTTTAACAAAGACCCGCGCTTTATCATGCCCTATCTGCCGATTTTGGCAGTGCTGCTAGCCTATGGTTTGACCCGCTGGCGTTGGCAATGGGTGCGGTGGTCAACGATTACAGTTGTCACCCTAGTGATGCTCTGCAAGATTTATCCCATTCCCAATACTGCCGAATTTGCACAACTACTGAGTCCCAGTTGGCAACATTACCCCACTCGCACCCCCCTTGTGCCTGTGGAAGAGATGGTGGCGGAGGTGGTTAAAACTGCACCCCATTTACGTTCGACGGTGGGCGTAATTCCCAGCGGCGTTAATATCAGTCACAACACATTTAACTATTTCGGCAATCGTGCCAACTTCCAGGTCTATGGACGGGAACTGGGGGGGAGTGATGAGCATGTGGCGCAGGATGGGCGATCGCACACTTGGCTAATTACTCAAACCCCTGATGATACGGTGGCGCGACCGAACCAGATTGCCCTTGGCGAGAGCCTTGTCGGTAATCCCGACTTCCAAGTGATTCGCCAATGGCCCAAAGGCCCAGAAAAAACTCTGACACTCTACCGTCGCCGCACTCCGCCCGTGCAGGTGTTGCCTTGGTCAGGCCGAGAACTACCCTTTCGGTTGGTGGATGTGGGCATTCCAGAGTCCGCCCCCCCAGGCGTTTCTCTGCCTGTGACCTACGAATGGGCAGGCCCCTGGCATACCTTACAACCTGGTTTAGTGCTGCTCAAATGGGTCAATGTGAATGATCCCAGCCAATTTTGGCTCCATGATCATGGAGTGGGCTTTGGTACTTTGCAAGCGGGCACGGCTGATCCTGAAGCTGCATTTCGGGTGAAAGAGGCCACGGCGATGCTGCCACCGCGAGATCTCAAATCAGGGACATATCGCTTGGAAGCAGCCTATTTGAATCGAGAGACGGGTGAGACTAAAGAACTGGAGATTCCAGAAACCACCCTGGCGCTCGATCCGGCAGCGGAACCTGTATCTGCACCTGAACCGGACTATGGCAGCCAACTTTACCAACTCGCCCAAGGTATGGCCCAAGGACTTCCGGGGTTAGAGCCCGCTTTCCAGCTTATTGGCCGGATCAATCAATACGATGCAGTGCAAGATTATCTTCAACAAGCGGAGGCGGCACTGACCTATCGCCACGAGCAGGAGCCAAAGAATCTTCAGCATCTTTACGCGTTGGGGCTGACCCATGCGCTACAGGAAGAAGCCCCGGAAACCTTAGCGGTGATGGAAAAAATTCGCGCGATTGCCCCCGAGAACCCCTTCCACCATGCCTATGTCTCGTTTGTAAACCTCTACCTGTGGCGACCCCGAGCGGCTCGGGTAGCGATCGCGCCTGCGCTCAAAATGGAGCCGGAGAATCCTGAGTTTCAGGCGTTAGATGGGGCGGCGGCGTTGATGGGCGGGAATGTGTTTCGGGCCTGGCGGCAGTTGTGGCCGTTGCTTTAGGGCGAAGACGATGTGTTGGTCGGGTATACGAGTGGGTTGGAGCGCGGAAACCGACACCCCTACCAGGGAAATACAAAAATTCCCTCCTCAACACGTTGTCTTGTCCCCTGGTTTCCGGGAATTATAAAGTCTCCAGAAAATGAGGTTATAGTGAGATCATAAAGATCTAAAGAAATCATTAAGAGCGTTTGCCTTACTTATGTCATTGCTTCACCGCTCATGGTTCAACCGAGCCAATGGTCTCCCGCTCCGCTCGGTTTTAGTCGTGCCGTTTGTTATCGAGATTGCTGTAGCAGTAGGGTTAACGGGTTGGTTTGCTTGGCGCACAGGCCAACGCACCGTTCATGATTTGGTGGTTCAACTCCAGCTTGAAACCAATGCCCGCATCGAACAGAAGCTGACGACGTTCTTACAGATTCCGCCCCATCTCAACAGGCTCAATCAAAATGCGCTGGAATTGGGCTATGTTGATCCGCACGATTCAGTCGCCCTGTATCAGCACTTTTTTCAGCAAGCCCAAGCGTTTGAGGATGCGAATGCCATCTTCTGGGGTGATGTTGAGGGTGAATTTGTGGGTAACGGTCACTTTAATGCCGATCGCCACCAACGGATGTTAGCAGGATCAGCAACAGGGGGCGCGATCCAATTCCACACGGTGGATTCCGCTGGCCGCCCCATTATCCTGGACAGAGAAACCCTCGACTTTGACCCCCGCGATCGCTCCTGGTATAAGGCTGCTGTGGCTGCGGGTCAACCCACCTGGGGGGAAATTTTCACCTATCATGCCTATGCCCGTATGGCGATTCCGGCGGTCATGCCTCTCTATGATGCCCAAGGCGAGTTGCTCGGGGTGTTAGGCAATAACTTCTTTTTGACCCAAATCAGTGAGTTTCTAGCGCAACTCAATGTTGGCCCCAATGGCCAAACCTATATTATTGAGCGCTCCGGTGAGCTGGTGGCCAGCTCAACCCTGCCCCAGCCCTTTACCGTGACTGCGGGTGTAACAGAACGAATTAATGCGAGTCAAAGCAAAGACCCACTATTGCAAACTTCAGCCCAATTTATCCTCGAAACATATGGCAACTTTGAACAGATTCAAGACATAACTCGACTCAGTTTTAGCCACAGTCAGGGACGCCAGTTTTTGCAAGTTTCGCCGTTTCAAGATGAGCTGGGTCTCGATTGGCTGATTGTGGTGGTGATGCCAGAAGCCGACTTTATGGCTCCGATCAATGCCAATATTCAGAACTTTATTTGGCTCTGTGCTGGAGCACTGGGGATAACGATCGCGTTGGGTTGGCTCACCAGTCGCTGGATTATGCGCCCTCTCCAGCGGCTGATCACCGCAGCCGATGAGATTTCGAGTGGGCAGCTAGAGCAGGATATTCCTCCTGCCCAAGTGCGAGAACTTTCGCGCCTGGGCAAAAGCTTTAACCGTATGGCCAATCATCTTGAAGCTTCGTTTAGCCAACTGCGCAGCGCAAACCAAGCCTTCGCCCAGACGAATCAAGCACTCCAAGACAGTGAAGAGAAGTTTCGTCAGTTTGCGCAAAACAGTAATGCCGTGCTCTGGATCTATGACCGTGAACTGCAAACTTCGGTTTATGTGAGCCCTGCATTTGAAACCGTCTGGGGTCGCTCCTGTGCGTCACTCCGGCAAGATCATGAGGTATTTCTGCAAGCGGTGCATCCAGACGATCGCAGTTTATTTAGCCAAACCTTGGCTGACATTGAGCAGACTCGTACCTTTTTAATTGACTATCGAATCGTCCGACCGGATGGCACGATTCGCTGGATCCGCGATCGCGCCTTTACCCTCAACAATAATCAATGGTTGGGAGGCATCGCAGAGGACATTACCGATCGCAAAACTATCGAACAGGCATTGGTTCAGAGTGAATCCCAATATCGCCTCCTCGCCGAAAATATGAGCGATTTGGTCTGTTTGCACACACCGGAAGGGCATTACCTCTACATCAGTTCATCTATCGAATCTTTGTTGGGATACCACCCCCGTGACCTCTTGGGTCATCAGTGCTTTGATTTGATCCATCCCAGTGACCGCGATCGCATCCAGAGAGAAATTCAACAACTACTCGATGGCACAGCACTGCTACTGACCTATCGCATCCGTAAAAAAGCAGGAGATTATCGCTGGTTCGAGACCGTAGCGCGAGCGCTCCTTAATCCGGCGGGGCAGGTGATTCAGCTGCAAACCACATCTCGGGATGTTACAGCCAAGGTTCGACTCCAGCGGCAACTCGAACATGATGCCTTCCATGATGCATTAACCGGCCTCCCGAACCGCAACCTGCTGCGCGAACGCCTTGATTTAGCCATTCGCCGTATTCATCAGCAGGAAATCTATCAGTTTGCAGTGTTGTTTTTAGATCTCGATCGCTTCAATGTGGTTAACGATAGTCTGGGTCATTTAGCGGGAGATGAAGTACTGATTGAAGCCGCCCATCGACTCCAATCCACGCTCACATCCAAGGATGTGGTGGCTCGTTTGGGGGGTGATGAGTTTGTGATTCTGCTTGAAGAGATCAAGGGTCTTCATGAGGCGATTCGGATTACAGAGCAGATTGAAACCCGATTCCAAGAGCCGTTTTGGTTAAACGAGCATCGCATGTTTATTGGGGCAAGTGTGGGGATTGTGCTGGGCACGGTACGCTATCAGCAACCGGATCAACTGATTCGGGATGCGGATACGGCGATGTATCGTGCTAAGGGTAAGGGGCGATCGCGCTATGAGGTCTTTGACCCGGCGATGCATGCCCAAGCCTTTGACCGCTTACATCTGGAAACGGATTTACGCCATGCCCTAGAGCGCAATGAATTATTTGTCTGTTATCAGCCCTTGGTTCATCTCGAAACGGGTGAGTTAAAAGGTTTTGAAGCGTTGATTCGTTGGCAGCATCCTGAGCGGGGGCTGGTTTCACCGGGAGAGTTTATCCCGATCGCAGAAGAAACCCACCAGATTATCCCAATCGGTTTGTGGTTAATGCAGACGGTGGCTGAGCAGTTAGTGGCATGGCAAGCCCAACGAACCGCCGTGGGTGACTCAACTCCCCTAACGGTCAGTGTGAATGTTTCGGCGATTCAACTCCGGGATGCAGGGTTTATGGCGATGGTGGATCAGGTGCTTGCCACTACTCAAATCCCCGGTGCGCAGCTCACGTTTGAAATTACCGAGAG
Source organism: Spirulina sp. SIO3F2 (assembly GCA_010672165.1). GTDB lineage: Bacteria > Cyanobacteriota > Cyanobacteriia > Cyanobacteriales > Spirulinaceae > SIO3F2. The sequence goes on along the minus strand of JAAHHN010000045.1, from coordinate 3,586 downwards.
CATTCTGATTGAAGATGTGGAGGCGATCGCAGATATGTTGCGGCGGCTGCGCAATCGCGGCATTGCTATCAGTATTGATGATTTTGGTACGGGCTATTCATCCCTCAGCTATCTCTGCGATCTACCGTTTACCACCCTTAAAATCGACAAGTCCTTTGTTAGCCGTATGGTAGAGAGTCGGAAAAATCGCCGGGTGGTGGAGACGATCTTAACCCTTACGCGGTTGGGCATGGCGTCGGTGGCGGAGGGTGTTGAAACAGCAGAACAGTTAGCGCTGCTCCAGCAGTTGGGTTGCACCTATGGACAAGGTTATTTCTTTGGCAAACCGGCTCCGGCAGCGGTTGCCCAGCAATGGATTACTGGGCACAGTTTTAGGGACGCAGTGAAAGGGCTGGATATACGCCGATGATGAACAAATGAAGTTCTCCAAAAACCCGCTTAAAAATTGCAAATGCGAGCGGGACTAACTGGACAATATTCACTCGGCAGAGGATTGTCTCCCAATTCCAACCAGGTTAATTTAGTCAGACCCGTGAGGGGTGAGATATCTTCAATTTGATTGCCATAGAGCCATAATGTATCAAGATTGGTTAGACCAGCCAGAATTGTAATATCCTTCACATCATTGTGATCCAGATCAAGGTCTTGCAACTGGGTTAAACCTGCTAACGGGGTAATATCAACCACGTTATTCTCATCCAGATTGAGTTCTTTGAGGCGGGTTAAATTGGCCAGCGGCGTCAGGTCGGTAATCTGGTTATAGCTGAGGGTTAGGTCTGTTAAGTGGGTCAGGCTGGCGAGGGGGGCAAGGTCAGTGAGTTCACTATCCGATAGCCGCAAGCTTGATGTTGCGGCTAACGCTTGTTGAGCGCGATCGCAATCTTGAATGTCAACACGTTGCAAAATAATCTCGACAGTATGACGCGCACCGGGAGCGAGATTGTTTTGATTGTTGCACCAGTCTGCAAAGGTGTTCAGAGAATTAGATTGAGCCAGCGCAGGGGGAACGGTCGCTAGAGTGACAAAAATTGAAAGTAAACTCGTTTTCAACATATTCTTCATTGTTTCAGCCTGTTATCTTAATGATTGCTGTTATTCAACAACACGATACTACAGACACAATTCAATCGGGGCAATGTATCCCGATACTGCTTTCTACACACCATGAGAAGATGATTTCTCCCTTACAAAGGGCAGGGACTATTCGTTGAGGAGAGAAAAATAACCAATTAAATGTTCCTGTCGGGGACGGGTCTCCCGACCCGCAATCCATACCCCTTGGAGGTGTTGGTTGAGTATACGAGTGGGCTGGGGCGCGGAAACCGACGTTTCTACAGAGAATCCAAGAATTTCCTCATCTTGATGAAAAACGCTATACGCTATTTGGGATGACCACCTCTTCTCTCAACCCCGAAAAAAAACAACAAATCCTGATGGGCGCTTTTGGTGAATTCCTGGCCCAAGGGTATGCCGGAACCAGTGTCGATCGCATTGCTAAAGCGGCAAAAGTTTCCAAACCCACAGTTTACACCTACTTTCAAAGCAAAGAAAACCTGTTTAAGGCGCTTGTGCAGGAGATGGCGCAGGAGCAGTTTTTTGCGGTATTGGGGCAGGAGCCGTTAGCGGGGGAACCGGAGGCTGTCTTACGGGGGTTAGCGGTTGCGACGATCGAGCGTCTGGCTGAAAGCCCTCAACAGCTTGATTTTATCCGTCTGGTATTGGGGGAGTCGGGGCGTTTTCCGGAGTTGAGTCAGGCTTTTTTACAGGCGATTATCAAGCCCGCCCTGGAGCGGCTGAGTCATTATCTAGCGTCACGTCCGGAGTTGAAGGCGGATGAGCCGGGGGCGATCGCGGAGATTATCCTCGGCACAATTTTGTTTTATGTGGTGACCCAGGAGTTGATGCATGGGTATAAGGTGTTACCGATGGGGCGCGATCGGTTGGTGGCGCAGTTGATGGATTTGGTGGTGCGGTAGGGGTTTGCTTGAGGCAAATTCACACAGACCCTCCAAAGTAGCAAACCCAACCCTAGTAAAGGGGGCGTTTGGTTTCCTTACGTCAACCCAATCAATCGACGAAGCAAGCAGACTCTTAGACCTACAACCACCCCTTCTTCGCCTTCGCGATCTTCGGCGGATGTACAGGTTCCACATCATAAAACGTCCCCAACCCCTCATACTCCGCCAAATAATCACTCTCATACACCGTCCGCTCTCGGCCGTGGGGACGCGCCACCTGGAGCTGGGTCGGCAGCGTTGCACCCGTAGCATCGACCAAGAAGCGATCGCTCAACTGCTTGGCTTGCTCCCCATTGCTGAGTTCGAGGCTGAGTTCCTTGAGGATGCTTAGATACGTCACGTCGTCCAACTCCCCTTCTGCCTGCCGCTGACACGTCACCGCGATCGCTCGCCGCTCACCCCCCAAAAAGCCACCAAATTCGTAGGGCAACGCCTGCTCCACAGTTTGACCTGAGAGCAGCGCCAACGCTGTGGTGATCGTCTCTCGGCGTTGACCCTCCATCCGGTCAAAATAATGGGTGGTGTGGCATAGATGTAGGAACTTTTCGAGTACGGCATGGGCATGGGCGGAAACCTGCGATCGCACCTCCTCCGGTAAAGCAATTGCGTCCTGCTCAATCCCCACCAGCAGATCCACAAAGGGCTGATTCCACTGCTCAATATATTGGGCAATTTCCTTCTTTTTCAGACCCCAAAAATAGGAAATCAAATGACTAACAATAATTACCTGGAACGGATAAAGCGTAATGCTATCAGCCGGATAGGTGAAGATATAGTCCGGGGCGTAGTCGGGGATGTTTTGCAGGGTTTCCTTGTCGCTCTGATGGGCAATAAAAAAAGAAGTGGCGACGCGGGGGCCGATCTCTGCGGCTGACTTAATTGCTCGGGCATTGAAAAACGGCCAGCTTGGGGGCGGTGCATTGTGTCCCAAAATTGAGCCCAGGGTATGGCGGGTGCGGCGCTTCATATGGGCATATTTGCCATGCTGGAACTGGAAGAAATGCCAGCCCGCAAACATTTCTTGGATCATCTCAGCGGCTTTGTGGGCTTGCTCTTCCGGGACGCCATCCAGATAGCCCGTGTAGACAAAGTCAAAGTTGCCCCCTACTAGCTCGCTGCACATGGCTTCAATTTCGGTGATCAGGGCGCGATCGCTGACAATCTGCTCCACCACATCCGGCAGTTGCGCCAGTTGCCCATAAATTTGCTGAGCATAGGTGCGCGAAATATCCCCCCGCACCTCCCCGAGATATGTATGCAATGCCACCTGCCATTGCAACGATGCCATTGCTGCAAACGTGGAGCCCACACATTCCTCTTCTGGCAAGTTGGTAATCCCTGCACCCGCTGCCGGATGGATCACCGCATCCAGCCCCCGGCCAATATTGCCTAGAGCACTAGCTTCAATGTTCGTCACCACGTAGATCCAGGGCGTTTTGGTGGCGATAAAGCGTTGCAAATGTTCGGGGAGGTCTTCCCGTTGGGTGTGAATGCGGCGGCAGATTGATAGCCTGCCCGGGACGACACTTCTTGAATGGAGAACTGGTTCTGGTCGAGCAGCGCCAATG
>JAAHHN010000449.1 GCA_010672165.1 Spirulina sp. SIO3F2 | reverse complement strand
CGGAATAACACCAGAAGTGTTGAGTTTCAGCGGCATGAAAGAGCTCTGCCCTTGCGCCGCCTGGTTCGCCGCCTGCTGGCGTTTCGGGTACTGGATCAGCACGCGGCGTTGAGACCGCTCGATAAAGACGATGAACACTGTCAGCGCGATGACCAGCGCAGCCACGCCGACCACGAAGACCACATTGATACCTTGCTCGCGAGATCCGCTGAACAGATTGAAGATGGCGCGCGGCATCTCGGCGATAATGCCGGCGAAGATGATCAATGAGATACCGTTACCGACACCGCGGGCGGTGATCTGCTCACCCATCCACATCAGGAACATGGTCCCGCCGGTGAACGTGGTCACCGCGGTGAGCACGAAGAACCAGCGCGGCAGGTCATCATAAGCCGCACCAGACAGGCCCATGGCGATGCCGAAGCTTTGCACGATCGCAAAGGCCAGGGTCAGGTAACGCGTATATTGGTTGATCTGCTTGCGCCCCGATTCGCCTTCCTTCTTGAGTTTTTCAAGCGACGGCACGGACGAAGTCATCATCTGAATGATGATCGAGGCCGTGATGTAAGGCATAACGTTGAGCGCGAAGATACTCATCCGCTCAATCGCGCCGCCGGCAAACATGTTCATGTTGCCAAGCATGCCGCCTTCCTGGCTGGCAAACAGCTGCGCAAACTGGTCCGGGTCAATGCCAGGCAGCGGGATATAGGTTCCGAGCCGATACAGGAACAGCACAAACAGGGTGAACAGGATACGGTTCTGGAGATCTTTCGCCTTGGCGAAGGATCCGAAATTCATATTCCGTGCGAGTTGTTCAGCAGCAGTGGCCAAGGGGGACTCCTTCTCCCGGAAACGCGTTCGCCGCCAAGATTGGCGGCGAAAGCTGATTTGTGAAGACGTTTAGTGGAAAAAGCTAGGGGTTTATTCTGCTTTTTCCGTCCCGACAGAACCGGTCAAAGTGACCTTTCCGCCAGCCTTCTCGATCGCTTCTACCGCGGCTTTGGACGCGCCGGTAACAGTGATGTTGACCTTTTTAGTGA
>JAAHHN010000448.1 GCA_010672165.1 Spirulina sp. SIO3F2 | reverse complement strand
TGTGCTTACTCCTGCTCACTGTCAGGCACAGTTTAACTTCCACAACCCTTCCCGCTCTCTATCTATCTGAGCATCTTCGATGCCTCAATACACATGACTCTTTAAAACCCCTACAGGATTAGCCCTTTGGGAGGGGCTAGGGGAGGGTACTGGGGAGGAGCCAGAGAAAGGCAAATCGAGGTGCTGCGCTATGACATTCAAAACACCCTCCAAATCCTCAAAAATCGCTCGATTGGAAAAGCGTAGAACAGTATGACCCAGAGATTTGAGATAAGTACTTCTCTCCTGATCACGTTGTTGTTGCTCAGGCTGATCATGCACACTACCATCTAGCTCAATGACCAGCTTGTATTGATGGCAGTAGAAATCAACAATAAACGTACCGATCTGATGCTGACGGCGAAATTTCAGACCGTAGAAACGTTTTGCTCTGACTGTTTCCCAAACGATTTTTTCAGCGGGTGTTTGATGTTTGCGAAGTTGCCGTGCTTGCTCCAATAGGGTTGTGATGGGTAATCCGCCGCGATAGGCAATTCGGTCTTCTCTTGCTCGCAGACTGTTACTGCCCATCTCTCCAAACCTCTCTCCCAGAGGGCGAGAGACTTCCGGACTCCGATCCCCCTCCCTTTGGGAGGAGTTAGAGGAGGGTTCTTGAGAGGAGTTAGAGAAGGGCACTCCACAAGCCCGCAACACACTTTCCACAGCTTTATTCACCGTGTAATACTGGTGGTAGGCTCCGATCTTCTTGATGGTGGTGAGGGTCACCACCTCAGTTTCAGGGTCTACCGTTTTGATTTTTTCAAAGACGGTGAAATGACGGATTAGGTCAAGCAAGGTGGCTTTATTGAGCATCCCTTGGGTCAAGATTTCCAGTTCAGCCCTCTCTCCAAACCTCTCTCCCAAAGGGTGAGAGGCTTCATTCCCCTCCCTTTGGGCTAACCTTGTAGGGGTTTTGTAGACCCCCCTCACAGCAAGGATCTTGCGAACGCACTTTTGAGGGCTGAACCGCTGAACCCTAGCAAAATCAAGGGAGCGATTTGAAACCCCTACAGGATTA
>JAAHHN010000447.1 GCA_010672165.1 Spirulina sp. SIO3F2 | reverse complement strand
TGCGGGCGTTTGTTGGTACCCGTGATGGTGCGACCACGGCGGCCATTGTCGAAGAGGGCATCGACAGATTCCTGCAGCATCCGTTTTTCGTTTCGGATGATGATGTCAGGTGCACGCAGCTCCATCAGGCGCTTCAAACGGTTGTTCCGGTTGATCACGCGGCGATACAGGTCGTTGAGGTCAGAGGTCGCAAAGCGGCCACCGTCCAGCGGCACCAGTGGGCGCAGATCTGGCGGGATCACTGGCACAACGTTCAGGATCATCCACTCTGGCTTGGCGCCCGAGGCGAGGAAGGCTTCAACCACTTTCAGGCGCTTGGAGAATTTCTTCGTCTTCAGCTCTGAGGTCGATTCTGCCAGGTCATCGCGCAGCGTGTCCGCGAGCAGGTCCAGGTCAAGGCCTTCGAGGATCTCCTTGACCGCTTCGGCACCGATCATTGCGGTGAATGCATCTTCGCCGTGCTCGTCCTGAAGATCCATATACTCTTCTTCAGAGAGCAGCTGTTTTGGCTCGAGCGGAGTCAGTCCAGGTTCAGTGACGACATAGCTCTCAAAGTACAGCACGCGCTCGACATCTTTCAGCGTCATGTCGAGCAGGGTCGCGATGCGGGATGGCAGTGATTTCAGGAACCAGATGTGAGCCACCGGCGAGGCCAGCTCAATGTGTCCCATACGCTCACGGCGGACCTTGGCAAGGGTGACTTCCACGCCGCATTTCTCACAGATAATACCGCGATACTTGATCCGCTTATACTTGCCGCAAAGACACTCATAATCCTTGATCGGCCCGAAAATCCGCGCACAGAACAGGCCGTCGCGCTCAGGCTTGAACGTCCGGTAATTGATGGTCTCAGGCTTCTTGATCTCACCTGATGACCAACCGCGGATCTTCTCCGGGCTGGCGATCGTGATGCGGATCGCGTCGAAGCTTGGGACTTCTTCTTTTTGTCGATAAATGCTGGCTACATCTTGGCGCATATGTTTCCACTCCTTGGGAGGGTTTGGTCGAATTCCCCGCCGAAAATCCGACCTTTGAACCTATTAACTCTACTGTCCTCTTGCAAGGTGTGA
>JAAHHN010000446.1 GCA_010672165.1 Spirulina sp. SIO3F2 | reverse complement strand
TATATCCACAAGGATTGGTGGGCTCACAGATATCATTATTGATCAATTCAATGGATTGTTGATTTCACCGACAAAAGAGGCTTTGCTGGAGGCCCTCATTCGGCTCATTGAAGATGAGGAACTAAGGGAAAAATTAGGGGAAAATGCTATTCAAGTTTCACAAGCCTTTTCCAAAAAATATTGGAAAGAGCAATGGAAGAAAGTCATTGTGGATATGCTCAATGAACAGCCATTACAGATAGAAGATAAGCTTGAGAAGCACCCAACACGAAAGAGGAGTATTGAGCTACGGGTACAAAATAGGGCACAGGCCAATGAGCATGCTCCTCTCATCCATAGGTATTTAATGGAAGGATATGATGTATTTATTCGCAGTGAAGAGGAGATAGAACAGACGAATAGCTTTAGCAGGCTTCAATTTATTAATCAAGAAACTGATCTAGCTTTTAATCCAGATGAGGTGATGAACCTAAAAGAGGAAATCGTGACCGTTAATGGTTAATACGGAGTGAATGTTCATGAAAGACTTGATCACTATAGCAACGATACTATTTCTAGGCCTTTCTAATATCCAGCTTTTAGTCAGAATCAAACAGCTCCGGGCTGGAGAACTCAAATCCGGGTACTAGCTGACCGGATTCCGGGTCTTCCAATTCTACAGAGCGAATTGGCGCTTCGCCCAATCCATATTCAATCCAATCGAGGGTACCGTCATCGTCCTGATAATTGGTAAACAGTCTCATTTGAGAGTTGTACCGGGCAGAAGCCATCTGTACCTTGATAAGCTCATCTCCTTTGAGATGAAGTGGCTGACCGGCTGTATAATTCAAGCACTTTTGCCTGAACCGTTCCTGATGCTTCTGTACCATCCGGCAGCAGTAAAGCATTAGGCGGAACAATTACCCGGCCGTAGCCGGGCAATGTTATAAGTTTCTCTTGCGATGCATCCCAACTAATCAGTATGGGATTCGATCGAACCGCTTCAAAAAAGCGATCATAGTAGTAAGTTGGTCTTGAAAGATTTGGAGAAGAGCATAACTATTTTGGAGAATCTCAGATCAGAATTAGAACAA
>JAAHHN010000445.1 GCA_010672165.1 Spirulina sp. SIO3F2 | reverse complement strand
TGGTGAACAAGCAAGACCTTTGGTGGCACGAGCGCCAATTGGTCCGGGATCACTATGAAGCAGGCAAGTACCGTTCATTGATCGATCAGTTTACTGAGAAGGTCGGCCCGAGGAGCTTCCAGCATGAGTTGCTGCCCGTGTCACTGGCAAACGGGAATTTCCTTACTCCCGCCGGTGAGAAGCTGGCGCTTACGTCCAGCGGGTACGACACGGCCATTCACCTGAGCTATTTGCAGCAGATGTTCAGCAAGCTCCATGAGCTGATCGTGAGGGGTGGCGATGCCTGACATCCGTGTAGGTGCCGGGGATCTTGATCGGCTGCTACAGCTCCTAAGCGAGTACACCGCCAAACTGCGGAAGCTCTGCGAAGAGCGGGCAGAGAGGCGGAATCGCCTTATGCAGTCAACTGCACTCATGACGACTGCAATGGTGGTGCTTGTGACGTTTTTCTACGAGTTCATCGGACGTGATAAAGCTACTGATTCTCAGGTCAAGATCATCATGATTGCGGGCATGAGTGTCCCTATGGTCTTTGCGTTCACGCGCGCTCTGCCCGGAACGCGCCTTACCTATGGCTACGACGCAAAACAAGTCTATGTCACCGTTGAGCGACTAATAAAGACGGCGTCGCAGTATAGCGAGCACTCTAGTCGTCGCTTGAGCGACAAGTTCGAGTTCGACTTGCGCCTAGCTGAGGCGGAGGCGGCGATGCACATGTATCGCGAACTTTTTGGCACCTCGCCCTCCAAGGATTGAGCAGGGGCTACGAGTCGATCTTCCGAAGGACATCTTGTCCGGTTCCAACTCGGGATCGAAGCAAGGTGTCCCACTGATCCAGGCAGTGGCTCCGCAGTTCAGCGCTATTCTCGCATTGTTGGTAGAGCCGAAGCAGGATGGTCGCGATGTCGCGTCCGGCCATCCCGTGGCAGTTGGCGATGCTCGGAGTCTCACTCGCCAGCGGTCCGGATAGCTGGGCCACGCTCTCCGCGACCGCGCCAGCGTACGGGAGTAGCGAACCCTCGAACTCGCTCAGTTGGTGGAGCAGCGAGTTCGGGTCCTTTCGGAAGGCATCCGAACGGGCGAATCGCTCAGCAAAGCA
>JAAHHN010000444.1 GCA_010672165.1 Spirulina sp. SIO3F2 | reverse complement strand
GGCGCGTTCCTGCGTGTGCTGCTCGTTCAGGCGATAGAAGGCCGCGCCAAGCCCGAGCGCCACGACAATGACGATCAGGTGGATGAGGTCGAGCCCGGTCGAGCCGATTTGAATGAGAGGTTCCATGATTTCTCGTCTTGCACGATTCTTCTGGAACATAACATGAACTGATGAAAAGTCACGTGACCATTTCGGGGCGCACGTGCGGTGAATTGAAACACGCGGAAATCCCGTATTGACCGGGCCGCGAAGTCTTATAGAAGCCGCGGTAAATCAACCCAGTAAGGACCCTCCCATGCTTGCACCTGACGTCACATTCAAAACCCGCGTTCGCGATGAATCCGTTGCCGGACCTAACCCGTTTCGCTGGCAGGACGTGACCAGCAACGAGATCTTCAAAGGCAAGAAAGTGATCCTGTTCGCGCTGCCCGGGGCGTTCACACCGACCTGTTCGTCAACCCACCTGCCGCGGTTTGAAGAGCTCTATGACGCGTTCAAGGCGCAAGGCATTGACGAGATTTACTGCCTGTCTGTGAACGACGCCTTCGTGATGTATCAGTGGGGCCAGCACCAGGGCGTCAAGAACGTCAAACTGCTGCCGGACGGATCTGGCGAGTTTACCCGCAAAATGGGCATGCTCGTCCACAAGGACAATCTTGGCTTTGGCCTGCGGTCGTGGCGCTACTCTGCCCTGATCGACAATGGCGAGATCAAGAAACTGTTCTCTGAAGCCGGATATAGCGACAATTGCGAAAGCGACCCGTTCGAGGTTTCTGACGCCGACACCATGCTGAACTTCGTCAAGGAAGCGTTCGCACCGGCTTAACCGCTGCGACATTGCCGTAAATGGAAAACCCGGTCGCCAGGCGGCCGGGTTTTTTGTCAGACGTTGAACCGGAACAGCATGACGTCGCCATCCTGGACAATATAGTCCTTGCCTTCGGCGCGCATCTTGCCGGCCTCTTTCGCACCCGCCTCGCCATCATGGGCGAGGTAATCGTCAAAGGCGATGGTTTCGGCCCGGATGAAGCCTTTTTCGAAATCGCCATGAATGACGCCAGCTGCTTGCGGCGCTGTCCAGCCCCTGCGGATGGTCCAGGCGCGCGATTCCTTCGGACCCGCGGGTAAATAGGTCTGCAAGCCGAGCAGGGGGTAGCCCGCATGGATCAACC
>JAAHHN010000443.1 GCA_010672165.1 Spirulina sp. SIO3F2 | reverse complement strand
GCGATAGTCACATTGCAGGGGGCGACAAAATTGGCCGCCGTCTTTATTCAATGCAAAGATGCAAACTTCTTGCCCTAGTCGATGGAGGGCTTCGGCGAGTTCCATGGTGTGGATGACCCCGCCACGGGGTTTGGTAGAGTAGGTGAGGAGGGCAATACGCATGGGTTATTCAGCTTGATCAGTCATCGGTATATTTTCTCTCGCTACAATGTAGAGGTTTCAAGTCTCTGACATTATGAGTGCTGATGAATCTATTTGGATGCTCCCTGTTGTCGAAGCACCTTATTTTGAAGGTGAATTTCTTGCGCCTTGGTCAGTGCCAGAATTCGAACCCCTTTCAATGATTCAGTTGCATGAGGGAATGTCACATCCGGAAGTTGGCTTAGTCATGGCTCAATTAGCAGCATACAATCACATCGACCTTGAGAATGATCGCCAAACTGTTTTAGAACAAATTTTGGGAGCTGATAGTTTAGTGCTGCCAGGTGGAATAGAAGTCATCTCTCAGGGGAAAGTTATTCCTCCAAGTTGTTGTTGTGGGCTGGAAACATGGCGTGAATGGCAAGAATTCCTGAAGACAGGGAACTCTCCGTGGTTAGGACATGATCCAAGTCCATGGCTTGAAAGTGATGGTGATATTGTCCGCATTTGGTCAGATGGTGGTTTAGAAGCAGTTAAAGATGCATTCTATTTCAATGTTTCGAGATCTGATTTTGCGGTATATTTGATGCTCTTGGAAGAAGAACTTCGGGGATTTCTAATTGCGGTTGAAGACTGGGCAAGGTTTGTGGACTTCCCGAAGCATGATCAGTTATTTTGGAAATTGGATCAATGTTTTGACGTAGGCATTAGAAAGAGACCTTTTGGTGTGTACTCTCTATTGAAATGGAGTTGATATATATTTGAATTAAATGGTGAGGTTTTCACGGAGTCTGTATTTAGGTATTTCGAGGGTGGTAAGTTTGCAGTTTATAGCTATATAGCTACTGTATGGCTATCCAAATGACTGAATTAGAGTGGCTCCAATGTAATGACGCGATCGCTATGCTGAGACTGATTGACTGACAAAACTTGTTTGAGAAGAAATTGAAAGGCAGATGCAGAAAGGGATACAGAGAATTCAGAAGAGGGAGCCAGTCCTCTAGAATTGAGTTACCACAACAAAACCCTGGAGAACTGT
>JAAHHN010000442.1 GCA_010672165.1 Spirulina sp. SIO3F2 | reverse complement strand
GGCACAACCAGTTCAGCCTGTTGGATCACTTGCGCTAGCTCGGGAGTTTGATCCGCTAGCATGGCCATCTCGGCATTGAGCGTAACAATATGAGTACTTTTACCCGTCTCTAGGCGCGATCGCACCCAAGCTCCATAGTCTGAGCAAAGATGAATCGGTAGCTCAAAGACGGATTGGGTTTCTACAGAGGGGGGTGGGGTTTGTTCTCGGGGCAAGGACGCAAACATAGCAGCAAAACTTTACAAATTTAGATGAGTAGGAGATTAAGATTATGGGCAGCGTGGCAAATCTTCAGCGACCTGTCAAGCAGATAGGGACAAACACTCTACTGTTCTAATCTCGCTGAGGGTCTCTTCACGCTCCTTAACAAACCATGTTAAAATTCAATATCATTTCTTAGAAACGCTGTATTTAGATAGGGTTTAAAACACATGATGGCTGCAATGCTGCTCGCCGAATTACCGGAAGCTTACCAAATCTTCAAACCGTTGGTAGATGTTCTGCCATTGATCCCGCTATTTTTCCTAGCTTTAGCCTTTGTGTGGCAGGCTTCTGTGGGTTTTAAGTAAATTCATCACTGAAACTTACATTTACATTACTGAGTTGGGTTTTGAACAGAAGCGCTGCGATCGCAGCGCTTTTTTATGCCATCTTGAGAGGGGTAAGGGTGTACACTTTGGGTCTGTTGCCCTTGGTTTGTCTGCATGTACCTTCATTCGCTTCATCTCCAGGACTTCCGGAACTACCAGGAGCAGCAGGTGCAGTTTACCGCCCCTAAGACGATCATTGTTGGGCAAAACGCTCAGGGTAAATCCAATCTGCTCGAAGCGGTTGAACTGCTAGCGACGCTGCGGAGTCATCGTGTTAGCCGCGATCGCGATCTCGTGCGCCAGCAGGCTAACCAAGCCCGCATTGCAGCCCAAATTCGTCGTACCTATGGCGAACTGGCGGTAGCGTTAGTGCTGCGCAGTCAAGGCCGTCGCACCACTTGGCGCAATCACGAAACCTTGCGCCGTCAATTGGACTTTTTGGGCAGTCTCAATGCTGTGCAGTTTTCTTGCACTGATTTAGAGCTAGTGCGCGGTGGGCCAGAAGGACGTCGCCATTGGTTGGATACGTTGGTTATGCAGCTTGAGCCGGTCTATGCGCATATTTTGGCTCAGTATCAGCAGGTGATTAAACAACGTAATGCACTGCTGCGCAAGCTCAAACGGGGTGT
>JAAHHN010000441.1 GCA_010672165.1 Spirulina sp. SIO3F2 | reverse complement strand
GGAGGGCATTTGGCTCAGTGCCGATAGCGTTGACCCCCAAAACCCTAAGGTGCTACGCGCTTCAGCGGGGGCTTGGTTTCAGATGCCGATTGTGGGCTGTGGGGAGCTGGGGGAAGCGATCGCTTCCCATCAGCAAGCCGGTGTACAGGTCATCGCCACCACAGCTCAAGCCCATCAAACCTATTGGTCAGTGGATTGGTGCAAGCCCAGTTTGATTTTATTGGGCAATGAGCGGGCTGGCCTCGCTCCGAAATTACTCCAAGCCGCAGATCAACAAGTGTGCATTCCCCAAGCAACAACAGTGGAATCGCTTAATCTGGGGGTTTCGGCAGCGTTATTGTTATATGAGGCGAAACGGCAAAGAAACCAGTCTTAGTCAATTAGGACGTGTTGTCAGTTAATATCCAGAAGTCTGACGAAGAGATAGAGCGCCCGACCCAAACCACAAAAAAGGGGCTGTAAGTCACTCATAGCAAGAGTTTAAAATCTAACTAACGACAGTCCCTAGGCTGCTCCAATCCCCTCATCACAATTCCCCTCATACAATAGGGAGGTGTTTTGTCTTGTTCATAACCAACCCCATCTGTGGCCCTCAATGTCTCAATCAAAAGACGACTTCCTTAACCCCCGTGCCGCTTATCAAGGGGACTTCACCCCAAAAAATTTGGTGTTTAATGCTAACTTGCAGGAGTTTGCTAACCGAGTAAACCTCATTTGTAACTTAGAAACGGGTGGAAAAATCAGCTCTCAAGAAGCCTATAAACAGATCAAGGCGCTATGGAAGCAGCTCAAGCAGAGTTCCAAAAATTTGGGCATTAATAAGCCAAAGGAGTAAACTAGGGGTGCTTAATATTTCTTAATCTTGAAGATTCTGAATTGCTCATGGCTTTTTTGCGTCAAGTCCTTATGCCTCTGCTTATCCTGCTCGTCTTTGCGATCGCGCTCTTGGCCGTGAGCGCACGGATTTTTTTGCCCAACGATATGATTGCTCCTGCTCCGGTTAGTGAGGCTGATCGCGCTGCTATCAGCCTCAGCTCCCCCATCATCCCCTATGCATAACAGTGCACGATCCGGCACTCCCCCCTGGCTACACCTGGCAACCCGGAACCGAGCACGATCGCGCTGCACTCTTGCAATGGCTTCAACGCACCTATGCAGAAGTCTGTCCTGAACAACAGGAGTTTAGGCATCTAGCTGCCACCTTGGCTCAATATTGGTCAGGGA
>JAAHHN010000440.1 GCA_010672165.1 Spirulina sp. SIO3F2 | reverse complement strand
CCACCTCCTGCAAATGGCTTCATGAATGCAGGGAACCCGACATAGTCAAAGATGCCTTCCCAGTCCAGCGGAAATGCCAGGTTGGAGAATGAATCTGCTGAAGTATCCGTTGGATGGTCCTTAGAGGGCAGCAATACCGTCTTTGGAACCGGAACGCCAATTTTTTCAGACAACGCGTTGTTGAAGAACTTTTCATCAGCGCTCCACCAAAATGGGTTGTTGATAACAGCAGTACCACTAATCGCTGCATTTTTCAGGAATGCGCGGTAGAAAGGCACATCCTGAGAGATGCGGTCAATGATAACAGCATAGTCAGAAGGCGCAGCCTGAACAACTTTGTCCAATAGTACCGGCTCAGCCTTTATACCATCAATATTCTTAGCGTTAATGCGCTCAATTACGGCGTGCGGAAAGGAACGCTCCTGGCCAAAAAGAATGCCAATTTTTTTCATGGAGTTTTGGTTTTTCAAATCGAAGTGGTTTAAGAATTCCTGATAAGTACTTGAGGTTCAAGACGAAGCTCATTTTTCGTTTGATAGCCATAACTACCAGGAAAAATAGCTGAAGTATTGGGTTTCAATGACTTCCCAAGGGATTATTGAGGAGTTTTTAAACTTCTTCAAAACTTCTTAAATCAAAGACAAATAATGAGGGAACATCTCCTTCCATAACGGCCAGTCATGCTCCTTCCATCCCCTGACGTCCAGCCAGTGCGGAATGCCTTTTTGGTGCAGGAGATGTGAAAGGTTCTTGTTAGCATCAAGGCAGATATCCCAATCAGAAATACCTAATACAATATTCATCTGCCACAGCGCCGGATGGTTGCTGTTGGGCAGAAAGTCTACCGGATTGTTAAAATAGACATTATCATCGTAATAGCCATCCATAAACATCTTGATGTCGAAAGCTCCGCTCATCGAGAACAAATGGCTGACCATCTCAGGGTGTTTGAACGCAAAATTAGCAGCATGGTAACCACCGAAACTAGCGCCTGTCACAGCAACTTTTCCGGCACCGGTATTCCAGCGAATACTGGGTACCAGCTCATTGTAAAGCATTTGGTCGTACCACATATGGTTCTTCACCCGGTCTGCAGGGTGTATCCCCTTATTGTACCCGCTTAAAGCCTCAACACTATCCGGGCAAAACCACTGGATGAAGCCACGCTCTACAAACCAATGTGCGGTTTGCACAAGG
>JAAHHN010000044.1 GCA_010672165.1 Spirulina sp. SIO3F2 | reverse complement strand
TCTTACCGGATACCGCTCTCTCTCAACGTCTGATCAAGGAAGGTCGGTTGCTCGACACCAGCAGCGATATCAACCAAACGACGTTGATGAATTTTGTGCCGACTCGTCCGATTGAAGATATTGCCCGTGAGTATGTAGACGGGTTTTGGGCACTCTACGATCCCCAAAAATTCCTCGATCGCACCTTCCGCTGCTATCAAATCCTTGGGCAAGCCAACTATCCCAAAAAAGAAAAAAAGATCAAGAAACCCTTTGACTGGCAGGTTGTTAAAGCGGGCTTAATCGTGCTGTGGAGCCAAGGGGTGGTGCGCTCTACTCGCTGGACATTTTGGCCGTATCTGTTTTGGATGGTGCGCCATAATTCTGGTGGATTGCTCAGTTATCTCACTATTTGCTCCCAGATAGAGCATTTTCTGGAATACCGTCAACTGGTTAAGGATGGTATTGAGGAACAGTTAGCGGCTTACCTGGCTCATGAGCGGGATCTGCAAGCCCAGCAAGCAGAACAAGAGCAAACGGTGGCGGCGATCGCTAGCTAATGTTGTTTATACGGCTGTGATAACCCTGACGACCCAGCTTGATCAGAGGGGATACGCGATCGCCCCACAAATCCTCACCCCCAAAACTGTTGCTGATTTTAGGGAACGGTTTCATAACCAAGCTTTTCCCCGTCACGGTTTTCGACATGTGGAGACTGTTTTGCCAGAGTTGCGATCGCTCATCACTGCTGCACCGCTTGCTGAATTGTTGGCATCGTTGTTTTCCAGCCCCCCCAAACTCATTCGTGCTCTCTACTTCAATAAAACTCAGAATACAAACTGGGGTGTTCCCTGGCATCAAGACAAGACTATTGCAGTGCAGCAGCGCATTGCGATACCTGGCTTTTCAGCT
Source organism: Spirulina sp. SIO3F2 (assembly GCA_010672165.1). GTDB lineage: Bacteria > Cyanobacteriota > Cyanobacteriia > Cyanobacteriales > Spirulinaceae > SIO3F2. The sequence continues at coordinate 36,831 of JAAHHN010000044.1, read as the reverse complement.
TGGTCAGTGAAACAAGGGGTGATTCATGTCCAGCCCCCTACCAGGATTCTGGAACAAATCCTAACCCTGCGTATTCATCTTGACCCCACCAATGAAAACAATGGGGCGTTACAAGCCATTCCCGGTTCCCATCGCCACGGGTTTTTAGTGAGAGCTGACATTGACCGACTCAAAAAGGAGCGATCGCCAGTTACTTGCTGCCTCAATGCTGGAGATGTGCTGATGATGCAACCGTTGTTATTGCATTCTTCCCGCAAAAGCCAAACAGAGCGCGATCGTCGGGTGATTCACCTAGAGCTAACTCATCAAAATTTACCCGGTGGATTGCAATGGGCGATGCGATAGGCAATGAGGCGATCGCAGACTCAACCCCCGTAACTCAAGGATTCTCAGTACCATAGAGAGCATTTACCCACGGTCTTCTGGTATGGTGCAGCCAGAGAGCGCCATAAAATCCCGTAGCTGGAGCAATTGCAACTTTGAAAGTCCTTTTAATTTATCCCCTTTTCCCCAAGACCTTTTGGTCGTTTGAAAAAACCTTGGAACTGGCAGGTCGTCGCGCCATGCTCCCCCCCTTGGGTCTAGTTACCGTAGCGGCAATTTTGCCCCAAGACTGGGAATTTCGGCTAGTTGACCGTAACGTTGCCGATGTCAGTGAAGCGGACTGGGATTGGGCAGAACTCGTGCTGCTCTCCGGCATGATTGTGCAACAACAGGATTTTGCTGCCCAAATTAAAGAAGCCAAACGCCGAAATAAGTTAGTTGCTGTTGGTGGGCCGTATCCCAGTTCTCTACCAGAAGAGTTAGCTGCTGCGGGGGCAGATTTCCTGATTTTGGATGAGGGCGAGATTACCCTACCAATGTTTGCCGAGGCGATCGCTCGGGGCGAAACCTCCGGTACATTCCGCGCCGAAGAGAAGCCCGATGTTACCATCACGCCCGTGCCGCGTTTTGATTTGCTTGACTTCGACGCGTATAACGAGATGTCAGTGCAGTTCTCCCGAGGCTGTCCCTTCCAATGCGAATTCTGCGACATTATTGTTCTCTACGGTCGCAAACCCCGCACCAAAAGCCCCCAGCAGCTTATCGCTGAACTGGAACGTCTCTATGAATTGGGCTGGCGGCGGAATCTGTTCTTGGTGGATGACAACTTTATTGGCAACAAGCGCAATGTGAAGCTTCTGCTCAAGGACCTGATTCCTTGGATGAAAGAGCATGGCTATCCCTTTGGGATCACCACCGAAGCGTCCGTGGATTTGGCCCAAGACCAGGAACTCATGGACATGATGGTGCAGGCAGGTTTTAGTGCGGTGTTCCTCGGGATTGAAACCCCTGATGAAGGCAGCCTAGAGGTCACTAAGAAATTCCAAAACACCCGCGATCCCCTCAGTGAATCGGTGAATCGCATTATGGCTTCCGGGCTACGGGTTCTGGCAGGATTTATTGTGGGCTTTGATGGCGAGAAGTCGGGGGCGGGCGATCGCATCGTCCAATTTGTGGAGCGCACCAGCATCGCTACGGCATTCTTCAGCATGTTGCAGGCGTTGCCCAATACGGCGCTGTCCCATCGATTAGCCAAAGAAGGTCGTCTCCTTGATCCCAACAGCACCAGCGGGAACCAAACCAACCTGATGAACTTCGTCCCCACGCGTCCCATCGAAGAAATCGCCCGAGAATATGTAGAAGGCTTTTGGCAACTTTATGATCCGCTGACCTTTTTGCATCGCGTCTTCCGTCACGCCTCAATTGTGGAAAGTGCGCCCTATCGTCAGGAAAAGCAACGCTTCAAGCGAGCCAACCCACCCAAAGGTAGCAAATTTGATTGGGCGATCGTGCGGGCCTTTTGTACCCTCTGTTGGCAATATGGTGTGGTGGAAAAAACCCGCTTCTGGTACTGGCGCTACCTCTGGCAAATGTATCGCATCAACCCCAACGGCATCTCTAGCTTCCTGGCAACCTATGCCCAGATTGGTCACTTTATGGAATATCGTCAGATTGTGCGAACGGAAATTGAGGGTCAGGTGGCCGCATTTTTAGCGGCGAAGGCCCAGCAAGAAGCCATAGTTGCCGAAGAGGAGGTGTTTGAGCCGATCGCCAGCTAGGATGCCAAGATCGCTGCCTCAACCGCAGGCGGCAAACGACAGCGGTGGATACAAATATAATGTGGCACTAAGGTTTGGGAGGACATAGCGTGTCCTCCCACTTTCAATGAAAAACTCTCCTTTGCCTATTGCAATATAAGAGTCGTTTTCGCACAGCTCGCAGTTGTACCCCCCCGCCATGTATCCGGGAGTTGATTCTGCTGCTGGAGTTGGAGAAGACGATCGAAAACCGTTGTTTGTGTATCACAGGGGTTTATCACCTGATCGCCCAGCCAACCCATAGAAATGTAGGTAAAACCACCATCAGGATGGACATTGTAAGTGTGCTCAGAACCATCAGGGATTTCCCTGTTTTTCCCATTGCCCCCTTCACGATGTTGAAGACTCCGGACATCTTTGTATATTCTTAATGTAATTTAAGGGGGGTGTTGGCTCCTGGTTCCGAACCAAACAGAAACTTCTATTGTAGACATCAGTTTTCCCGAAGACACCATGCCCCGACGCCACTGGCTTGTGAACATTGAGTACGCGCTTGTTGTGTTATGCGCTGCTGGCACTGTCACATCGATGATCACCCGAAATCCTGTTTATGCGGCTGCCCCTTTAACAGTGACGGTGTTTGTGAATGCCGATAACCGCAACCGGATTAATCGGCTTTCCCAAGATCAGCAGCTTACAGGCTTGACCCATCTGCACCAAATTATTGATCCCCTTGAAACTCGTCTGAATGATCTTGAAACAACGACGCAGACGGTACAGCAGCAGGTCAGGGAAGAAGCGGCGCAATTTAAAGGTACGATCGCTCAAGTTCACAAGCTCCTTAACCCCCTCAAGCTGAAAGTGGAGCAGTTTGGTGAACTGGAAACCCTAACGCAGCAGCAAATTCGTGAATTGAGGGAGCATCAACAACAGGCTAAGGAAGCAACCTTAGCTCAAATGGATCAGTTTTTTGAGCGCATTCGAGAGCACCTGGCGCAACTCGAAGCACTGGCCAACCAAGCCAACCCTCAAACCCTTACTCAGCTCCAGACGCTGGAAACGACCGTAGGCCAGCTTCAACAACAGCTCCAGCCGCTGAAAATTCAAGTCGAACAGCTAGAGCAGCAGGCAAAATCACCCGAACTTCAAGCTCAGATTACAGAACTGCGCGAATTATTGCTTGCCCAACAAACCCAGATCAGCAAAGAACTCGAACCCCTCAATAGTCAAATTCAAGAACTTCAAACTCGCGGTCAAAGCCCATCCAATACGCTTAAAACTGAGCAGCAAATTTATGATCTCAAGACCGCGATCGCCCGTTTAGAAGAAACCTCAGCCTATCCCACCAGCGCCCGTAATCCGGCTGGAGCCACCACGGCGGCCAAGGTTACCCACACTATTACCCCCACCACACAACTCAATCCTGGTCAGGGCAATCATTGGCATTGCGCTCAAACGTTGCAAGGGCATTTGGGAAGTGTGAATACATTGGCGATCGCGCCCCATGGCCAAACTTTTGCCAGCGGTAGCGATGACCAGAGCATCAAGCTGTGGCAACTGGCCACGGGTCAAGATGTTCGCACCCTCGGCACCCCTGACACATCCCGGGTCAGTCCGGTCAAAACCATTGCCCTAAGTCCCAATGGGCAGATGCTAGCCAGTGCGGGCAATGACAAAGTCATCCAACTCTGGCAAGTGACGTTGGGCCAGCGGATTGGTATCTTGCAAGGCCACAATGGTGCCATCTCCTCCCTCACATTTAGCCCCGATGGTGAGCAATTAATTAGTGGTAGTGCGGATAAGACCGTCAGAATATGGCAAGTTAAAACCGGCCAACTTGACCAAACCCTCACGGGTCATTCCGAATGGTTTAGCGGTGTGAAAGCCGTTGCAATGAGCCCAAACGGCAAAACCTTGGCCAGCAGTAGCGATGATAAAACCATTAAGCTTTGGGACTTAACCCAAGGCAAAATTACCCACACCCTGGCGGGCCATCATGATACGGTCAACGACCTAACCTTTAGCCCCGATGGCCAATTTTTGTTTAGTGCCAGCAGTGACAGCACAATTAAAGGTTGGCGCTTAGATAATGGCCGGGAAGCCTTTCACTTTATGGGCCATCGCGGCCATGTTTACAGCCTGGCCATCAGCCCCAATGGTCAGGTGCTGGCGAGCGGGAGCTGGGATCGCAGCATTAAACTCTGGGATTTGCAAACCGGCCGAGAACTCGACACCCTCACTGGGCATACAGCGGCAGTGATGACGCTAGCGTTTGCTCAGGAGCGCTATGGCAATGGTTCAAGTCCATTGGCGCTGATCAGTGGCAGTAGCGATCACACAGTCAGGATTTGGCGCGATCGCGTCAAGCCCTCCCACTAGGGGCTGTCGTCAGCTAGACTTAAAACTCTTGCTGTGACTGGCTGACCGCCCTCTTTTCCCTTTTTTGGGGTCGGGCGCTCTATCCCTTCGTCAGGCTGCGGATGCTAACTGACAACACGCCCTCATCAGAAATGTCGCAAGCTGTCTCAAAAACATCCGGATAGCCCTACTCAGCACGGGAAAACCAAAAATTGTGACTTTTGTCACAGAAAAGATCTGACTTTTCTGAAGCTCTGTAACGTTACAGCTTAGTCATACTAGAGTCACGCTAACATTCTGTGGGTGTTCTAACGAACAACCAAGAACTAGCGTTTGCCATTTTTTATTGGCCTGAAATCAAGTGTACAACGACGGCCTAGTGGTTTCGTACTAATACTGTCGTGTAAACCCTAAAAAGCATTAGATCAGAGAGGTTTTAATTCTCTCTTGTAGCAGGCATCGCATTTGGGGTATACACAACTCGGACTTAGCATCAATCACCTCACCCTACACTTGGGAATACCGTCGTCTGTACGTGTCTGCTTGATCCCCTAGTCTATTTATGATTTCAAAGCGGGAGATCTAGACTTATGCATCTACCAATGATTCGTACTGGCGTACTCAGCGCTTTAGGATTACTGCTGAGTAGCCCCTCAGGTTGGGCTCTGGAAATTGCCACCGCCCAAACCCCACTCGCGTTGTTGGATACCCCCTCTCACCTCCAATATTTACCTTCTTTACCCCCTTTAACCTATGACTGTCAGCTTGATGCTGGTACAGCCACTGAGCATTTGTGGGCCCATCTGCCGGACCCCGGTTCCTCCGTCGACTCAGCAACCATCCCCATAGAAACCGTTAAAGGGATACGCTTTGTAGGCAATCAAATCTATAGCGATCGCCAACTCCGGGAACAAGCGGTTCACCCGATTGCCACGACGCCCTACAGTTGGCAGGATGTAGAAGCGATCGCCGCAGAGATCGCGCAAACCTATCAAGACAATGGCTATGTGAATACCTGGACTGCGGTTCCCGCTCAGATTCCCGATGAAAAAAACCGACTCACGGTTGTGATCCTGGAAAGCGGCGTCGAAAAAATCCAGCTTACCCACGCCTTGACTAGCGATCGCCTCGATACTGCTGAGATTTGCGATCGCCTCGCTTCAGCAGCTCAACCCTTACATTTGGATCAACTGCAATCGGTACTACAGCAGCTAGAGCATGATCCGTTGATCGATTCTATTCACACTGAATTTGTCCCTGGCGCTTATCCCCAAAGCCAAATTCTCCAAGTTGAGATCATTAACACTTCAGTAGAGTAAGACTCTAAAAGCACTCAACCCCCATGATGGTGAATACGACCATCATGGGGGTTGATGAAATTTTACGCGGGATTATAGCAAGATGCCCACGCTACGGATGAATGGGACGAAAGACCGTAGCGTAGACATCTCGTCTGCCTGATAAAAATCAACAGATTATGGCACCTCGCTTTTTTTTCGTCCACCCCAATCGTGGTGCAAAGCGCTTGGATTAAGACGCGAGAGCAACTTCAACTTTCTGCTGTAGCTCACCACTTTCATATTCCGCAATCATAATGTCGCAGCCACCAATAAACTTGCCATTGATATAAACCTGGGGAATCGTTGGCCAACTGGAATATTCTTTGATGCCTTGGCGAATTTCAGGGTCGGAGAGCACATCGAACGTGCTATAAGAGACGCCTAGTGTATTGAAAATTTGGACAACTGTGTTGGAAAAGCCACATTGAGGCATTAGCTTCGCGCCTTTCATAAAGACAAAAATTTTGTCCTGGGCAATTAAATCCGCGATGCGCTGTTTGAGTTCTGGAGTCATGATGGGATTAGAAATGGAGCATCAAAAAGGAAAAATACCAAAAAAATCAGTTGGTAACTGTTGACTAGCGATCAGAGTCTAAAACGTTACGCAGGTTAATCGCTATTGGTTCAGTTTTGGGGAGCAGAGGTTTTCAGTGCTAATGCATGAATTGCCTCAGAGGCCAGCTCTGCCTGGAGTGCCCCATAGACCAACTGGTGTTGTTGGACTAACGACTTATCCGTAAACGCTGCGGAAATCACAGTGGCCTGCAAGTGGTCGCCGCCGCCTGTCAAGTCCTCAACTGTAACCTGAGCGTCAGGGAGTTTAGCTTTAATAAGAGATTCAACCTGTTTGAGGTCTACCATTATTGCTATTGACTGTAAATGATCAAAACACCCTTATTGTATCGAGTGGTTCCCCTTTCTGGGTTAACGCGGATCGACAAAGCCCAGTTCCACCAGTTGTTGATAGGCTTGTCTGCCCAAACCGCTTGTGGGATTTTGGGAGCGGACAATCTGAATCAGCAAGGGTACAGACAGCTCAGGTTGCTCTTGAGCGCGATGCACGAGGGCAAGTTGATAGGTGGCGCGATCGCGGAGTTCTGCACTAGCACGGGCTTTATCCCGTTGATCTCGGGCGATTTCCGGCCGAATCCCGGCAAAGCTATCGGCAAGTTGCTGATGAAAGTTCGAGAGCTGGTTGAAGACCTGTCGAGCTTGCTGAAGCTTTTCCTTGGCGCGGGGATAATCCCCCTGACCCACTGCATCGTCCGAGTCCGCCATCAGTTGTTCACCACCCGGAATACTCAGCAGGTTACTGGGTGCGCCTTCCGATGGCAAAGGAATTTCGGAAATTTCGCTATCCAGCAACCCGAGATAGACCAACTGTTCATGCGCTGCTTGCCCCAGAGGTGACGTGGGATTTTGGGAGCGAATAACTTGAACCAGGAGCGGTAACGATAGTTCGGGTTGACCTTGAGCCTTGTGGACTAACGCCAGCTTATAGGTGGCTTGATCACGGAGCTGTGAGGAACGCAAGGCATTACGACGCTGCTGATCGGCCAGACGGCTGTTAATCCCAGAAAAGGTGCCGGAGAGCTGTTGATAAAAGTTTGAGAGTTGGTTGAAAACTTGACGAGCCGCTTGAAACTTATCCGAGGCAAGGTCATAGTCTTCGGCAGCGAGCGCTTCATCCCCTTGTGCCATCAACCGTTCCCCACCGCCAAAACTCAAGAGGCTGTCACTTTCTTCGAGTACCTTCGGCGCACCCAGGTCCAAACTAGGCGTCGGCTGTTCTTCTATTGTGTTGGCGCCTTCCGGTGCGGGTTCTGGAAGTTCCTGTGCGGCGAGGCTGCCTGCGGTTAGGGTTGCCCCCCAGACCAAGCTTCCGATTGCCAAGCGATACATTGTTTCTTTGAGTGCCATGTTTCTTTCCGTGCCGTCGAACGCTTCGTTCTGAAGATTGTCTCTTGAGAGCAGATGAATGACTTTATAAATAAAATATAAAAAAACATTACCGCAGCTTAACAAGTCTGTCGAGCGTCTTGAGGTTTGGGGACAAGGGATGTAGGCAAAAGTGTCTAAATGTTTGTTCGTAGGGTGGGCAATGCCCAGCAAATCAGGGTTTTCAGGATTCTGAACTTTGCCCCAAGCCCACGACAGAAGGACTTGTGCCATTCGGGATTTGGCTACTGGTTAAAACGTGTCCTGGGGCGATTGGCGAGATGACAGACCTCAAAAATACTGTTCATAGGCCTGGATCTTGTGCTGGAGACGCTGGGCGAGAGCCCTATGGGCAGGGTGCAGCGCTTGATAGATCATCTGCGCCTCAGCACGATAGGCGTGTTTTTTCTCTAGTTTCCAGTAATAAGGGGGTTCGGCAAGATTGGTAATGCGATCGCCCAACTTAACCAACCAAACCTCGCGGGGTTGCTGCTGAATCCGCTGCAAAGAGTCTTGCATTTGTGCAGTTTTGGTCGGCAGCGTCTCATCTTTGGTCAAGGCTTGCACGCCATTAGCCACCGCTTCACCAAATTGCGCAGCAAGATCTGCATAGGTAGAGTCGGTATCTTCAATCACATCGTGCAAGATGGCGCATTGCACTGCTAAGTTGCCATCAAATTCATCCGGCGTCAGCGTCAACGCCCACATCACCTCCATCGCCACGCTACCTAAATGGTTGAGATAAGTAATTCGTTCACCAGGCTGGTGACTGCCGTAGGTTTGCCCTTCGTGAGCCAGGGTGGCAAAGTCCCAAGCAACAGCGAAAATATCAGGAGACCAAGGAGAGAGGGGCATTAGGAACGGTATATCAAGCTGGCCAATTGCTAAGTTAAGATTAGCCTAAGCCATTCTCAACTCAGACCTGATGGAATGGTTCCGTTTTAGGCCTCATTCGGAGTTGTGATGAGGGGATGGCATTTCTGACGGCATCTTCCTTCAGAAAGACAAGACGTTTCGTTTTGAGAACATTAGTAATGCTGAATTATTATCTGAAGCGAGGGGCAATGCTCGCTATTGCTGCTGGTCTGACTGTTTCCCTGGGTCAACCGACTCATGCGCAACCCACCCAGTTACAACCTGCCCCCCAACCGTTAGCCTTCAGTGCTGCTGACCAAGCTGAATTTCTTGAAGCCCACAATGCTGTACGAGCAGAAGTGGGTTTACCGCCCCTAGCCTGGTCACCAGAAATTGCAGCGATCGCGCAGGATTGGGCGGAGCACTTAGCGAACAATGGCTTTACCATGCAGCACCGCTCGGCCAGCGATCGTCAGCAATATAACATTGGCGAAAACCTCTTCTGGTCTGCGGGTCAAGAGAACACCCCCACTCAAGTCGTTGGTAGCTGGGCCAGCGAGAAAAAAGACTACAACTATCGCAACAATAGTTGTAGTGCGGTTTGTGGTCATTACACCCAAATCGTCTGGCGCGATACCACAGCAGTCGGCTGTGGCATGGTTGGTGGGAACCATCCCCAATATGGCCGTCAGGAAATTTGGGTTTGTAACTACAACCCGCCAGGTAACTACGTTGGGCAGAAACCCTACTAATTTAAGGTTCACTTTGAAATTTGGAGAAAGGGAGGGTGGAAAACCCTCCCTTTCTAGATCTGGGGCAACTCCAACCGAATTCCTGAATTACTATCGCTCCCTTTCCTCCCAGCCATCCGGATGAGCACTGCAACCACGCGAAGAGTCAAAAATGACCTGACTGGTGCGGTGCTCCCATGCAAATGACCCTGGCCGAAAACCACACGGCGGATTGGCTAATCTACCCTGCCTTGAACCTGCTGCTTTATGATGGGCGCGATCGCGATCCAATTCGAGAAGACTGGGGCGATAAACAAGTCCGACGGTTGCCCGCACCCTACAACGGCTATCGCTATCAGCGCATCCTGGGGGATTTTTATGCCCTGCAAATCAATGGCATGGATAGCAGCGATGATGCCCACTGGACCTATCATCCCAAGTCTCTAAATTGTCTGTTGGAAATTAAAGAAACCCTTGTAGCGGAGAAGGATACCATTGGAGCAGGCTCCTTAGGCGAAACTTGGGTGGCGGTGGGGCGTCTCGCTGAACCGGATCAAGATGTTCAAATGGTAGCGGAGCATTGCTACCAAGCGATCGGGGTTTCCGAACAGCTCAGTTGGCAAGAAGACTTAGTCGGTCATGGCCGTATTTTAGATGCCACCTGTTATGAACTCTGGTCGCCGCCGAGCGTAGATGCCAAGCCCGTTTATCATCTCTACATCTGTATTTTTGACTATGGGGCGGGTCTCAAGCGCCTGGATCGCCTTTATCATCATCTATTAACACTGGGACTCTATCGCCATCAAGCGACTTGGGCGTATCAGCAGAGTCGGGCTATCCAATCAACATTGCTAGATGACTACCACACCATCCGCACGCTGCACCAAGCCGCACGCTTTAATCTGGAGCAAGAGAAGCCTGAGTTTGCAGCCCTCACCCAAACCCTCGGCCAGGGTTTACTGATGCTCTCTCGCTACACCGAGAGTCTGAACCGTTTGGTAAGAAACATTCATTTGCTTGAAAGTGCCCTAGAGCAATACCGCGATCGCTATCGTCTGCTGGCCAAACTGGATGCCAATGCCCAAATCCAATTCCTGGAACGGTTTCGCAATTTTGCCATCCGGCGCTATATCCGACCCTTAAAGCAGGATTATGTCCAACTCAATCCGGGGTTGCAGTTGCTCGAAGATTCGATCCAAATTATGCAGGGGATGTTGCAGATTGAGCAGTTTAGCCAGCAGTTTCATCTAGAACGAACCGCGATCGCGGCAACGGTCGGTCTCGGTAGTGCCACGCTGACGGGGATTGCAATCATCCCTCAGATTGTGCAGCCCCAGGTCGAACCCAAATCAATGTGGTCACAAGGGTTTGATGTGGTGTTGATTTTAGTGATCAGTCTGCTGTGTGGGGTGGGGTGCGGCAGTTTGGCATGGCGTTGGTTGCCAAAGATTTTGAAGTCTTAAGAAACAGATTGCACCGTGCTGTTATGTAGCCAAAATGAAGCAATGCATTTTTACTATAAAACTTGGAGAATAGAATAAATGAACCACAGCCTAATTTTATCCAATCACGAAGCAATCGCTCCTACAGCAATTGTCGAATGCACTAATCAACAACACATCTATAATCATGGTATGGAATTACCATCGCACTCAAAAAAATGAAAGCTTAAAAAAATGTCATTAATCGAAAGATTAGAATTCGGTGATTGGCAGGGATTCTTAGAACAGAGTTTTGAGACCGCAATTCAACTCCTGGCAGAAGATCGCTTTCAATGGGCAGGTAGCTCTGTCGATGATTTGAAAAGCTGGTTGGCAACTGGAGGAGTTCATCGTGTCCAGCAGCATCTTAATCGTCAGATGAATGTCCGACGTTTTTCAATAGAACACAAAAAAGCTGTCAACAAATTTTTGTCAAAATTAGTGCAAAGGAATCGCTGTGAGCTATTAAGTTTGATGGCAGATCAAGTGATTCCTATGACCCAAGCAGAATGGCTAGCTGTTTGTGGACTCTCAGGCACACAATTTGACGAACTTCTCAGCCGTCTCTTGGCAGGAGAGAACCCTTTCGAAGAATGGATGCATCAACAGGGGCGATCGCAATCAGAAATTAATGCCGTTTACAGATGTATTGACGATTGGCTACTCAATAATCAAATAAACATGTTGCCAAACGACCCCAATCTAAACTAGAGCGTGACCCAATCTCTTGGCGATCGCCCATGTCTGTTCTCTTCTCCGCTGTCTTCCCCATCGCCCTGATTGCTCTGATTGGCTTCAGCCTCGGCCGTGCCCTCCACTTCGACACCGCCACACTCGCCCGCATCAACATCTATGGCCTCGTCCCCGCTCTGATTCTCCAGAGCTGGCTGAAGCTCACCCTCGCCTGGTCAGACGCGATCGCCTTCCTCAGTGCCTTTGCCCTCAACATGGTGTTGCTCTATGGCGTGGTGCTGGGTATCAGTCACCTCCTCCAACTCCCCCCTGAGCGTCGCAAAAGCCTGATTACGATCACGCTGTTTGCCAACGCAGGCAATATTGGCTTGCCCTTTAACCTCTTTGCCCTTGGAGATCCAGGTCTAGAACGGGCGGGGCTGTATCTAGTTGGTTCGAGCATTATGACCAGTACCATCTTTCCGGTTTTGCTCAAGGGGGCGGGGCTCAAAGCTGGGGTGAACACCAGTGTGCGGTTGCCCGTGTTTTGGGCGGCGCTCGTGGGCATTAGCTTCCAGGTCTCCAATTACCCCCTGCCAGATGGCATCGGTCGCGCTGTGACGCTGCTGGCAGGGGGCGCAATTCCGGTGGCGCTGCTGATGTTGGGCATTCAGCTCTCGCGCACAGAATGGGGGTTTGGGCGAGATGAACTGTTAGGCGTATTTTTGCGTCTGGTGGTTTCGCCCCTGTCCGCGAATTTCATCGGCCGGGGTTTAGGGTTAACGGGTCTGGATTTGCAGGTACTGACGTTGCAATCGGCGATGCCTGTGGCGGTGAATGCGCTGATCTGGGTGACAGAATTAGGGGGCGATCGCACCCAGGTTTCTCGAACGGTCGTTCTTTCAACGCTGTTGAGTTTTGTCAGTCTGCCGCTCGTGTTGTGGTTGAGTCGTTAGGAATAATGCTGTCAATGCCCAACCCATTAAACCCTAGGCGATCGTGGGGAACCAGTCTTGGAGCTGAAGATCAAGACTTTTCATTTGGCTTTCCAATTCCGCTTGTGTAAAAGCACCTAAGATTGCTTCATCATAGCTTTGGATAAAGCTTGGTTCATCCTTGTCGATCAGTGTCCTCGGGGTTGATGAATTTAGCTCAATCCGACTATCAATTAACGCTGCAAAATCATAAAATTCATCTCCCGTCAAATGGCTGGCATAGCGCCATAGAGTGCTAAGTTTTGGTCTTGCAAGTATTTTTAGGTATAGATAGATCCACAACTCACAACCCATCGTCAAATCTTGAGACGTTCGCTGTAATGGTAGCCAGGGATATTTGGGTTCAATCGCTTCTTGACCATGAGCAATATCAATAAAGCCTGCATCAATCAGGGGCGTTGTATATTCAGTATCAAAACACCATCCCAAATTGAAATTTTTTCCCTTGCCTTCCCACATTATCAGTTCGGCATAAGGAATAGAAGTGTGGTAAAAGATCAAGCTGAAATCAAAAAACACATCATCTTTATCGAAATACAATGAATGTGTTTTTTCATGGGTTCCTCCATATCGATCACCACTCGCAAAGTCAGCCGTGATTTCTTGGCCATTGAACTCTGTAAAGAAAACCGTGAGATCGTCAAATAATTGCCGTTCTTCCTCGGAAGAGAACGACTGGAATCGAATCATCGTTGGGCCAACCGGAATTCTCATGCTTTTACTCCGCTACCAAGACTAGATTGAGACTATCGATTGGGTTACTCTGCGATGAAGGCTTCGCCAACATGACATAACCCGGTTGATGATCTACACAGTATGAGAATCTATGAATTCCCGCATCCTCACCCAAGTTGCGATCGCGCTCGGTCTCCTCACCCTCAGCGCATCCCTGACGCTCAATTGGCTGCTGTTTAAGCGTGCTAAATTCTATTATCTCGAACTCAACGAAGTGCGACTTGACCCCGCCGAGGTGGGTTACTATCCTGAATCGCCACCCGAGAAGCAAAGCGATCGCCCCCGTGTGGTCTTTTTTGGAGATTCGCGGGCGGAGAGTTGGCCCGCACCAGAACAAAAGGCTTATGAATGGCTCAATCGCGGTATTGATGGTCAAACCAGCGTTCAGGTCTGGCAACGCTTCCCTGAGCATGTAATTGATCTCCAGCCAGATGTCGTGGTTGTGCAGGTAGGTATCAATGATCTTAAGACTATTGGCCTGTTTCCCCAACGCCGTGACGAGATTGTCGCCAACTGCATCAGCCACATTCACCAAATTGTCACGACCGCTGAAGTGCTGGGTGCAACGGTGATCCTCACCACCATTTTTCCAGTGGGCGATATTCCGCTGGAGCGGCGACCGTTTTGGTCTGGTGAGATTGAGCAGGCGATCGCTCAGGTCAATGCTGAAATCCAAACCTTGGCCAGCGATCGGGTGATTATTCTCGATGCGTTTGGGTTGCTCGCTGATGAGCAGGGAAAAAACCAACGGGCGTATCAAAAAGATGAATTACATCTAACGCCTGCGGGTTATGCACAGCTCAATCCTGAGTTGTTGGCGATGTTAGCGCAGGAGAAGCGTTAGAAACCGTGCGATCGCTCGTAAAAACCACTACAGTGGAAGACTCATTAATTGTTGCTCAAGCTCCAGTATGACCGCACAACGGATTGCTCAGATTCTCAGGGCCGGCCAACCCGGTGAAACCGTCACAATTCAAGGCTGGGTGCGCACCAAGCGCGAACTGAAAAAGTTCTCTTTTATGGAAGTCAACGATGGCTCCTTTATGGCCAACCTACAAGTGGTGATTGACCAAGACTTCCCCGATTATGCCAACTTGCTCAAGCAGCTATCCGTAGGCGCAGCGGTCAGCGTCACTGGAGAGTTGGTGGCCTCCCAGGGCAAAGGCCAGAGCGTGGAGCTACAACCGAGCCAAATTGAGGTGGTGGGAGGCTGTGATGCTGAGACCTACCCGCTCCAGAAAAAGCGCCATTCCTTTGAATTTTTGCGGACGATCGGGCATCTGCGATCGCGTACTAACACCCTCGGGGCCGTCTTCCGGGTGCGCAACGCCTGTGCCCGCGCCATCCATGAGTTTTTTCAGGAACGGGGCTTCCTGTGGGTACATACGCCCTTGATTTCTACCAACGACTGCGAAGGGGCAGGGGAACTCTTTAGCGTCTCTAGCTTTGACTTGGCCAATGTGCCCAAAACCGACACGGGCGTAGTGGACTACAGCCAAGACTTTTTTGGTAAACCCGCCTACCTCACGGTGAGTGGTCAACTCCAAGCGGAAGTGATGGCGCTGACATTTCGGGATGTCTATACCTTCGGCCCCACATTCCGTGCCGAAAACTCTAATACCTCGCGTCATCTCGCGGAGTTTTGGATGGTAGAACCGGAGATGGCGTTTTGCGATCTTGTCGGCAACATGGACTTAGCTGAAGCGTTCTTGAAACATATCTTCGCCACAGTGCTGGAGCAATGCCCAGAGGATATGGCGTTTTTCAATCAGCGCATCGACGATACAGTGCTTGCGACGGCTGAGAATATTATCAACAATGGATTTGAACGGATTACCTATACCGAGGCGATCGCTCACCTGGAAAAAGCCACCCAGTCCTTTGAATATCCTGTGGCTTGGGGCCAAGACTTGCAGTCGGAGCATGAGCGCTATCTCGCTGAACAACTCTTTAAAAAGCCTGTGATCGTCACCGACTACCCCGTGGGCATTAAAGCCTTTTATATGCGGCTCAATGATGATGGTAAGACCGTGGCAGCAATGGATATCCTCGCCCCCAAGCTCGGTGAGATTGTGGGCGGTTCTCAGCGGGAGGAGCGTCTTGATGTCCTAGAACGGCGGATTACCGAGGCGGAGATGCCGTTAGAGGAATTGTGGTGGTATCGGGATCTACGGCGCTATGGCACGGTGCCCCATGCAGGATTCGGCTTGGGTTTTGAGCGAGTGGTGCAGTTTATGACTGGAATGGGCAATATCCGAGATGTAATCCCCTTCCCCCGGACGCCATTAAGCGCTGAATTTTAGGATATGCCAAGTTTTCGCCTGAGAAAAAACAGCAGGGGCGGTGACGGGAAGCGATCGCGCTTCTACAATTGAGCAGGGACTGTGTTAAGCCTATGTCCCGCTGATGCGATCGCTCATTATTTTTTAGCTAAACTTTGTCTCATAGTGGTATTGAGTCTTGGTGCTGCTAACCATCTGACTGTTCACCCCTTTCAACCCCAACCTATATAACTCAAGCTTTTCCCGAGCTTCTTCTAAAATTGACCCCTCTTTTCTGGTTGCGGGTGCGTGGCTTCACTGCTCTTTCTACCTCGCTCAAACCCCTATGATTCTGGTCTGTCCTGATTGCCAATTTGAAAATCCCGATACCAATAACTATTGTCAGCGATGTGGCACATCATTTATCGTCCGGCCCTGTCCAGACTGTGGTGCTGATGTTGCATGGAGCGCAAAAGATTGTCCAGCCTGCGGTGCTCAAATTGCCTCAATGGGGTTAGCGGTCTGGCCCAGTTCATCTCCCCCCATCCCTACAGAGGGTCAGATCGATCCGGAAGCTCGCTACCAACGCTTGGATCAGGAGGTAGCGATCGTTCCAGACTGGGTGCAAGTTCAAGTTTGGGATCAACAGCCACTGCAAAAGACCTATCTCGAACGTTTGTTGGAACAACAGGACAATACTGAAGGTTTAGTAGCGGCTAGTGAGGATCAAGACAATGCCAATATCCGGTTTTGGCAACAATTAGGGGTTTCCTCAGCAGCAATTCCCTATCTCGTCTTGCAGGAAGCGTTAGCACCAGCAATCCCTGTACTGCAAGATACCTGGAATTATCAGGGACAGGAGATTGTGCTGATTGAAGACCGCTCAGCATGGACAGCTCTGCTGACAGTTTGGCAAGATGAGACCACACCGTTCTCGCAGCTTTTATATTGGCTCAACGAAACCTTGCGCTTATGGGGAGAACTGCAAAAGTTGCAGGTTTGCCAGAGCCTGCAAAGCTTAGATAACCTGTGTTTGGATGAAGATCAGACCCTTTGCCTGCGCAAGCTCTATATTGATCCGGATGGAACATCCCTTTCGCTGGAGAGTCTGGGACAGGTCTGGCAACAATTGTTTGTGACATCGGGTCGAACAACAGAGGGAGCGATCGCTGAACTATTAAGTCGTTTAATTGAGGGAGAGTATCAAACTGTGGAAGAATTACGCCAAGATTTACAAGCCATTGCGGCCAACCAACCCAATCCAGCCGATGGGGAAGACCCCGCCCAAGCTGCTGACCCAACGAATCCTAATTCCTCTGAGGCAACGACGCAGCCCCCCGAGAATCCGGAGAAAATGGTCTATCAGGGGATGGGGGATGATTTACCGACCGTGGTACTGCCAATGCAATTGTTGAGCATTAGCGATAGTGGCTTCACCGATATTGGTGAGCAACGGGATCATAACGAAGACCACTTTGGGATTGAAACCACTGTTCGTCGCCAGGAAAACGCGATGGGGAAGTTGATTCAAACTGATGGTCTTTATATCGTCTGTGATGGTATGGGGGGTCATGCAGCAGGGGAAGTCGCCAGCGCGATGGCAGTGGAGACACTTCAACAATATTTCCAAGAAAATTGGATGGATCGCAGTTCCTTACCGGATGAGGCCATGATTACCCAAGCGATCCATACGGCTAACGAAAAGATCTACACCGTCAATATGAAAAATGCTCGATCGGGTAGTGGTCGTATGGGTACAACTTTGGTGATGGTGCTGGTCCAGGATATCCATGTGGCGATCGCCCATGTCGGTGACAGTCGTGCTTACCGAGTCACACGCAAGCACGGTATTGAACAGCTCACAATTGACCATGAGGTGGGCCAACGCGAAATTTTACGGGGTGTTGATCCTGATGATGCCTACGCCCGGCCTGATGCCTATCAGCTCACCCAAGCCTTAGGCCCCCGCGACAATGATGCCGTTAAACCCGATGTACAATATCTCGAACTGAATGAAGATACGCTGCTCTTCCTTTGCTCCGATGGCATCTCGGATGGCGACTTCCTTGAAGAACATTTTGAAGACTGTCTCACGCCATTGATTAGTTCACGGGCGAATCTAGAGCAAGGCGTGATGGAACTGGTTGATGCGGCCAATATTTATAACGGTCACGATAATTTAACTGGCTTGGCGATTCGGATCAAGATGCGTCCGAATGCTGATCCGATGGGAATATAAGTGGCTGTCATGGGGCAGAGCATTGGCTGAGCACGTTGGAGTGTAATTAGACATTGTGCCCAGGCAGAGTTGTTAAGAAATGACTTACTTAATGTCTAAAGTCAAGATATCTGCGGTATCACAGATAACACTTTGATTCTTGATCAGGAGATTAACACCGCAATGACCTTACAACTAGGCGACACTGTCCCCAACTTTACCCAAGACTCCACAGCAGGCAAGATTTCTTTCTATGATTGGGCAGGAGAGAGCTGGGTTGTGCTCTTTTCCCACCCGGCTGACTATACGCCCGTTTGCACCACAGAATTAGGAGAAGTCGCCCGCCGCAAAGCTGACTTTGAGGCTCGCAACACAAAGGTAATTGCCCTGAGTGTCGATGATGTCGCCTCTCACAATGGTTGGGTGAATGACATTAATGAAACCCAAAACACCACAGTGAACTACCCGATTTTGGCCGATGTGGACAAAACGGTTTCTGATCTCTACGGCATGATTCACCCGAAAGCCAACGCTAAAGTCACGGTGCGTTCCGTATTTATCATTGACCCCAACAAAAAATTGCGCCTGACCATCACCTACCCACCAGCAACTGGTCGCAACTTTGATGAGATCATCCGTGTGCTCGATTCTTTGCAACTTACGGATTACCATCAGGTGGCGACTCCTGTGAATTGGCAGGATGGAGGAGACTGTGTCGTCGTGCCCTCAATTTCTACGGAAGATGCCAAGGTGAAGTTTCCGAAAGGTGTTCAGGAAATTAAGCCCTATCTGCGAATGACCCCACAACCGAATAAATAATTGCCCAGTTTGGTCAATCATCAAACCACTGTGAGCACTGAACTGTTTATTCAAGCGTTTAAGAATGGGAAACCTCAGCAACTCCGAACGCTTGATATCTTGAACTGTTTTAGCGATTTTATTGTTGAGCAAGGCGATCGCTGGATTCAGGCCAGGTTTAGCCCCAGTAACAGCTCAGTGCTCTTCTTCGCAGTTAATGAAGATATGAGTCTCTGCATTATGGTGAGACGCCCATGCAGCGATCCCAAACTTGCAGTATGTTTGTGCTGTGTCATGGGGCTCGGCAATTGTGTGCTTTTTGAACCCGGTGCAAGGGGGTTTATCGTCCGCTCCCCTGAATGCGTCACACATATGCCATTGGAAATGGAACACAGTCTTGGGCAAGCTCACATCACGCAATCAGAAGATGAGTTTGTTGCGCTCTACTCCAATCCAAAGGTTTTGTAGATGGGATTATGGACTGAATAAGAGTCCCTACAATAGACGTGATTTATTTACGTTGGAATCAGATTATGCTCCACCACTCTCTCCAATAAACAGGACAGATTATCCTGATTTCGTCTTCATGCCCCAGAAGGGAAGATCAGCCCTTACGCAAGGTAGTCAGTTGAACAGTGGCATGGTGAGTATCAACAATCAGCGCATCAATAGCCAGCCGCCCCAATGGTGGCAGGCCAGAAATTACCGTTGGATGGATGGTTTGCTCCAAATCAGTGTGCTCACACTGGCAACCACTCTGGTCTTATGGAGCGAGAGCCAAGAACGCCAACAACAAATTGCCAAAGCACAGCAACCCGAAAATAACAATATGACACGGTCAGACGTACGAGATTACTGTCTTATTCACTCTGACATCGAACTACAGTCCTTGAGCAGAGCCACACACCAAGACAATGCTCCCAAACCAGTCAGAAATACTAAAGGTGTATGGCACTATCAGGCCTGGATTGAGTCCAAAGATGATGCCGGGCGTAGGATACGCCACAACTACATATGCCGTATAAATGAGCCAGCCAACACGATCGCGGTTGATTGGGCAGCAGACCTGGAATAATTCAAAGTCTCACAACTCCACGACAAACACTTCTTCATTCACCACCACACGATCGCCTGTCCGGAGCTTCTTGCCCCGCCGCGTTTCCGTCTCACCATTGACCGTGACAATGCCATCTTGGATCATCATCTTGGCCTGGCCGCCAGTCGCCGCCACCCCCTTCAGCTTTAAAAATTGATCCAGCTTGATAAAGTCAGCCGTCATGTTTCTTGGCTCAAATCTCCGTCCTTTTGCGCTTTGATCATGGCATAGAAGCGTAGCAAAACGTTAGGTTAGAGAAAAACCATCACGCTACGGAAATCCGCGATCGCAATGACCTTAACTCGCAATCCACTTCTTATTGGCGAAGGCCTGCCGCCCTTTGCAGACATTACCCCTGATCATGTTGTCCCTGCGGTGGAGCAGTTATTGCAAACCTTGCAGCAGGCACAAACTCAACTCGAAGCCAATCTCACCCCAACCTGGGACGGGCTGATGACGCCCTTGACCGCGATCGGCGAAAAATTGGAATGGACATGGGGCGTGATTGGCCATCTGATGGGCGTCCAGAATAGTCCCGAACTCCGCACCGCCTACGAACAGGTACAGCCCGAGCTAGTAAAGTTTGGCAGCCAGTTGAGCCAAAATACAACTTTTTATCAGGGCTTTAAAGCCATACGGGAAAGCGAACAATGGGCAACTTTCACCACTGCTCAGAAACGGGCCATTGAAGCGGAACTCCAAAGCGCTGAACTCTCAGGCGTAGGTTTAACTGGTAAAGCAAAAGAGCGCTTCAATGCTATTCAGCTTGAGCTCGCCGAGTTGGGGACAAACTTCTCCAACCATGTGCTGGATGCGACCAAAGCCTTTGAGCTAAAAATCACCGATCCGGCTCAAGTGGATGGCATGCCTGAAAGTTGGCGGAGTTTAGCAGCCCAAACAGCTTGCAATAAAGGCGAGACATCAGCCACCCCAGACAGTGGTCCCTGGATGGTTACCCTAGATGCGCCCAACTTTGGCCCCTTCCTGCGCTACTGCTCTGCCCGTGACTTACGTGAGCAGGTCTATCGCGCTTATGTAACCCGTGCTTCGAGTGGTGAACTTGATAACAATCCATTGATTACCCGAATTCTGGCCCTACGACAGGAGCAAGCTGAACTGTTGGGGTTTGAGAGTTATGCTCAACTGAGCCTAGCACGGAAGATGGCTCCCGACGTTGTCAGTGTGGAGACACTCCTAGGTGAACTTCGTGACGTGAGTTACCCCGCCGCCCAAAAAGAATTGGCTGACCTTAAAACCTTTGCCCAGACCAATGACCTCCAGCTCTGGGATCTCAGTTATTGGGCAGAGCGTCAGCGCCAAGCCAAGTTTGACCTCGACGCAGAAGCGTTACGTCCTTACTTTCCCTTATCTCAGGTATTGGACGGGCTGTTTGGCTTGACTCAACGATTGTTTGGTGTAGAAATCATCGCGGCGGATGGCCAAGCTCCGGTCTGGCATGAGGATGTGCGTTATTTTCAGGTGAATAACGCCCAAGGCGCCGCGATCGCCTATTTCTACCTTGATCCTTACAGCCGCCCAGCCGAAAAGCGAGGTGGCGCTTGGATGGATGACTGTGTGGGTCGCGCAAAATTCACAGTTGGGGACAAAACCCAAGTCCGGCTGCCCGTGGCCTACCTCACCTGCAACCAAATGCCCCCTGTTGCCGACAAACCCAGTTTGATGAGCTTTGGCGAAGTGGAAACCCTCTTTCATGAGTTTGGGCATGGTTTGCAGCATATGCTCACCCAAGTGGATAACCCCGAGGTCTCGGGCATCCGCAATGTGGAATGGGATGCGGTGGAGTTGCCCAGCCAGTTTATGGAGAATTGGTGTTATGAACGTCAGACCCTCTTTGGCATGGCCAAGCATTACACCACAGGGGAAACGCTTCCAGAAGCAGAATACCAAAAGCTCCTCGCCGCTCGCACTTATCACAGCGGCTTGGGGATGTTGCGGCAGTTGCACTTTAGCTTTGTGGATATTGAGCTACACCATCGCTACCAACCGGATGGCAGCGAAACGCCTCAACAGGTACGCGATCGCCTCGCTCAAACCACCACTGTGCTCCCCCCCCTCCCAGACGATAGTTTCCTTTGCACCTTTGGACATATCTTCGCTGGTGGTTATGCGGCAGGCTATTACAGCTACAAATGGGCAGAAGTCCTCAGTGCAGATGCTTTTGCTGCTTTTGAGGAAGTGGGTCTGGAGAATGAGAGCGCGATCGTCTCGGTGGGTGAGCGCTTCCGGGATACGGTGCTGGCCCTCGGGGGCAGTCAGCATCCGATGGCTGTGTTCAAAGCGTTCCGGGGTCGGGAACCCGATACGGCGGCACTGTTGCGCCATAACGGTTTAGTCACGGCTTAATTTCGCTGGCCAATCTTTATCTACCGTGCCCCGCTTGCCAAAGCAGGGCACATTGCTCCACCATACAAAACATCGGACTCTCACACCTTAGATTTAGCCTGCATTATTCATCAAATTCTCCCCAAACATTCTGAATTGCTAGTACTCGACGGCGGAAGTAAGCCACCTATTCAAAATCCACCCGATATCTGTCATACAGACACTTTGAACTTTGCACTTTGAACTTCCGCCCGCGGTACTAGCTTTAGCAAAGCGGCGGGCAAGATGCCCGCGCTACGGACTGTAGATGAGGAAAAATCATAGCGTAGGCGTCCCCCCGCCTGCCCAATGAATAATGCAGGCTTACACCTCACAGCCGCTGAAATTTTCAGTTGGCTCAAACTCTAGTTTGCTGTCTTAAAAATGCCCAAACTATTCGATGTTGATCTTGATCTGTGGATTCTTTTTCTGGTTTACGGAGGATTATTTGGCATCTCTGCCATTGAATTTTATGAAGTTTTTCCGACAACATCCTACTTGTCCCTTAGCATTCTCTTGTGGATTACATTAGTCTTCTGTTGTTGGTATTTCTCCTTCACCTGTAGTCGTAAATTCATCAAGCAAGCGAATGAGGATTTTCTTGATATTCCTAACAAGCGGAGTTCCCATCGAAAACCCACGCCTAGAGGTGGAGGGAAATTCTTCTTTTTGGGTTTTTTACTTGGCAATATATTACTGAAATACATTTGGTCGGCCAGTTTGATTTCTAGTGGTCTGGGCAGGGATTTATTCACAATCCAGCTCCTGATTTTATATTGTGTCAGTATCCAAGATGATCAGGGTCATGTTTCAGCAAGGCTGCGCTATCTCGTTCACTTTCTCGTGGCGATTTTAGCCTTTAGCTTTGGCAGGGTTCCGCTTCCCATTTTTGGACAATCCCCAGATGTTATCCATATTCTCGGAGTTTTACTGACGTTCCTGTTTATTACAGGCTTCATCAACCTCTATAACTTTATGGATGGTTTAGATGGTTTGGTGGCAGGAACGGTTTTAGTTCAGACTGTTTTCTTAGCTCTTTATCTGCATCAGCCTGCCTTGATTCCTTTAGCCGCAGGTCTAGTGGGCTTTTTGCGATGGAATTGGTCGCCTGCTAAAGTTTTTATGGGGGATGTGGGCAGTACAACCTTGGGAGCAATTATCATCCTAGCGCTGATCAATGGCTCGGGAATGAATACAGATTGGGGGACAACACCGGAATTATTTTGGTCGGCGATCGCCATCACCTTTCCACTCATTGGCGATGCCACCTACACGATCTTCCGTCGCCTATTACGCCAAGAAAATATCTTCAAAGCCCATCGTTTTCACATCTATCAACGCCTCCATCAATCCGGCTGGACGCACCGCCAAGTGGCGTTAACTTATATTGCAGTCACGGGGATCATTGCTGTTCTTATTTATCAGTGGGATTTGGCGGGTTCAGCGATCGCAGCCCTGCTCACCCTAGCCGGAATTCTGAGTGCTGAACTGTATCTTCAAAACAAAGGCAAACTAACTCCTCCATCCAAGTCTGATGCGTAAAATCTTTAATGTCGAACTCGGCACCTGGATTGCCTGCCTCATTGCCATCTTATTGTTTGGCCGTTGGGCTTTGCGGCCGATTGAAGTGAATGAAGATTTTATCGTTTGGGTTTGGTTGGGACTGAGCGGGTCAGCCTGGTATCTCTCGTATTGGGGCACAAGATACACCGCAAAACAGAAAATACCACCTGCATCAGATGATGTTGGTTCCAGCAATATTGACTCCAGACAGAAGCAACCTCAAACCCCAATAATTAATCTGTGGTCTTCCTGGGGACTAGCATTTTGTTTAACAGGTGGACTGGCAAGGGATACTTGGTCTCTTGATCTGCCTCACGGCATTCTCATTATGCAGATGGGCATTCTCTTGAATACACAATCTATACACCAAGATTTGTCCGCTTTCAATCAAAAATTTGACTGGGCACGCTTGCTCACACTCGTGTCAGTATTTATCTCATTACTTTTTGGTGTTGTCCCCCTTCCAGGTTTAGAACAATCAGACCCTATGGCTGTGCTCTTTGGTTTGCCCATCACCTTGATGTTTGTCACAGCCTTCCTCGACTTCTACAATTTCATGGGTAGTGTTGATGGCTTAGTGACTGGCACAGCCATCATTCAAACCATTTTTCTGGCGATTTATCTTGACCAACCCGCGTTAATTTTTCTCCCTGTTGCTCTCATTGGTTTCTTGCCATGGAACTGGCCACCTGCAAAGGTTGTGATAGGAAAAACAGGGAATAATGCGCTCGGGTTGCTCGTAGCAGTCATCCTGCTCAATGGCGATCCTGTAGATCTTTTTGATACCAGCCCAGAGTTATTTTGGTCAGCGATCGCCGTTACCTTTCCACTGATGGGAGATGCCACCTATACTGCGATCCGTCGTCTTTTGCGTGGCGAAGATTTCTTCCGAATCCGCAAGTCCCGAATCCTACATCTCTATCAACGACTCCAACAAGCAGGCTGGTCTGACCAGAAAATCGCCCTGACCTACGCTGGGATGACCGGAGTGATCGCTTTGCTGGTTTATCAGTTTAATTTGGTTGGCTCCGCGATCGCGGCACTCCTAACACTCCTTAGTATCATCACTGCTGAGCTTTATCTCAAGCAATCAGGAACGGTTAAGCCACGTGCATAACAAAGCGATTACACTTGCTTCATTAAAAAATACAAAAAGGCAAGAGAATAAATCTCTTGCCTTTTTAAGCTTAGATTCAAACTTGAGCGTTACAACTCGCCGCGAATCTCCTCGACGACACCATCGCGCACCACAACTTCTACTTGCAGCTTTTTGACGAGATTATCACCGATATTCACATCACAAAAGCCCTCAAGCTGGCCCTGTGCCACCTCTTGCTCCATTTCCAACTTGCCGATTTGCTCAAGCTGCTGTAAGAGTTGATTGCGCTTTTGCTGTAGCTCACTCTTGCGCTGGTTGACTTGGTTCTGAATAGCCTCAATTTGCTGAAGTGCTTGGGGGTTGGTCATAGCAACTCCCTGTTTTTGAATTTCCGAGACGGCGCGTTGTCCTTGGAGTTCTACATCCTGGATTTGCTTTTCAAGCTGGCCACTCTGAGCCGTAAGTTGAGTTGTGACTTCCTCTTGCCAACGAGGGGTCACAATCACTTTCAGCACAATGGGACGCTTGACAGTCAATGAACTGGTCATGATCTAAGATTTCCTGTTAAAAATTTACGCGCAATGTCTACTGAAACATCCCGTCAATGATAGC
Source organism: Spirulina sp. SIO3F2 (assembly GCA_010672165.1). Lineage (GTDB taxonomy): Bacteria > Cyanobacteriota > Cyanobacteriia > Cyanobacteriales > Spirulinaceae > SIO3F2. The sequence continues at coordinate 11,616 of JAAHHN010000044.1, read as the reverse complement.
GTGATAGCGATCGCTTACCACAGGCCGACGAACTTTCAGGGTTTGGGTGAGCAGGCCGTTCTCAATTGTGAAGGGCTCCAGAATTAGACGCAAGACGCCAATCTGGTCATCCCGACGGTAGCCTGGTCGATCCTTGACCCGTTGACGGAGTTCCTGGGCAAACAGTGCCTGAATTTTGGGATGATCGAGATCGAGGCGATCGCTGGCCCCCAGCTCCGGCAGTTTCAGCTCTAATTGCTGCTCAGCGAGCCATTGGGCAACGGTTTCTAGATTGGGCACAATCAACGCACCCAGTTGTTTTTGGTCTTGGCCCACCACCATGATCTGGTCGATATAAGGACTCTGGACACAGACATCTTCAAGGGGTTGGGGTTCGATATTTTCACCATTGCTGAGGACAATCGTGTCCTTGGCGCGGCCGGTGATCACTAAGTTATCGCCGTGGGTCAGTAGGCCAATATCACCACTGTCGAACCACCCCTCAGCGTCAATCGCTTTGGCCGTAGCTTCAGGTTTGTTGTAATAGCCCTGCATGATTTGGGGGCCACGCAACAGCACCAAACCTTTCTGGCCAGCTGGGACAGGCTGACAGGTTTCGAGGTCAACAATTTTGACTTCAGAGTCGGGCAAGGGTTGTCCTGACGCACCGCGTAAGTTGCGATCTCGATCGCGCACCGTCACCACTGGAGAGGTCTCTGTTAGTCCATAGCCAACAATGATGGGAACATTGACAATTTCATAAAATAAGTCGATATGTCGTGCCAGAGAGCCTCCGCCACTGACGAAATAGCGCACACACCCCCCTGTGGCGGCTCGGACTTTTTGATAGACAAGGCGATCGCCGAGTTGATGCAACGGTGAGAGCAGGGCTGCCTTGATCCGGGCCTTTAGTCGTTTGCTAGGGCTGGGATTAGGATGTTCTAGTTCTAAATCCTCAGCAATGCGCTTGGCTTTGATGTACTGGGTCGAAATCTTGAAAAAGCGATTCACCAGTTTTTGTTTCCCCGCAGGCTGTTCCCGAAAGGTTTTTTGGACTCCCTCATAAATGGATTCCCAAAGGCGCGGTACTCCCACCATAAAGTGGGGTTTCACCTGGGTCAGGTCTTTTTTGAAAAAGCGAATATTGGTGTAGGTTTGGCTGCAACCATTGGCAAACAGGAAATACTCCACACTGCGCTCATAGGAATGCCAACTGGGCAAAATGCTCAAAACGCGATCGCCCGGACGAGGGTGAATCACGCTTTTGCAGGCGCGAACTTGGTGGAGCAGGTTGCCGTGGGAGAGCATCACCCCTTTGGGTTTGCCCGTGGTGCCGGAAGTATAGATCAGCGTAGCGAGATCATCAGGCGTAATTGCCACCGATTTCAGGGAATATTGTGCGCCTAACTCCAGCACCTGGTTAAAGTTCAATACTTGCGTCGGTTCAGCCTGGGGTGGTGTCTCGTCTGAGAGCAGAATAATGAAGTTAACCGGCCGATCATCGAGTTCGGGACGCAGTTTTGCCAGGGTTTTGAGATCTTCAACAATCAAAGCGGTACTATCGCTATCGCTGTAAATGTACAGGAGTTCCAGGCGTTCCGCCTGAGCGGAGCGCACCACATTCGTTGCCCCTGTTTTCATCGTGCCCTGGTCAGCCACGAGCCAACGGGGACTGTTGTCGGCAAAAAGTGCCACTTTGTCCCCCCGCTGCACCCCGAGATGTTGCAGGGCTGCAGCAAATGTGTCCATCTGTGCCGTTAGCTCTTGATAGGTGAGCTGAATCTCTGGTGTGTTGTGGGGATCATGCACTGCCACCACGTCGCCATATTGCGCGGCGGACTGATACCAAATATCAGAAAGAGCTTGCAGGGGAGCGTTCATAACTGGGGGCGCGATCGCAGGTACACAAAGTTCTGTAGTCATCTTACCCGTCAAAGGTGAAGTTCTATATCAACCGTAGCAATGCGGTTCAACGTTTGTTGGCAAGAGTGGACAGCTCACCAGATTGGCCCGGTTCTAGGGGCTGCCGTCAGTTAGGTTGCCAACTCTTACAGTGATTGGCTTACAGCCCCTTTTCTTGTTGTTTGGGTCGGGCGCTCTGTCCCTTATCCTGTAAGACTTTTGGTTTTAAATGACGACGCGCCCTAGACGGTCAGGATAAAATTAAAGTCTGACCATTCTATTAGGTTAAAGATAGTTTATACGGTGTTTTTGAACAGACTCTAAACCCCAAGTACATCAACGCTTCACCCTCTCCTCTAGCCTTAACGCCATGCACCACTTCAAACCCATGTCTTCAAACCCTAACTCCGAAGTGTCCTGGGGTGACTATGCCCACATGTTGATTCAAAAGCATTATCAACAGATCACCAAACAGCGGCCGAAAGTGCTGGCCGATCGCGATCCAGAACCTTTGCATAAAATGCGCGTGGGTCTGCGTCGTCTACGGGCAACCCTCAAAACCTTTGGTGAGGTGCTTAATCTTCCCCTAAAACAGGAAAATCGAGCACTGCGAAAATTGGGACGTCAGTTGGGCCAGTTGCGAGATCTGGATGTGCAACTCGAAAGCTTGCAACAGACCTATCGACCCCGATTGCCCAAGACGGAACGGCAGGCTCTCGATCAACTGATCAAAAAACTGGGCAAACGACGGCAAAAGGTGGCCAAGCAAGTGTATCGGGTGCTCCGCGATCGACCCTATCGTCGCTTTAAAAAGACGTATCAACAATGGCTTCAGACCCCACTTAAAGGGGCATTGGCGGATAGAGCAGCAAACATCATGGCGACACCTGTTCTCCAGGCCCAGCTTGAACAACTGCTAGCGCATCCGGGTTGGCAAATTAGTGGTCAGCAGATGCTCAGAGACCATGAACTTGAAACCTTGCATGATTTGCGCAAACTGATTAAGCAAACCCGATACCAAGCAGAATTTTTTGCGCCCATCCACAGTCAAGCGTTTTGCCAATGGCTAACAGAATTGAAACTGTTGCAAGAAAATTTAGGCGCGATTCAAGACGCTGTGGTGCTCGCGGCTTGGCTTGGGCAATATGTGAAGCATCCTGAAACCCTCAATGCCCTGCAACAAGAGTTCCACCAGAACCGAACAGCGGCTCTGCAAGATTGGGAACGATTACGCCAAGGCTATCTCAGTGATGCTGGACATCAGAATTTACGAGCGCTTGTCACGATCGCTCAACCTAAAGACCCCGTGCTGCCGCTTCAGCCCCAGCAACAAATGTTGGTGAACTTGAATTCTGAATTACGAACACCCCTTCAGACCATTGTGGGTCGTTTAGCGCAATTACAAGGTTCACGCCCTTTGACTCCAGAGCAGCGTCAATCTTTACTGCAAATAAGAACTTGCACCACACAAATGGCTCACGTTCTCCAGGATCTTTTGACAATGACCCATAATGATCTGCAACCGACGAGCGCACCGCTAGCTGACACAGTGGAACTCACAGTTTTTCTCAACACCATAGTGCAGATATATACGCTCCATGCTACGGATCAGGGATTAACCTTGCAGTTCCAGCCCAGTCCCACCCTGCCCAGCCATATTAAAGTCCAGGAGCGGTTATTGCGCCAAGTCCTCAATGCCCTGTTAGAAAATGCGATTCGCTATACACCCCAAGGCCAGATCACCTTACGGGTACGAAGCTTGCCGTTGACCATTGGGCAGCCGCTCAACTCGCAGCATAACTGTGGGCTGCGGATTGAGGTAGAAGATATGGGGGTTGGTTTAAGTGCAGTGGATCGAGAGCGGGTATTTGAGCCGTTTGTACAAATTGGCGCTGCCAATCAGCTTCCTGGTCTTGGATTGGGGCTAACACTCAGTCGCCACGCTGTACGTCAAATGGGTGGTGAGCTTCAGGTGGCAACAATACCCACCCAGGGCAGCATTTTTTGGTTTGAGATTCCTGTTGAAGTACTCATGCCCAGTTCATCATTCCCAGGCTCGGTTCCCACAGCAACTGATCGATCTGTGGTATTACCGCAACCTAACCTTTTACAGTCGCTCTATCACGCAGCTTGTGATGGAGATCTCAAACAAGTGAAAACGGCAGCACAACAGTTGGCACAGCAGGACGACCTTTATCAGCCATTTGTGAACCAGCTTTTACAATTGATTGCTCAGCAATCTCCATTAGCTGCCCAGAGCGCGATCGCTCAATGGCTAGAGCCCTATCTGGTACTTCGCTAAAGCATCGGATATCAAGGGGTTTTGGTGTGGAAAACAGTTCTTTTGTTCTTTTCGCTCCCTTGAGGCTAAATTTTTACCAAAAATCTTCAATTTAACTTGACGAAACCTGTAAATCTTCTGTAATAATTACACCTGGAGTCCGTCATGATTGCCCAACGCAATTGAACTCCCACTCAGTTAATGAAAGTGAGACCAGCTCGCACACGGCATTCCGTTGGTGTTCGGTTTTCAGCTCATCCATGTGTGATCGTTTGATTTTTCAGTGACCCGATCAATTCAATCTAGACACCCACGATTTATCTACAGCACAACGTGCGAGCGATCGAAAAAATTCTAGCCTTACATGTGACGACAACAGAGACGGAAGCTCTTCGCAGATTTCGGACTCATTTTTTCGTATGAGTCCTCTAAACCCTAAACCCTAAACCCTAATTCTTAATAACTGGAGATAAATATCTGATGTCTATTCGTTTATATGTTGGCAATTTGCCGAAAGACACCGTTGATCGAGAGGCTTTGCAAGAAATGTTCAGTAGTCATGGCTCTGACATTTCTACAAAGGTGATTAAAGATCGTAAGACGGGCAAGTGCCGCGGTTTTGCCTTTGTCACCGTGCCGACTGATGAGCTTGCGGATCAAATTATTGAGCAGCATAACGGCACAAACTTTATGGATGTAACGCTCAAAATCGAAAAAGCTTTGCCCCGTGAGAAAAGCGCCAAGGGTGATAAAGAAGGTGCAAGCAATAGTAGCCGTCCGACCAATAATAGCGGTGGTAACAAGGCTCGCAGTGGTAAGAAGCGGGGGAATAGCCACCAGAACAATAGCAATACAGCAACCCAGCCTGATCCGCGTTGGGCAGCGGATTTAGCGAAGCTCAAAGAGATGCTGACGGCGCAAGCGACAAACTCCTAGTACCGCAGGGCGGAAGTTCAAAGTGCAGAGTTCAAAGTTCAAAGTGTCTGTATGACAGATATCGGGTGGATTTTGAATAGGTGGCTTACTTCCGCCGTCGAGTACTAGTCTATTTTTAAGCCTCTGTCAATAACATTGGTTTGCAACATCAAATGCCCCCTGCTAAGCAGAGGGCATTTTTGATTTCGCTAAATCCCTACGCGCAAAGGCCATCCTAGGGTAGTGTTTTTAGGTGATGTAAATTTGTTGGAGCGAGATTGATGAGTGATGCCGTTAAGGTAATGAAGCAAGAGGTGGGTAAAGCGGCAGCTGCACGCGTAACATCCAATTCAGTCGTTGGTTTAGGCACGGGGTCAACAACCGCCTATGCCATTCAGTTTTTAGGTGATCGCCTGAAATCCGGCGAACTCGAAAATGTTGTGGGTATCCCGACCTCGTTCCAAGCGGAAGTGTTAGCCAAACAATACGGCATTCCCCTCACCACACTCGATGCGACGGACAAAATTGATGTGGCGATCGATGGGGCGGATGAGGTTGATCCCCAGAAAAACTTGATCAAAGGGGGTGGCGCAGCCCATACCCGCGAAAAGATTGTAGACACACTCGCTGAGACTTTTATTGTGGTGGTGGATCAGGGCAAGCTGGTAGACCGCTTGGGGTCAACCTTCTTATTACCCGTTGAGGTGCTACCGATGGCGATCGCCCCTGTGATGCGAGCGATTGAGGGACTGGGTGGTAAGCCTGAACTGCGAATGGGCATTAAGAAGGCGGGGCCCGTGGTCACAGACCAAGGGAACTTGGTAATTGATGTGAAGTTTGAGCAGATTGATGACCCTGTTGCCTTAGAAGCAACCCTAAATAATTTACCTGGTGTGTTGGAGAATGGTTTGTTTGTCAACTGCACTGATGTAGTGCTTGTGGGCGAAATCAATGATGGTCAGCCCAGCGTCCGAGAGATGTAACCCGATCGATGTCCTAACGTTTTAAACCTTGTGATAGGAGATAGGTTTGCTATTTTCGCGCACTGTAATGTTCCACCTCCTCGCTTGCACAGTCACCTGAAAAAGCCCACTCAGCCAGCACAGCCGAGTGGGCTTGGAATCTTTAGCTATCATCCCATTTTTCATCTTGTCTCAACTCAGCAGATTACTCAGCTTCCAAACTAGATCATCTACTCTAGCTCTATCTGCGTGAACAACTGAATTGCGGTCGCCCAAACCTGATAGCCTTGAGCATTGAGATGCAAACCATCGGTACTAAAAGACATCTTCAAATTACCGCGATCGTCGCTGAAGAGGGCATAGAGATCGAGATAATGGACTTGGTCATCTTGCTGGGCGATCGCTGCGAGTCGGACATTTAAGCGTTGAATTCGTTGATTGGAAACGGTTGCGAACTTTGCCTTTCCTTCCCAGGTGGCGCGATCGGCGCCGTGGGGCAAAATGGATTGAATCACAATTTCAGCCTGAGGATGCTGACGCTGAAGTTGCTGCACGATGAGTTGATAGTTGGCAAGTACCGTCTCATCCCGCACCTCCCAGAGCAGGTCATTGATGCCAATCATAATAAAAATGGTTTCTGGCTCTGTATCCGCGACGGCCGCCAATCGACGTAAGAGACCGAGGGTTTTCTCGCCAGAAATCCCCTGATTCAGCCAAGCCCAATCCTCCGGTAAGTTTTGCTGCTCAAACCATAAACTCAGGGAATCTCCTAATAAAATCTTGAGCCGTTCGGGTCGAGCAACTGCGGCGACTCGCGCTTCTTGGGCCAGTAAATCTACCCATTGCTCATAGGTCAGCGATCGTGGCTGACCCTTGCGCACTGCCGCTTCTCGTTCAGCAGCAATCACTGCATTTTGTCCAGAACGAGCCAAAGCAAATGGCTCCCAACGTAGCCAAAGGCTGATCGCGATTACCCCTAAAACACCGTTGGCAATTAACGAGAGCATTAACCAGTCACGTGGGAATTTCAAGCCTGTTAACCACCTTTGGGCAGACATCAAGTTCTATTTTGACAAAAAAAGTCCCGCTCTCATAACGTTGCGGCTCAAATTGAGCCCAACAGAAAGCGGAACCTTATTTAAACCCCATTGAGGGGTCATTGAACCGAGGTATCAGCGCGGGAACTAGCTTGGCGAATCACTGCCACTAACACCCATCGGCGCATGGCTACCGAACGTGTCTGTTTCAGTCACAAAGCCGCTGTAGGCTTCCATACCATGTTCGCTAATATCGAGACCCTGAATTTCTTCTTCAGGACTCACACGAATGCCGACTGTAAACTTGAGGGCATACCAAACAATCAAGCTAAACAGCACCGTGAAACCACCGATGGATAGAATACCAATGATTTGAGCGATCGGATTAACGTCAGCGACGAATAAGCCTACAGCAAACGTGCCCCAAATCCCACAAACCAAGTGAACTGAAGTCGCACCTACAGGATCATCAATTTGAATCGCATCAAAGAACGATACAGAGAAGACGACAATCACCCCAGCGATTAAGCCAATCAGAATGGCAGCGCCGAAACTCACCGAATCACAACCCGCAGTAATACCGACCAAGCCAGCCAGAATACCGTTGATAATCATCGAGAGGTCAGGCTTGCCATCTTTAATCCAAGATGTAATTGTTGCGGCCACGCCACCTGCAGCTGCAGCTAAGTTGGTGGTCACTGCAATATAGGGGACATTGGCGGTTGCTGCCAACTCGGAGCCAGGGTTGAATCCGAACCAACCAATCCACAGGATCAGGCAACCTAGGGTCGCAATACTCATGTTGTGACCAGGAATCGCATTGATACCGCTGTCGCTGTATTTACCCAACCGGGGTCCAAGCACGAACGCCCCAACCAAAGCTGCCCAACCCCCAACGGAGTGGACAATTGTAGAACCGGCAAAATCATGGAAGCTCCCAAAGTTTCCAAGATCAGAGAGCCAACCCCCATCCCAGAACCAGTGACCTGTAATGGGATAGGAAATAGCGACCAGTAGGAAGCTAAAGATCAAAAAGGCAACAAATTGAATCCGCTCAGCTACTGCCCCAGAAACGATGGTGGCAGCTGTCGCCGCGAAGGCAACTTGGAACAGGAAAGAGATTGCCACTGGGACGCCTTCAGGGTAAGCGGCATCACCATAGGGGGCAGGATCATTGTTGAAGAAAAAACCCTGTAAGCCAATGAAGGGATTGCCTTCACCATACATCAAGCCGAAACCGATCGCCCAATAAGCAATGGTCGCCACCGCAAAAACGATCAAGTTTTTCGAGAGGATATTAACCGCATTTTTTTGGCGGCAAAAACCCGTTTCCAGCATACCGAAGCCCGCATTCATGAAAATGACGAGCACAGATGCAATCAATAGAAAAATGGAGTCCAGAACCACTTGAAGCTCTTCAAGGGAACTGGGGGCATCTAGCCCTTGAGCAACAGCCGAAGAATGCCACACCACGGTGATCACGGCTGTCAAGGGAATGCAGGCTAAAAGGTAGGGTGAGAACGAGCGCACAAGGCGTGCCACTGGCTTCAGATTGCCAGCGATCGCTGTTCTGCCCGAGCCATTTGACCGAGAAAGAAAACGATTAAACGTTGATTGGGACATCACTTCAAAACTTTCCTGAATGTCTTGAGTTAAGAGAACTGAAAGCCAAACTACCCCATAGGGGTCAATTCCCCAGTAGGGGAGAACTAAGCCACAGATTAAGAAATCCTGTAAAAAGCAGGACTCAACTGCGTATCGCTCATCTGTGTTAATGGACGAATAATCGGTCTGTAGCCTGCTCTGTTTGAACTTTTGGCGTGTGGGATGCAAGATTCACCATGATCAACAGTGGTTACTGCCTTCAAAACCCACCCATTGCAGGTCTTGATTACGAGTCCAATCTGTTTTTCGCGTTGATTTTTTATGCACCGCACCGTTATTGGTTAATAAACCTACCGGATGGTTAGAACGAAAGTCCAGAACTTAATCCAGAACTTAATAAATTTCGTTTGTACTTTACGGTTTAGAGGTGGGTTGATGGGGGACTGCTGAGTCAATTCGAGCTGACGTTCTGAACCCCCCAAGCCCTAATGATGTTTCTAGCTCTCATTCAAGGAGAGAGAAACCCGTACATCTTCGAGGAGGTGTCCTTGTTTTTCTGTAACTTTGAATACAGCAATTCACTCTGCACAGACTTTCTGGATTTCCAGAGGATGCGGTTCAACATCAGTGATCCTGATTTCCCAAGCCTTGTAGAATCATGACAATGGCCTGTATTAACGTGATTGAACAAAGCCCGCCCTGAAGAGCGATACTTCCTTATGAAAGAATTTTTTGAGAATGTTGCCCGTTATCCCCGCTATTTGATTTCGTTTACGCTGGGCATTTTTTTCTCAGTATTCAGCTGGGTGCGTCCCTTGCTCAATAATCGAATCAGTGCGATCGCGCTTCTGGGTATTGTTGTGGGGGGCATCGCGTTTGTTGTATTGACCTTGCGCGCCATGTTAGGTCTCTCTACCCTTTAGATGCGCTAAACCTTATAAACTAGAAGCACTCATTGCAACTCATGACTTGCAGCTTGAGGTTTTAGGAGGAGATTATGGCAACCAATCGTCGAATATCGCGGGTTTCATCGCTGATCAAACGTGAGATCAGCCAACTCCTCTGTAATGGAATTAAGGATGAACGGGTTGGGGCTGGTATGGTCAGCGTGACAGAAGTAGATGTCTCTGGAGACTTACAACATGCCAAGATTTTTGTGAGCATCTACGGCAGTGATGACGCACGTGCCCAAGCGATGGCAGGCTTGGAGTCTTCCCGAGGTTTTGTGCGACGGGAGCTTGGCCAACGCATTCGTCTACGGCGAACACCAGAAATCCTCTTTTGTGAAGATCGTTCTCTTGAACGGGGCAATCGTATGGTTCATCTGTTAGATGAGTTAAGTGCGAAACGTCTTGAGCAACCGCCTATGACAGAGATAGATGAATAGCGCTGTCGCTATTCTTGGCTGCTAGAGACTAATTGCCATGAATGCAGACTGGACATTGTCGCAACAAATTGCCCAAATGATCGTGGTGCGAGCTTCGGGCCACTATTTTGATGCGCAAATTCGTTATCCCCAGTGGGAAGCAAACAATTCTCAGCTTCAGTATTGGCTTGGAGAGTTGAATGTGGGGGGCGTGATTTTGCTAGGGGGCAGCGCGGCTGAAATTTGTTTGCGCACAGCCCAATTGCAAAGCTGGACTCAAACTCCCCTATTGATTGCCGCTGATATTGAAGAAGGGGTTGGACAACGCTTTGAAGGGGCGACCTGGTTTCCGCCGCCGATGGCATTGGAGGCGATCGCTGAGCCTGAGCTAGCGCTTAACCTCGCCCAGCAGATGGGGCAAATTACTGCCCAAGAAGCCGCTGCCCTCGGCATCAATTGGGTGCTAGCGCCTGTGGTGGATGTGAATAACAACCCCCAAAATCCGGTGATTAATGTGCGGGCTTTTGGTCAAACTCCCGAGCAAGTCGGTCGGCTTGCCACCGCTTTTATCCAAGGGGCACAGACAACCCCAGTCCTCACGACCGCCAAACATTTTCCGGGTCATGGTGATACGGCAACGGATTCACATTTGAGTCTTCCCGTCATGCGCCATACCCCTGAGCGGCTGGCACAAATTGAGCTACCCCCCTTCCAAGCCGCGATCGCGGCGGGGGTGGATACAGTGATGTCAGCCCATGTCCTGCTGCCCGCCTGGGACGCTCAAGCACCAGCAACCCTCTCTCACCGCGCGTTGACCCAAACCTTACGCCAAGACTTAAGCTTTGAAGGTTTGATTGTCACCGATGCCTTGGTGATGGCAGGCGTCGCTCAATGGGGATCTCCCGCCGAGGTCTGTGTCGCGGCGATCGCAGCGGGGGCAGATATTTTGCTGATGCCTGCTGATCCAGAGGTGGCGATCGCCGCTGTGGTCGATGCAGTTGAACAGGGAATAATCACCGCTGAACGGATCGCCGCTTCCGTAGCCCGCATTCACGAAGCGAAACAAAAAGTTCAAAAAATTCACACCAGTCCCCCTTTATCTGCCCTGACTCAGATCAACGGGACGGTCGCTCGGCAAACCAATCACACCCTCCTCGTTGCCTCTAATTCTGCCAACCTTCCTCAATTCCATTCTCCCTCCAACAGCTCAGCATGGAATGTTGTTGTTGTTCCTGATATCTTGCGCTGTGAGGGTTTGGGGCATCACACCCCCGCCATTGCCCGTCCAGCAGACCTGGGATATCCCATTCAGCTTCTTAGTTATCAACAGTTCCAAACCGCGACTTTGCCCGATGCACCCCATCTTTTACAACTGTTTATCCGGGGCAATCCCTTTCGCGGTCAGGCCGGTCTAAGTATCATTCTGCAACAACAGGTTAAGGAACTTTTAAAACAACAACAGGTAAGTGTCATCGTCCTCTACGGTAGTCCTTACGGACGAGATTGGTTACAACGTCATTGCCCCAAACATCTCCCCTGGTTCTTTAGCTATGGTCAGACACCAAGCGA
>JAAHHN010000439.1 GCA_010672165.1 Spirulina sp. SIO3F2 | reverse complement strand
GTGCACAACGACCGAAGCGCGAAAGCGCATCCTCCGACAAGGGGCCACAAGAATTGCGGCGTTGGTTCTCAAGCCTTCCCGAAAACGCGCAGCAGCGACTGCGTGAACGCATGGCATCCATGCCAGCCGAACGACGCGAGGCCCTCGTAGCACGGGCGATCGAGATGTCACCGGAGGAACGCGCGGGATTGGTGCGCCGCCTTCTCGAGAACACGGACCGTGAATCGCCACGGCGTAGCCCGCAGTAGTTCAAAAAAAATTGGTATCAGCAAGACTGGAGCGGCCACCCACATCGGGTGGTCGCTTTGATTGGGGTGGCATTGAACCTACACGCAAAAATCGGCCTCGCAGGCATGAAAACGGATTCACACCCCGTTAGTCAAACACTCTCATCCAAATAAAAACCGATCGAACGATGCTGTCGTTTCATGCCTGTTTACCCTACCAAACCAGGAAGATGCGAATCATGATTGCTGAAGTTGCCCGATAAACAGCTTAGTATTGGATCTCTCTCTCTCCTCCAGCGGGGTGCCGTCTGACGATGGTACCCCGCTTTCATTGCTCATCTGGTTATGATCGGATTTCACTCGTCCCGATCAAGAACCCGACGAACCGCTTCCGGTTCCGTTGATGGCGCTATCCGAGTTGATGCCGGCCGGCTTGAGTTCGTTCTCCCAGAGTTGGTGCCAGAGCGCGAGTTCATCGCGGTTCCTCACGCCGTGCCAGACGATAACGCCGGAAGCCCCGTTCTCGGCGAGGATGCGATAGACCTCTTCGTGCTGATGGCGTTCCACTGGCTCACGCTCGAATGGGAACGAAGTAAAGAAAATGGCCGAGTGCATGGGATACACCGGCTTGCCCTTCGCAAGACGAACACTCTCACGAACCATCGAACTGAGCCAAGCCTCGTGGATCGCCGGGCTGATCTCGCCAGGCAGCCGTTCGTCGGGAGGCCAGTTCTCGATCAGCTTCAACGTCGGATAGATACGGGGCACAACGGCATCAACCGTGTCAAAATACCACTGGATCTCGTCGTTGAGCCGGCTCGCCTCGTGCGACAGGTCGCCGTAGCCCTTAACACCCCTCGGAGTCAGGTCGCTGTTGATGAGTACCTGAGGATAGTTGTAGAAGGTCCACTGTGCTCGCGGCCTGAGTTGCTTGCACTTGTAATAGGTCGCGAGCAGGAACGTGCGAACGAAGGCCTCGTAGGTCCGCTTGTAGACATGCA
>JAAHHN010000438.1 GCA_010672165.1 Spirulina sp. SIO3F2 | reverse complement strand
TGGTGGTGAGAAGGTAAAGGTACTTTTAGCACAATCGCTTTTCAGCAACCCCGATATTCTACTCCTTGATGAGCCTACTAACGATCTGGATGCAGAGACGGTAACCTGGCTGGCAGAATTCCTCGCCGATTTCAAGAACATGGTTATTGTGGTCTCTCACGACCGTTACTTCCTGGATATGGTTTGTACCCATGTTGTAGATATTGATTTCAAGCGGATCAAAATCTTTACCGGAAACTATACCTTCTGGTACGAGTCTAGCGTCCTTCTGGCACAACAGATGGCCAATAAGAATAAGAAGATCGAGCAGAAGCGTAAAGAGATGCAGGAATTTATCCAGCGATTTAGTGCCAATGCTTCAAAGTCTAAACAAGCCACAGCGCGCAAAAAGGCTCTGGACAAACTTAACCTTGAAGAAATCCAGCCCTCAAGCCGTAAATACCCATACATTAACTTCAAAATGGAACGCGAGCCGGGCGACCAGATTCTCAAAGTAGAAAACCTAAGCCTGCGCGGAACAGATGGCACACCTTTGTTTGCCAATGTCAGCTTCACTATGAATAAAGGAGAGAAAATTGCACTCCTTGCCCGTGATGCTACCGCACTTACTGCGTTCTTCAATGTTCTGGCGGGTAAAGTGCAACAAGAAAGCGGCACCATTGAATTTGGCAAAACCATTAACGTGGGCTATCTGCCGAACGAAAATGACGAGTACTTTTCTGGTAACGGGGACCTGGACCTCATCAGCTGGCTACGCCAGTATTCTGAAGATCCGGACGAGCAGTTCATTCGTGGTTTCCTTGGGCGGATGCTCTTCTCAGGTGAGGAAGTACTGAAGCAATCTTCAGTTCTTTCGGGAGGGGAAAAAGTGCGGTGTATGTTATCTAAAATCATGCTCACACACCCTAACTTCGTCCTTATGGACGAGCCTACCAACCACCTTGACCTGGAATCAATCACTGCACTAAACAACGCGATGACTGACTTCAAAGGCAATATGATTTTTACTTCTCATGACCATAAGCTCACTGAAACGGTTGCGAACCGTATCATCGAGATCACCCCAAATGGCATAATCGACAGCCTTATGAATTTTGATGATTACCTGCGTTCAGATGCTATTCATGCTCAGCGTGATGAGCTCTACGCCGGTCTTGTGGCATAAAATTAAAACGGGTTAGCACAGTTTCGTTCTGCGCTAACCCGTTTTTCCTTACCAGTCTGTAAAGGCAGC
>JAAHHN010000437.1 GCA_010672165.1 Spirulina sp. SIO3F2 | reverse complement strand
CTGGCAGGGTGACAGAAGGGGTCAGAAAGTAGAGAGGGCAAGCGATATAGCTCGCCGACCTTTATTGTAAAAGGTGCTCCAACGACGGTTGATTTGCAAAAGTTGCTGAACAGTTTTGTTGCACAATTGGTGTAGCCGAAGCCAAATCGACAAATGTTGACCAACATAAAAAGCACTATGTCGGCGCTGCAAACTGGATTGTAGTTCGGGTCTGACGACATATTTTTGAATCCCCATACGCTTAATTTGATGTCCCTGAAGTAAAGACGTGGTGTAAGCAATAGCGATGACAATCATTAATTTAGAGAGCTGTGCTGGAGCCAGATTAGAGCCTTCGAGATTGTACCCCCCAGACTTGAAATCTCGAAACATTTCTTCAATGCCAAATCTTTTCTGATAAGCGACGATAGCAGTATCGATATCGCTAAGGTTTGTTAAGATATACCAAGGTTCTTTGGTTTTGAAACCTCGATAAGTGCGTTTCCACTTGGCTGCCACATTGAACGTACCAAGATTTTTGGTTTTGGTGACTTCTCGGTCATTCAAAAACAGCTTATTGCCACGAGTAAGACCATAGTCTTTCAGCTCCTTATAGATATTGTTTTCTTGTCGCACATTCGTATCATATTTCTGTCTTAAGCAAAAGTATGCTGCTTTGTCACCTAGCCACTTTCCAAGCTTTGGTGAGCAAAACTCTCGATCTCCTAAGACAACGACAACATACTCTGATAACAGTGATAAGCTCTGACTCAATACTTCCTGTTGCTCCTTCAAGTTACTGTTGCCAATTTTGTCTAGGAATTTCCAGTATAAGGGCCAGGCTCGTTGGTTATAAATGACACTCACCATCAAAATATTTATTTTTCCCCAGCTTGTCCGATCTATTGCAATATGTACTGTCTCTTGAGGAACACAAAAAGAGTTCAATAGGCTCACTGCACAAGGCAACCAAAGAGTGGAAATTGTCAATTTCTCCAGTTTTAAAAAACGCTGTATCTTCTTCCGACGGCTCTCAAATAGAATCGGCAAGGGCAGCGCTTGAGCCAAACCTTCAAGTTTGACCTGCCTCAAGATTTGCAGGCTCCCAACTAACAATGTTAGTAACAAGTAGGTTGAATGACTCAGTTCATTTTTTAGAATTTCATGGTACTCTTTAGCTATCATTTTGTTTGGATAGGTCACTTGCACTAATATTGACCTATCTTTTTTTGCCTCCTTAGTCTATATTCCTTGCTACACAAAGCTTTTGACCCTCTTTGTCACCCTCTCAG
>JAAHHN010000436.1 GCA_010672165.1 Spirulina sp. SIO3F2 | reverse complement strand
CCGCTGGGCGTTCCCTCGCGGATGAACGTCGGTCAGATCCTTGAAACCCACATGGGCTGGGCTGCGCGCGGTCTGGGCATCGAGGTGGACGAGGCGCTGCAGGAATACCGCCGGTCGGGCGACCTGACCCCGGTGCGCGAAGCGCTGCGGATCGCCTATGGCGACGAGGTCTACCAGGAAGGGCTGGAGCCGCTCGACGAGGAAGGCCTGCTGGAAGCGGCTGGCAACGTCACCCGTGGCGTGCCGATCGCGACCCCGGTCTTCGACGGTGCCAAGGAAGCCGACGTGAACGACGCGCTCAAGCGGGCCGGTTTCGACCAGAGCGGCCAGTCCGACCTGTTCGACGGCCGCACGGGCGAAAAGTTCAGCCGGAAGGTGACGGTGGGTGTGAAGTACCTGCTGAAACTGCACCACCTTGTGGACGACAAAATCCACGCGCGGTCTACTGGTCCATACTCGCTGGTCACCCAGCAGCCCCTGGGCGGTAAAGCGCAATTCGGTGGTCAGCGTTTCGGGGAAATGGAAGTCTGGGCTCTCGAAGCTTACGGCGCAGCCTACACCCTGCAGGAAATGCTCACCGTTAAGTCGGATGACGTCGCGGGCCGGACCAAGGTCTATGAAAGCATCGTCAAGGGCGAGGACAATTTTGAAGCGGGCATCCCAGAATCGTTCAACGTTCTGGTTAAAGAAGTCCGTGGCCTCGGCCTGAATATGGAACTCCTGGACGCGGAGGTGGAGGAATAAGGGCCTCGTGCTCTTATTCCCCTTCCCAATGCTTCCGCTCTAATTTGAGGTAAACAAATGAACCAGGAACTGACGAATAACCCGTTTAACCCATTGGCACCACAGAAGATTTTTGATGAAATCAAGGTCTCTCTGGCGTCTCCGGAACGGATTCTGTCTTGGTCTTACGGCGAAATCAAAAAGCCTGAGACGATCAACTATCGTACGTTCAAGCCAGAGCGCGACGGCCTGTTCTGTGCGCGCATCTTTGGCCCGATCAAAGACTACGAATGTCTCTGTGGTAAATATAAGCGCATGAAGTATCGCGGCGTTGTCTGCGAGAAATGTGGTGTTGAAGTTACCCTGCAAAAAGTACGCCGTGAGCGCATGGGCCACATCGAGCTGGCCGCACCGGTCGCACACATCTGGTTCCTGAAATCGCTGCCATCCCGCATCGGTCTGATGCTGGACATGACACTGCGTGATCTGGAACGTGTTCTGTACTTTGAAAACTATGTCGTCACCGAGCCAGGTCTGACTGACCTGACC
>JAAHHN010000435.1 GCA_010672165.1 Spirulina sp. SIO3F2 | reverse complement strand
CTCGGGAGCGGGCCGGTTGTTCATCAGCGTTGAGATCGGGTGAGGATGGCTTGTCGAGGCTGGCCAGCTAGTCACATCCCACTTGGAATAGCGACTGAAACACCAGGAAGTCGAAGATCGTCAGTTGGCCATCGTCATCGACGTCGGCCAGTTGGTCGCCTGCGTCGAACGCGTTCTGGAACACGAGGAAGTCCAGGACGGTCAATTCGCCATCACCGTCGAGATCGACCGGGCAGGCGCTACACGACGATACGTCGTAGATCATCATGCCACTCGTTCCGCGGCCGACGTATAAGTTTGGACCGTCGACCAGGAACTTGGCCAGGTAGCGGCCTCCTGCAAACCCCGACGCTTCCGCGCCAAGCTCGCGAGGCGCGGCCGGGAGCGACACGTCGAAGACAACCAAGCCCGTGTTTAGCGCCGCAAAGAGCAAACCATCGTCCACCGCTAGTTCCAGGGCAGGCGCTGAGAGTGGCACCGAGGACAGGAGTCGTGGTTGGGCGGGATCGCGGAGGCTGATCACATCAACAAAAAGTTGTGCATCTCTGAAGTTCCACAAGAAGAGCGTTCCATCCGCGTATGCGAAGCGCGGGATTTGAATTGGGACGCGAACGACTTCGGCCGCCGACGCGGGGTCGCTGATGTCCACGACGATGATCTCACTTGCCACACTGTCGACGAGGAGCAGGAGGCCGTCGCCAGCCACAAGATCGTCGAACACAAAATCTTGTGGTTGTACCGGAATCCCGCCAAGGTGCCGGGGCTCATCCGGATTGCTTAGGTCGTAGATCTCCACGCCACCGGGATACCCACTCGACCTATCCCAACGCACGTAGATGTACAGGAGTGATCCATCGGCTGCCATCCACGATGCAAGTCCGGGGAGAGGGATTGTTGCACGAAGGAGCGGTGTTCGAGGATCGCTGAGATCAAAGGCTTGCACGCTCTGGCCGCTTCCCGTACCCGACCAGATGACTAGATCGCCGATCGCAACAACATCATGGCCATTGGGAAGATCGACAGCCGTTTCGATTCGATGCGGCAACGACGGGTCCGAAACATCAACGAGTGAGGTCCGCTCTAAGCTATCGACCGCAACTATTGTCTGGTGGACCTTAGCAAATCGATTAGGAATTGTTTCAGTTAAATCGAGCCGACCGATGAGTCGGGGGTGCTTTCGATCGGTGACGTCATACGATAGCAATATCGTCGACAAGAAAGTATGTGATGTGCGGAACGCGATGTACGCTCGACCATTCTCGACCGTGATGACGGCCGGGCC
>JAAHHN010000434.1 GCA_010672165.1 Spirulina sp. SIO3F2 | reverse complement strand
TTCACATTTATGTAATGAAATACCGTATTTTTCATTTAGTTTATCCCACTCATCTGTTTCAACATAGTTGATTAATTTATCCCATGTCTTAATAAGTAAACTTCCTTCTTTAACATAATGGTCATACGATACTATATTTTCATCATAATGTTTTTTAAAATAAAATCTCATTGAAATCACCCTTATTAGATAATGACGTCTAACGTTTCGTATCTACGACGCCCATGAGCATTACAGGCGAAGTCTGAACCTAGAAATGCTTTTCTTGGTGAAGTACGAGCCGACTCGATTAGCGAATGGAGTGTGTCGAGCAACTCTTCTTCAGCATTAACTTCGAGACCAAGCCGCCTCGCGCGGCACAGCGTAGATATTTTGTTAGCGGAAGTAAAATCGGAAGCTATCAGAACATCTTTACCTTTCTTGCATGATAAACATATGCGAATGGGTTATTATCGAGAGCCTCTCGTCTTATTCCACCAATATCCTTAATTGCCAAGCCTATAGATAATACTGCCCCTGCCGCTAATCCAATTCCTTTCTGAAAAGGCGAAAATGAAGCCCCGAACATCTCAGCAGTACTCATTATTCCTGGCATTGACATTGACACGAGCCCATTCATTATCGAAGGTCTAATCTTCCATCTACATTCCTTCATCACTCTATTTAGGTCAGCAACATTTGATTGAAGTCTATCTTCAAATTCAATCCAAATCTGCTTAATCTGCACATTATCTTCAGCAGATTGTAATCTCACTTCTAAATCGTCTATCTCTCCACGAAGTCTTCTCAATTCATCACTTCGTCTTTCTTTGAACTCTAGAATGTCTTCTATAGGCACATCCATATTAGGAACTGGAAGAATATTAAACTGATAATTGAGAAATGACTGACGATTATTAGCTCTCATATTACTCTGTGGCTTAAAGATTCTATCCTGAGTAGTCATCCGATCAGTACCAATAGATGTATCAGCATAACTGATTGCTGCCAAATATTTGGCGAGTACAGACATATAAATATCACTAAGTTAGTCATCTACTGAAATCCACTGCTCATTCTCGCTTCTAATGATTCCTGACTTTTCTTCTATCATCTCCATAACATGAGATGATAGTTTTGATGAATGCAGTCTATAATAGTCTGGTTCAACTTTCGATCTATGTATGAATTCTCTTCCGCCATTACCTGATTGGTGCGGCCTGTACTCATTAAATCTTATTCGAACTTCCTCAACAAAGTCTTCATATAGTTCTGAATACATTACTTCATCAGGTCTAGTAGGA
>JAAHHN010000433.1 GCA_010672165.1 Spirulina sp. SIO3F2 | reverse complement strand
CCTCAGATACTGTGTTAGAGCTTAGGAAGCAAGAGAGACAGGTGTATTATTTGAAGATAACAGAGACGGGTCAAACGGCTTGCCCGATTTAAGAACACCAAAAACAATCCGTATCAGCTTATGCATGACCGCCCCAATCGCTTGCATCTTGGGCTTACCCGCAGTAATCAAACGGTGGTAAAACGCCTGAATCGCTGGACAATGATGAGCAGCGGTAATCGCAGGAAAATATAGGGCTGTACGCAACAAGCTATTGCCAATTTTGCACAAGCGCGTCTTCCCAGACACAGATGTTCCAGACGTTCGTTCTTGAGGCGTTAGACCTGCAAAAGCCGCGAGTTGGCGTGCGGACTTAAAACGGGTAATGTCGCCAATTTCTGCCAGCAGAATGGTGGCAGTGGTGTCCGCAATGCCCGTAATCGAAGTGAGCAGTTGATGTGCTCTCTTCAGGTCTTCATGCACTTGAATATGCGTTTGTATACGCTTTTTTAAGTCCTCCAAGCTCTGCTCTAAAAACTCAATATGCTTTTCAATCTCTGCTTTTAACTCGGCATCGGTTGCCAGATGTAAACGGTTCTGCTCTTGCGTCATCATTTTCTGGAGCGCTTGATGACGACGGGAGAGGGCTTGCAGTTGGCTGACTTGTTCTGGGCTGGGCTCCCAGGCTCTGGGTTTGAGGTCGCGGCAGAATCTCGCTATCAAGCCTGCATCTGCTCGGTCATTTTTCGTGCGGTTGAGTTGTCCTTGACCGTAGCCTTTTATTCTCAGCGGATTGACAATACTGACGAGCTGCCCTTGCTCATGCAAATATAGGGCTAGCTCCTGTCCGTAAATACTGGTTGCTTCGAGACAAGCATGGACTTTTTCTACATCCTGTTCTCCTAACCATTTTTTCAGTTGACTATATCCTTCTCGATTGTTGTTGAATTTTCGATTTTTCCCCCGTTTGGGATTCTTCAACAGGTTCACTTCAAAACTTTTTTTGCTGATGTCTATTCCTAGCGGGATGATTTTGCTCATGACTCTTTTGCGGTTTTTGGGTCTGTCGCTTTGGCCAAGGCTTTCCTTGCTTCATTCGGGTTTTTCGGTCTTGATGACTTTGCTCCGGATACTGTCCAGTCTCTTGGTTGGCGACTTGAAGGCGTCAGCGGAGTCTCTATATCTGAGGCGCAAGCTTTTCTGCTTCCGGGGAGGTTCTGAGTTTCTCCGCTTTTTCCTTCTCACGATACGCCACGAGGACGCTTCGCTTACATACAAGCGGGAGGTGTCGGGGGGCTGCCCCCCTGACAACCGGGT
>JAAHHN010000432.1 GCA_010672165.1 Spirulina sp. SIO3F2 | reverse complement strand
CACGTTCAATGCTTTCGAACAAGGCTTTGAAATTGCCTTCGCCGAAGCCTTCCTTGTAATCACCCTTGCGCTGGATGAATTCGAAAAAGACGGGGCCAACGCGCGGCTCGGCAAAGATCTGCAACAACAGACGCGGCTGACCGCCTTCGGTGGTGCCATCAAGCAGGATGCCGCGGCTTTGCAACTGGTCGACCGGCTCGCCATGGCCCGGCAGGCGCTCGTCCAGCATCTGGTAATAGGTTTCCGGCGGGGCCGTCATGAATGGCACACCGCCTTGTTTCAGCTTGTCCCAGCAAGCGACAAGGTCATCACAGATCAGGGCAATGTGCTGAATGCCTTCGCCGTTGAACTCGCGCAGGAATTCCTCGATCTGGCCACCACCGGACTTGCCTTCCTCGTTCAGCGGAATGCGGATCTTGCCGTCCGGCGCGGTCAGCGCCTTCGACGTCAGGCCGGTATACTCGCCCTTGATGTCGAAATAACGGATTTCCTGAAAGTTGAAGAGTTTCTCATAGAAGTCCGCCCAATAAGCCATGCGACCGCCATAGACATTGTGCGTCAGGTGATCGATCAACTCGAACCCGAAGCCTTCCGGGGTGCGGTCGACGCCGGGCAGATATTCGAAGTCGATGTCATAAATCGACAGGCCTTCGCCATCCTTGGTGTAGCGGTCGATCAGGTAAATGATCGAATTGCCGATGCCGCGAATGCCTGGAATGTGCAATTCCATCGGGCCGGTCTCGACCGATACGGGCTCTGCGCCCTGTTCCAGCAAGTGATCATAAGCAGCGCGGGCATCGCGGACGCGGAAACCCATCCCGCAGGCGCTCGGGCCGTGCTCACGGGCAAAGAACCAGGCGGCCGATTTTGGCTCATAATTGGTGATCAGGTTGATGCCGCCCTGACGCCACAGCTCAACATCCTTGGACCGGTGCCGAGCCACCTTGGTGAAGCCCATGGTCTCGAAAACGGGTTCGAGCATGCCTTTCTCAGGAGCAGAAAACTCAATGAATTCAAAACCATCGAGACCCGCTGGATTGTCGAACAAGTCAGCCATGAGAGCACCTCCGCAAATTCTTCATTATCGATCTGCGGGCGCTATAACAGATAGTAGTTGCATATGCAACTAATTGACATGGATCCGCCCCTCCCGACACGAGGGATCGACGGATCGTGGCGGATCATGCCAAGAGACGGAATGTCCGCTGCCATGCCGACCGCGCCGCCGACGATCGCGCCGAGCACGAACAGAACCACGCCGGTCACCACGAGCCGGAGCAGCGTGTTGCCGACTCCGCCGAG
>JAAHHN010000431.1 GCA_010672165.1 Spirulina sp. SIO3F2 | reverse complement strand
TCACAAATGAAATCAAAGCTCAACAAACTTGAACCCAGGACATATGCTGACTTGGTAGATGCTATCGAGCAATCTTTAGGTTCGGTCACTACAGAAGATATCCAAAACTGGTTTTCTCACTGTTGTTACTGCTCCTCATCTATTTGAAAAGGGCTGTATATTGACCTGTGATCATGTTGTAGAAGACATCGGAGGTAAGAATAATGTTATCAAGGTAGAGGGGGTATTTGCTGAACTCATTGAGAGTGATACAACAGAAGGGTTTGATATAGCCATTCTAAAAACTTGTGAGCGTCTTCATGTTCCTCCACTAAAACTTAAGGCAATCTGTCATCCAGGAGATGAAGTTATCACCATAGGTTGTCATAAAGCCAAGAAAAAAACAATACGAGAAAAGATCGAAGGTATTCTCAGAAAAAGAGTGGATTTGAGATCAGGTAAATTCAATGATTACTGTACTGCATGGTACTTTGATGTTCAAAACAATGAGTCTCTTCGTAAAGGTTACAGTGGTGCCCCTCTTGTGGATGAAAATAGTGGCAAAGTATTAGGAATTGTCAGTCAAGATGAAGATGAAGGCAAGGAAGGGTTTGCCGTATCAATTGATGCACTTGAAAAAGTTTGGCAACACATGCCAGAAGACATGGGTCTGGAAGCATTCAATTATGATCGTCCAAAGGTTGCTAGGAATAGAATCTTATCTTCGATTGAAGATTTCAGAAAAATAAGTAAGAGTCTTGAGGATCGAAGCACAATTGAATATTACTTACAAGACCTTAGGGAAGATGTAAAGCGTATCCGAGAAAAGCTTGAGAATGAGATCCGAGAGAATCTTGAGAATGAGATATTAAACGTTTTATTCTTGGGACATTACGAGATCGAAAAAAATGAGATTATCAATGCTTTATTAGGTGAAGAAATTCTTATCCAGAACATCTCTCCAAGAGGAGGGATTTTAGAGGTTGTTTCCGGAGAAAAGCCCGAAGTAATTATCTTTCATAATGACGGTCATTACGAGCGAAAAGATGCATTCGAGTTTAGAGAAGATACAGAAATCGTAAAACATGCTCAAAGAATTCAAGTTCGTCATCCTCTCAAATCTCTAAGAGCAATCCAAAGAAAAAAGAAGCCCAAGCTCAAGGAGGAAAAGGGGGAATTTCAACAAACCACTTTTCGAGACCCGGCAAACGGCGGATACTTTGTTCTAAAAGGGTCATAGCCTGGGGCAGTAACTTGACGCCAGTGTTGTAAGTGCGAGTGACCAGAGAAACGGTCGGGTGAGTGCCTTTGAAGGTCAAACTTTGAGCCAAGCGAAGCACCGTATCA
>JAAHHN010000430.1 GCA_010672165.1 Spirulina sp. SIO3F2 | reverse complement strand
ATTGTGCAACAAAACTGTTCAGCAACTTTTGCAAATCAACCGTCGTTGGAGCACCTTTTACAATAAAGGTCGGCGAGCTATATCGCTTGCCCTCTCTACTTTCTGACCCCTTCTGTCACCCTGCCAGGGCTAGAGCAACAGGGAAATCAGAACCTTCATGCCTGCATGGAAGCCACGAACATCTATGGTCATGCCCTAGCCGCACACCTGGTTGAGCAGGGACAAACCGTTAGCATTGTCAACCCCTCACGCATCAAAGGCTATGCCCAAAGTCAACTGAGCCGGACGAAAAACGACCGCGCTGACGCCAAGTTAATTGCCCACTTCTGCCGAGACCTGAAACCTCATGCTTGGCAGCCTTTACCTGAATCTTTGGAAGTGCTCCAGTGTATGGCTCGTCGCTGGCAAGAACTTGAGAAGATGATAACTCAGGAGTCGAATCGCAAAGAGCGTTTTGAAAAGAAGCCAGAACTGCGTGTTGAGATTGAAGCGCACATCAAGTTCCTCAAGGAGCAGAAGAAAACGCGAAAAAAGCTTATGCGCAAGCATTTCAAGACTCATGATGATTTAGCACAGCAAAGGGACTTACTCACCTCCATTCCTAGTATTGCTGAACAAACTGCCATGCTTTTGCTCGCTGAGTTGGGTGATATTTCCCGGTTTCGTTGCGCTCGTCAGGTGGCTGCTTTTGCCGGTCTGACACCCCGTGAGCGCCTTTCGGGCACTTCGGTTCGGGGTAAGTCTCGCTTATCCAAGCTCGGGAATCGTCATTTACGTCGGGTTCTCTATTACCCGGCATTGACGGCTCTGCGCTGTTGTGAACCTTTTCAGATGCTTCGCTCTCGTTTACTGGCGGCTGGCAAGACTAAGATGCAGGCGGTTGGGGCGGTGATGCATAAGCTTTCTCGGGTTGTCTTTGGGGTTCTCAAGTCGGGTACACCGTTTGAGCCAGATTTGCTCATTACGCCACAACATACACCTGAACCTATTGCTTCTTAGACCCCAACACAGTATCTACCGTTGGATCGGAAAATCTGAATTTTTTCCTCTTCTCAATGAATAATCCTTGCATTCTTGGGGGGGGACGGATGCTCAATCGATTGTCTCGTTAAAATTCTGGTGTTAATTGATGACGCGCCCTAAAATTCGTCTATAAACCCAACTCAGGTTCTCCGGACTATCCAGTTTAGTCATTGTTTAGAATAAAAAGCCACAGTTACCCCCCTGATTGACTGACAAAAGATTCAGTCAGGGGAGTAGGCAGAAGAGTAGACCTGAAATTCAAGACGTTCAGAGCGAAGCTGATGCCCAGAGCGAGAAGCCATAGCGGGTACAGGCTCAGAATTAGA
>JAAHHN010000043.1 GCA_010672165.1 Spirulina sp. SIO3F2 | reverse complement strand
CTGCTTCCCAGATGGGGTAGAAGTGCAAGCCGATGGCGTTGGAGGAGGGTACAACTGCGCCAGAGACGATGTTGTTGCCATAGATCAAGGAACCGGCTACGGGCTCACGAATCCCATCGATGTCCACGGGGGGAGCTGCGATGAAGGCGATGAGGTAGCAGGTGGTTGCGGTCAAGAGGGTGGGAATCATCAGTACACCGAACCAACCGACGTAGATGCGGTTGTTGGTGCTGGTGACCCACTGGCAAAAGCGTTCCCAGGTGGAAGCGCTTTGCTGGGTTTGGATCGTTGTGGTCATCTTTAAATGATTGCGGATATATATGGGCGGGAAAGCCGTACTGGCAACTCCCGGTGACTCTAGTATAGCCAAAGTAAAGTTTTGTAACAGGCTTGAGTAATTAGTTTTACAATAGTTGCCAATTAGTGAGGCTTATCAGTCTTGCGCTCTCATCACTGCCAATAGGTTTGACGGCTGCTTCTTTAGCGACTAGGCTTTGCTGGGTTCGTGCTCCATTTCCTGAGAAAATCCAAAATAAATATTAAAATCATTCACGAAACTTTACTCTGGCTCTATCATCACAGCTAAGTTAATGAATTGGGTCAGCCTAATATAAAGACCCGAGACGATATTATTCGCTGCACAAAGCCATTGGATTTTTCCGGTGGCTTTGTACTTTTAGGGCGACCCGATCGCTCTGTCTATCCAAATAGTAAACATTTCACTTACTAAACGGTTTAGTTAATTTATTTCTTGCATTAGTCTCTATGCACTGATAAACTCCCTACTGCCTTTCAGCAACGCCTGAGTGAGTGGAACCTGGTAATGAGTCAACCAGGACTTGAAACACTCACGGAATTTACAGTCCGTTAAAACCCATCGCTACAGCAGATCCGCACACCGTAATAAATCGCTGCAATCATGCGATCGCCTCTCTAGTGTCTTGTGCTAGGATAAAAACCCTACTGCCCACACTAGATATGGTGTGCCATGCTAAATCCGAATTCTTCACTAGATTCGGCATTTGCCTCTAGCACATCACCGTGAGCAGCCTATACGGGTAAAACTGCCCGATCGCCGACCGTGAGCCAGCTCGCTGGGCGGTGATTTCACTGACTCAGTTCTAATTTTGACCTGAAGCTTTAGCAATGCGTCGCCAATCGCATTGCTGGTTTCTATTGCCTAGAAATCCCCCCTTAAACAAACAACACACTATATATAGTGTTTCTTAACAGAAACACTGCCTGAGTACACCACATATAGCGTTATGATGAAAACCCCAAACGCTAGATGGGAGTAGCAAGGTGGTGCAATATCTTCAGGAATGGTCAGCCAGCGGTGTCGATGCAGAACTGACTCGCCTTAATGTGCGAGGCTTACAGGGCGCTGACCCCTACGACTACTTGCTCTACGCCGAACAACTGCCCCGCCGTAATGATGGTCGCTTGCGTCAAGGCATTCTCAAACGCTACGCCCATCTTGAAGCCGGAGGTTGGTGGTGCTCGGGTGTTGATCTGCTCTCTGGTACAGAAGACAGTTGGGGCTGCTTTAAACCCAGCCAACCCCGCCACGATCCCCAAAAAGACAAGTTCATCAAATACGAGCATCCGCCCAAAACAGCCACAGGCGTTTTTGCCCTCCGTGTTCCCCAGCATGTTTGGGATGCGATCGCCCACCGCTACAACCACTCCTTCAGTGCTGCGGATTTGGATTTAGAACAGCCCGATCAAGGCTTTTGGCAATGGCTGCTCGCCCGTCCCGATATTCCGCTTTGTATTACCGAAGGCGCCAAAAAGGCGGGGGCACTGCTGACTGCGGGCTATGTGGCAGTGGCACTACCGGGGGTACATGGTGGCTATCGCACCCCTCGGGATGAAGAAGGTAACAAAACCGGGCGATCGCACCTGATCCCCCAACTCGAATTACTCACCCGAAGTCAACGGCCGGTTTACATTGTCTTTGACCAAGACCAGAAGCCCACCACAATCCAGGCTGTTAATGGCGCGATCCGTCATACGGCTTACCTGTTGCAGCGTCAGGGTTGTGCGGTGAATGTGGTGACCTGGAATCCGGAGTTGGGTAAAGGCGTGGATGATCTGCTCATGCGGCAAGGTAATGATGTGTTTGACCAAGCCTATAAGCAAGCCCCCGGCTTTGAAACCTGGAAGACCCAAACCTATAGCCAGCTCACCTACCCTGCTGCTCTTACCGTTAACCAACGCTATCTGCCTGCCCTCGATATTCCTGCCGAGGCGCGGCTGATTGGCATTAAGTCCCCCAAAGGTACGGGGAAAACCCACTGTTTAGAAGCGATTGTGAAGAATGCGATCGCTTCTAAACGGTGGGTGTTGGTGATTGGTCATCGGGTACGGCTGGTGGAATCATTGTGCCAGCGGTTTGGGTTGCGCTATATCAGTGAGCTGAATCCGGATACCAAGATGCCAGTGCGGGGGTATGGTCTCTGCATTGACTCGCTCCATCCCAATTCCCAAGCCCATTTCCAAGCTGCCGACTGGCGTGATGGCGTCGTGATTATTGACGAAATTGAGCAGGTGCTCTGGCATGGACTAAACTCCAGCACCTGCCGAGGCAATCGCGTCGCCATTCTCAAGGCGCTTAAAACCCTAATGCAAAATGTGTTGGGGAGCCAGGGTCAGGTTTATGTCGCCGATGCGGATCTTAGTGATGTGGCGTTGGATTATCTCCGGGCGCTGGCAGGCGTGGATACCGCGCCCTATATCGTCCAAAATCACTGGCAACCTGAATCCCAGGAGGCTTGGACTATTCATCATTATGATGACCCCGCCCCTGATCGCCTCGTTCAAGCCCTAGAGCAGCATATCCAAGCGGGGGGTAAGCCTTTTGTTTGTCTTTCCGCCCAGAAGCTTCAGAGTCAATGGGGCACCTCGAATCTGGAATCCTATCTCCAGGAGCGGTTCCAAAAACATAAGATCCTGCGTCTGGATTCAGAAACCTTGGCAAATGCCCACCACCCGGCAGCCCAAGGGTTACAGAATTTAGATGAGCGCTTGCAAGATTATGACATTGTGCTGAGTAGTCCCTGTTTGGAAACGGGCGTGAGCATTGACCTGCGGGGTCACTTTACCTCTGTGTGGGCGATCGCCCAAGGTATCCAAGCCGAGAACTCAGTACGCCAAGCCCTTAGCCGAGTGCGAGAGGCTGTACCTCGCCATCTTTGGGTTGCCCCTTTTGGCTTCAACACCGTGGGTAATGGCTCCACTTCCATTTCAGGCTTGCTGAACTCGGGTCAAAAGCTGACGCAACTGAATATTCGTTTATTGCAACAGTCAGATTTAATTGCCCTGGATGATTTGGAAACTGGATTTCAGGCAGAGTCGTTGCTCTGTTGGGCCCGGTTGGCGGTGCGCTGCAACGCGGCAATGGCCAATTATCGGGAGACGGTGTTAGGGGCATTGGCGGGTGAAGGCCATCGATTACAAGATGCCCAAGAGCTGCCAGCACCTGAACCGCAATCATCTGCTACAGAGTCTGATACAACCCCCTCAGAACCTTCACTGAGTGAAGCGATCGCCCAATGCCGCGATCGCAACTACCTCGAAGAGTGTGAGGCAATCGCGACAGCAGCAGATCTGGCGGAGACAGACTTTCGTCGGCTCAAAAAACAACTGGTCAAAACCCCCGATGAGCGGCGGCAATTTCGCAAGTATGAGCTATATCATCGTTATGGCCAGGCCGTTACCCCAGAACTTGTCCAACAAGATGACCAAGATTGGCATCCAAAACTCCGCTTGCACTACTACCTCACGGTTGGACACCTATATCTGCAAGAGCGGGATAAGGCGATCGCCCAAACCCTGATTATGCAAGGGGAAGGTGCAATCTTCGCCCCTGACTTTAACCAGTCTCAACTTGGGGCAGTGGTGGGTGTGATGGAACGCTTAGGGATTCCGGCGCTCCTCGCTGACCCTGAACGGGAGTTGCGCTGCACTGATCCAGATTTGATCGCTCTGCAAGGGATCGCGCTCCAAAACCGAGAGGGCATTAAGGCCATTCTCGGCATTGGTTTAGCCAAAAATTCCACGCCGATTGTGGTGGTGCGGCGGCTGCTGGACAAAATTGGTTACAAGCTCAATCATCTGCGCTGTGAGAGTGTGAAGCAGCCGGGAACCAAAAAGAAAAAGCGGATTCGGGTGTATCAGATTTCTATACCGGCCGATGGGCGATCGCAGGTTTTTGACTATTGGTTGGCGCAGGAACAGGGAATAGTTGGATCTGCGGTGGTGGAGACTTCTATTACGAAGTCCTCCAAATCAAAGCCCCCAGTTCAACCCAACCACGAGCAGCTTAGCTTGTGGTGAAACTCAGGGTTAAGTTGAATCCTGAAATTGCTCGTGACCAGGCTCTGCCTGGTAATGCGGGTGGGGGAGGCTCTGCCTCTCATCACTCCGAGATTTGCTGTGATCCGGAGGCGGCAGAGTCGCACATGATGCATGTCACGGCATAACCATGACATGAGGCCAGCCTGCCATCTGTTGCCGAATCAAAATACAATTTGTAATATGGAGAGTAGAACGTTGAGACAATCAGCGTCTCTTTAGAATTCACAGCCTCGATACATTATGGACTCATCTTAATACTGCTTTTTTCTTAAGCAAAAAATATTAGGGGCGTCGTAAGAAAACTTGCGAAACCCTGAATATCTCAGATTTCACAAGTCCACCATTGGACTAACTAGCCTTTATAAACCCAATGGGTATCTTTACAGTGCCCCTAATTTCATGAGTTTCAAAATTACGCTTTTGTCGATCGAGCTTAGCTTTCCATTAGCTAAACAAAACTCCCAACCCAACCCTGCTGTTGGAAAAGCTATTGCAATGGTTTATCGATTTTTTGAGCAAGTTAAAGGTTTACTAGAGCTATAACTCTAGTCTCCGCATAACCTCTGCAACTGGAACAGCAAAAGAGGAAGTTGGTTTTAAACCAGCTTCCTCTTTTTTGCTTGGTCTTAAGCAAAAAATATTAGGGTGTTTTGTCTTTGTTTCCAATCAATTAATCTCACATTTATAGTGAGTTCGTACATCATATCATTTTTCTCAATATTGATTTCAAAAATGTAATTTTTTTGAGATCATATTCGATACCTTAGCGTTACTATGGGATGAGGTGGCAGGATATTGGGCTTGTTCTCGCTACTCAACATTCCAATCAGTACTTTGTGATCCAAAGTGGAGGGCACAATGAAACTCGATTTAGAATACTTTACTGCTGAACGGGGTGAAAATTTGGCAGTGGTCTATCTGACCCGTAGTCATGATTTAGCTATAGAACGCTTGAAAACTAATTATGATTATGGACTTGACCTGTTTGTCACAATACTCAGAGATAATTTACCCACCGGTAGAGTCTTTGGTGTTCAGGTCAAAGCCTATGATGGTTCGTTTCAGGAAACGCAGATAGAAGACCATCTTCAACGCTCACAGTCAGAAAAAAATTACTTGAAGGAATTACCGTTTCCTGTGTGTATCTTGTTGTTCACAATGGATGATGATCGAGGGTATTGTCACTGGCTCAACTATCTAACTGAAAGCCGAATTAATCTCCACTCCCCTAAACAACCTCAGTGGCGTTCTCTAGAGCAATTACCCATTGAGCAATTGATCGCAGAAGTCGATGCGTGGTATGACGAGAGAATTCATACTGCTGCCTAACAGATCGCCAGAGTTTTTGGGGAAGAATTGTTTGCTTAAACAGCTCTAGAGCACAACTGATGCTCAATCATTCGATGTTCAGAGACTTTCTAGCCAAACCTGATCGGTTGGTTCCAAGCTCGGACTCGGTGGCTTGCTGTAATCAATCACCAAATCTAGGGCAGCTTCTCGCTCCGCCTGCCGTAATAAATCGCCTAAATCAATGACAGGTTCCCCATCGCTCGGTTGCAAGGGCAATGGAAAACGAGGAATCGGGTCTTGAAGGTTAAAGGGATAGCGATCGGCCAAGGGTCGGGATGCCACGCGACTGACCAGGACTTGATAGCGTGCAGGTTTACCTCCCATTGTCGGCATCACCTCGCCCTTGCGGAGCAGATCAATTTCGACAAAGTGGGTCTGGCTCCCCAGAACCGTTTGACGTTTTTTGAGATATTGCTCTCGCCCCTTACCTGGACGCTTGTTTTTGGGAGAAAGAACTTCAATCACCGTAATTACGTTCTGATTGCTAATCTCCCGAATTTCCAAGAAATATTCGGTTATTTCGGTCATCATCGGCAAAGCCACCTGCTCTGGCTGGCTCAAAAGGGCTGTGCCCTGCGTTGCCGTTGAAGTTGGCGTTTGAACAGGTTCTGCCGACTGTTGAATAATTGTGGTATCGGGTAAGCCCACCAAAATTGTGTCGGTGTAAACCCGCTTGTCCACTGCCGCTCGGTATTTTGGGTTTAAGACTGGATTGAGCATGCGCATCAAACCACTGATCAACCCATAGTGAACCTCTGGCCAAATATCTGGCTGTTCAAGGTAGGGGTTCATGCCGGGGAAATTAGGTCTGCTCATGCCAGCTTAAAATCATACCAACCTAACAAAAGCGATCGTGCCAAGGAAACGCTTACAACTCAAATTCATCCTCAGGCAAATTTGAAACTCAAGATTACAGCTCAGATCCTAACGTTACTCAGGGCTGTAATGCCAGTTCGCAGCATCTGAGTGCTAAGGGTGGATGGAAAAAACGAGGTTTAGGCCTGCGATAAACGATCGCAAAATGCCAGTTGTCGATAGATCATGCCAATTCGAGGCAGATCTACTCCCCTTGCTGCTGCCCAGCGCCAGGGTTCCCCAACGATCGCCTCGTGCTCCAACGGTCGTCCCTGCTGGGCATCCAATTTCATACTGGTGAGATAGGGCGTCATCTGCTCGGTATGGGTTAGCATCTGCTCAATAAACGCATCGGCAATTTCGCAATCCCAAGCCGCTGCCCCTTGCTGCACTTCTTGCATAATTTCAGTCACCAACTGCTTTGTTGGAGGATGAGCCATTAAGGCATCTGTTGTGGCATCTAAGATCACTGACAGACCGTTGTAGGGGATATTCCACACCAGTTTGCGCCAACGGCTCTGGAGCAAATGACCATCGGGATGGATTTCGATTTTGGCGGCGGCGAAGTCCTGGGCGATCGCTTCGAGTTCAGGCGTAATCCCACAGGGAACATAGTCGGGGGCATATTGCCCTAGGGTGATCGCCTGATAATCAAGATGGCGAATATGACCGGGGCCAACTTTATTGGCACAAACAAAGCACAACCCCCCCAACAACGGATTATCGGGGAACTGGGACGCGATCGCTGTCTCGCACCCTAAACCATTTTGCAACAGCACAATGGTTGTGTGTGGCCCTATTAGCGGTGGCAGAATTTGGACAAGTTGCGCATTCTGGGTACTTTTGAGTGCAATGATCACCCCATCACATTGGGGCATTGCCGCCGGGTCAACATAAGCATTGACTTGGGACAGGACAAAATCCCCATACACTGAATCAATACGTAACCCCTGTTCGCGCACCCAATCGTAGTCACTGCGCAGTAAAAAATGCACCTCAAACCCGGCTCGCTGCAAACAGGCTCCGTAATAGCCACCGATCGCACCTGTACCGACCACTGCATATCGTCGTTGAGCCATCGTGTTTAGCCCCAGCCCAATGCCTGACCTAATAAGGAGAGATCGGTGGGAGCAGGCAGCATTTCACCTCGCCAGTCCAGAATTTGCACCAGCGCTAGATAGAGTAGCGCTAGGGTGACAGAAATGATCCCCGTGATCACAGCAAGAATTTTGCCTCGGGTAATTTTGCCGGGGGGAGTTTTGTCAGGGGTCATTATATTTAGGGAGTTGGGTATCAGGTATCGGGGTTAGCATACACCCTAAACCCTACACCCCACACCCAAATCCGAGCGGATGTGCGATCGCCACAAATCTTGTTATGGTTTGGATTGATTCTTGACGTGATTCAATCTCTCCAGCATTTGCCATGACGTCTGACCAGCCTGAATCCATCCTGCAAGTTTGGGAACTCCAGAAAACCTATCGTACGGGCTTTTGGCTCAATAAAACCGTGCCGTCACTCAAGGGGGTAACACTCTCCGTTGAACCAGGCGAGACCTTTGGTTTGCTCGGGCCCAATGGCGCGGGTAAGACGACGTTACTTAAGATTGTTTTGGGAATTGTGCGCCGCAGTGGTGGTCGGGCAAAGTTGTTGGGTATGCCGATTGGCGATCGCGCCACCCGTGCCCAGATCGGCTATTTGCCGGAGAATGCCTATTATTATGACTACCTTACGGCTTGGGAATTTTTGAGTTTTATGGGGGGCTTGTTTGAGCTGCCTGGGGGGATTCTCAAGGAGCGTATTCCTCAATTGCTCGATTGGGTGGGCCTCGATTTAGCGACCGCCAAAACCAAACCCCTTAAGCAATATTCCAAAGGGATGCTCCAGCGGGTGGGTATGGCGCAGGCGTTGATTAATAATCCGGATGTGATTTTTCTCGATGAGCCGATGTCTGGGCTTGATCCTACGGGTCGGTATCGAATGCGGGAGATTATCTTAGCTCTGAAGGCTCAGGGCAAAACGATCTTTTTCAATTCCCATATCCTGGCGGATGTGGAGCAAATCTGCGATCGCGTGGCGATTTTGCACCAGGGGGAATTACTCACTTCTGGTTCTTTGGCTGAGTTATTGCCCAAGACAGAGCAATATCAGGTGCAGGGTTATGGCATGCTGCCTGAAGCAGCTAAATCACTCATGACCAACTTGGAGGAGATGGGCGATCGCTGGTCAGGTCAGCTCCAAGGCGATCGGCAAGCTTTCTTAAATCAGCTCCACAATAGCAGCGCGACGCTAGAGCAACTCACGCTCCATCACCAGTCTTTGGAGGAGTTTTTCTTGGCGCAGATTCAAGACCAAGATTCAGGTTCCTGATAGACTTCAGAAAACCTCGACTTTTTTAGGTCGTGCTGCTTAGAGTAGAGAGCGGTATTTTTACGATCGCCTTTCCACTCCTATATCAATTCTCGCGTGTTTCAGCCTATGGAAACCTTGCAACCTTATCTTACCTATGCTGGCATTGGCCTTGGTCTGCTCTTGGGCATCTTGGCGATCGTTTGGTTGGTGGCAACGTTCTCCTTTATGCGACGCACCAGTGGACTCAACGGCTTTTTGGTTCGGTTTTTCAAAACCCTCACCGAGAATAAAGTCAAAACCGCCTATGGAATGACCACACCCACCTTCCAAGCCGAGACCGGCCTCAAAGACTTCCGGAAATTTGTTAAGCGCAACAAGTTAACCCAATACCAACGCCTCTCTGCCACTGTGCCGGAACTGGGAGAGAATGGCACCTTCCGGTTGACCTTGATGATCAAACTCAGCGGCGATCGCGAACTCCCGATGACCGCGATCGTCCTTAAAGATGAGCAGCAGGCCTGGCGGCTAGAGGCGTTGGATGTTTGAAGATGGGTTAGCTGATCAGGTGTGCAATCACGGAATTGAGAAATGTGAGCGCGATCGACCCCAAAAACGCACTCACAAAGCCTTTCTTGAGTTCAAAGCCGCGCACAATCCAAGCCGCTAACGCAAAGATAATCATATTTAAAATCAGCGTGATTAGTCCTCCCAACAAGGGAATCGCCGTAAAAATACCCAAAACAGCATAGACACCTGCGTTGAGCACCCCGAGCACCAACCCTGAAATGATCGCTTTGTTCAAGCTCTCGATCTCAACGCCGAGGATGGGCAGTTTAGAAATAATCAGTAAACTTACAGTCGTAATAACTGCAATAAGAATGAATTCCAGCATGGTTTAAGCCTCCGAATGGTTTCCCTTAACTGTATCTTTGCTCCCTAAAGACGGGTTAAAGTGTTTCAAAACCCAAAAAACACGAGATAAAATTCAACATTATTCAAGCCGAGGAGCAGCATGGGGAAAACGTGGATTGTGACTGATGTGGGAACATGTGAGCCGTTAAACGCCGAAATTGATCTTGCTGCCTTGCCCAACCCCTATCGGCTCTACCATTTTTTGAGCGATCTCGATGCCATCTTGCTCGCCGAGAGTGACGATCGCCGCCGCCTTGAACAAATCTGCCCCCGAGTACGCCATCTCCTCGACGAAGCCCCCTGGCTAACCCTGCAATACAACCAGCCCCACGCCAAGCGGGGCTGGTCAGTAACCAAGCTCTATGAAGAACCGGGCTATCCCTTAACGATTCAAATGGTGGCCTGGGCAGGAGGCGAGAAATCCACAATTCACAACCATGCCACTTGGGGTGTAGTGGCTCTCTGTGATGGCCAAGAAGAAAACACGTTTTGGCAACGCACAGGTGATGACGCTAAACACCCAGATGCGATCGCCACGATTGGCGACTGCACCTTAGAACCAGGAGATATTATTAGTTTTTTGCCTGCCGCGATTCACCGAGTTGAAGCCCTAGGGGAGACGCCGACCATTTCGTTCAATCTCTACGGCATCACGGACTATCCCAGTCGCTTTAAGTTTGACCATGAAGCCAAAACCGCCCAAAAGTTTTAGCTTGTGATTCAACGGTAGGGGCTGGGTTTCCCTGCCCCACGCCAGTTCAATACACCCTGCACCCCATTTCCATTGGCCGGTTTTGCAATAGGTTAGGCGTGGCAACCGCGCCCAAACCAGACCAAGACTCAAGCTAACGCCGTCGCCGTCGCCGCTGAAGCACAAAGAACCCTGTTGCCACCAACGTGCCCACCCAGAACCCTGGTTCTGGCACGGCCAAGGGACTGGCAGGCTGCTGGATTTCTTCCTCCCCAGATTCCACCGTGCGGGCAAAGCGATCGCCTTCTGCCTCGGCTTTTTTGAGCATTTCTCGCTGCTCATCATTAACGAGCACAATCATTGAAGAATAGGGCGTTACAATTGCCTGCTCCTGAGCAATAGTATGGAGCTGATCCAGCGCTTCGGGGTCATTCGCGTTGACTTGTTGGGCTAAATGGTCAACCAACAATCGGGCCGCGATCGGCTCTAGACCCGTTTCTGTGTTTGCTGCTTCAGGATTCGGATTGAGCTGCCAGCGCCACACCCCTGCCACGACCTCATTTTCAGCGAGCTTTGTTTGCTGCTGCCATTGCTGGAGAGCCGCAGCGATCGATCGCGTCACCGTACCCCGGCTATCTTGAATCGCTTTGAGCGTCGCATCATCATAAGCCGCAGGTACAGTACCCAAATGCACCGTCCAAATCGGTAATTCCGAGACAGGCAGCGGTTTTGCTGGCTCATCCTTAGCCAGTTCGTAGCTGCCCTCATCTGAGAGCAAAATCAGTGCGTCATACTTGCCGGATGCCGCGATCGCTGCCCCACTGCGCACCAAGTCTTGCAAATGGACAACGCCATAAAACAGGGGGTCTTGGGCGGTAAACGCTGGCGTTTCTTCAATTGCCTGGGGCCCAGTGGCGCCCGCTGCCAAGGCATAGAGGCTCACTTCCCCGTTGCGGCGATCGCCATCCAAAAGTCCCTGCTCACGCAGCCAGTCCAACTCCGTTTGCAACGCCTCACGGTGCTGACCCATGCTGTAGGAGGTATCAAGAATCAGAGCAATCTGTTGGCCAGCGAAGTTTAGGGGCACTGCGGGATCAACCGCTGTCGCGGTCAGGTCATAGCCCGCTACGGTGACTTTCGGGAGCTGTTGGGGGAGTGAAATCGCTGCTAACGGGCCTTCAAACCAGCTCTCAAACCCCTGTATTGGCTTCCCATTACGCAGACGGATGGTGTCTTTTGTCCAATAGACATTGCGGGCTTCGGTGAGACGGGGCAGCAGTCCCGCATCCGCCTGGGGCACTAAGCGATAGGTAAGCCACAGGTGCATTTGGGTGGGGCGATCGGTTCCCCCTTGTTGTTCCCAGGTGTTGAGCTTGGGGGGGATTGGAAAAGCCCGCAGACGATATTGATCGGGTCCCACTTGTTCTAGGAGGGCAGGATCAACCGGCCGCGCCCGTTGGACTTGGCTGTTGTAGACCTTTTGGGCTGCACCCCGAGGTGCAACTTGGAAGGGGTAGCGATTGCTGCGATCGTACGTCTCTCCGAGCCACACTCCGGTCACGACCGCATTGGGCGGCAGCGTAAAGCCATAGAAAATTTCTTCGACTTCGTGGGTTTGGTTCTCATAAACTTCGTAGAGTTCCACATCTAGATAATCCGGATGGGAGTCGATGGTGAGATCCTGCCGCACGACCTGAACCTTTTGGCGGCCAATATCTAAAACCCCTGCATTAGCCGCATCAAGCTGCACCGTGGACTTCATGGCCTTAAGCACCGCTTTTTGTTCGGCTTTCTGGATCGGGGCATCAAAAATCTTGGCATAGGCTGCGGCGGCGCGAGCGTCATCCCCTAGAACGCCATCATACAAAAAGGGTGAGATCAGCCAGTCATGGATATTTTGCAACCATGCATATTGTGCGGGTTCACCGTAGAAGGCATAACTATACAGTCGTTGCACATTGACACTATGGCGGTTGGGGGCTAGATAGCGGTAGGCATTCAGATACGCATTCACTAGGCCTCGACGTACCGCATTTTCATTTTGGAGCAGCGTTGTCTGAGCCGCAGGTGTAGTTGCCGCCCTCACTTGAGCAAACGCCGCAACTTGGGGCTGGCGATTGACGCCACCGAAAATAACAAACCAAGCCATCAACGTACTCAGCACCACCACCAGCGCGATACCCCGACCCTGCCGCCGCACCAAGGTTTGGTAGCCCTGCAATCCCATACGGCTATACAACCAACCAAAGATCACCGGCATTGCAAATAGGAATATCAGACTGAGAAGCCCCAAAATGATCATGATGAAGGCCGCTGCCGACTCATAAAAATTTTGCCAAGGGCTGCTATGCCAATCGGCGATCCAATGGCCGTCAAACAGGGCATCGATAGGAATCGAGATCCAGTCTGGAATTGTGGGAATCGTGTAGATCACCAACAGTACCGCCACATAAAACCCGAGAATCAACATCAGGCTATGAATTGCGCCTTGGAGCCAGCCCAGAACGCGGCTGAATTTGTTGGTCGCGGAACTCCATTCGGGTCGCCACAGACTGAGGGTGAAAGCCAAGATGGTGATGATAAATGTGCCAAGCAAAAAGTAACTGGCATCGGTTAGTTCTCGCAGCAGTCCCACACGCAGGCCCAACAGCAGTAGCAAGGGTGCTTCGACGCCGAAGAAGAGCTGCCCCAAACGCAGGGGCGATCGCCGCAACGGCCAAGCCCCTGCGATCGCGCAGACTGTGGGTACTAGGATCACGCCGACGAGCGTCAACAACATTTCAGCGGCAATTTCACCATTAAGCACAGCCAGGAGCAAGTCATAACCAATCATCGGCAAGACAAAACCATAGAGCAGCAGCAAGAAGCAAAGATTCCACAGCCAAAAGATGGTATAGCTCCCGATGCGTCCGAAAAGGATGATAAGTTTACGGAGGTGGCGGGGAATCGGTTGCAGAGCTTTAGGCGGTGAGGTGCTTGGGCTTGACTCAGTTGAGGGCAGGGTTTTCTTGGTCATGCGGCAGGGATTCCAGAGTGTCTTTGCTTCTTTCGGCCACAACAGCGAATTTTGGGACGATAAGGAAACTTAACTAGAAATTAGCTCAGGTTGTGGATTCTCCGAAATTCCCGAAAGCCGAAAGGTTTGGTTTTCTGGAGAGCCAGCATCCTGAGGTAGCGTAATCAAAAACTCCGTCCCTTGCCCCACTTCTGAGAGAACTTCTAAATTGCCTCGGTGCTGCTCAATGATTTTGAAGCAAATCCCTAAACCTAAACCTGTTCCTTTGCCCACAGGCTTAGTGGTGAAAAAGGGATCAAAAATCTTAGCTTTAACTTCTGGCGACATTCCTGGGCCAGTATCGCGGATACTGATTTGCACATCCCCGGTTGAGGTCACAGAGGTTTCAATAACTAACTGTCTTAGCTGACTCTTCGCAGCCTCCATTGCATCAATGGCATTAACAATAATATTGGTAAAAACCTGATTAATTTGTGCGGGTGAACAACGAATCAATGGTAAAGGATAATACTTTGTGATCACCTCAACATCATGCTTCAGTCGATGATTTAGAATGAGTAAGGTATTATCAAGACCTTCATGGATATTCGATTCTTTGATCGCGGCCTCATCTAAACGTGAGTAATTCCGCAGGGAAACGACAATATCTCGCACTCGCTTTGTCCCGACCTCCATCGATTGGAGCAACTTCTGCAAGTCATCCGTCATAAACTCTAAGTCGATTTCATCTTGCTTTTCTAAGACAGTATTTGTGGGTTCAGGGTATTCAACACGATAGGTCGCTACTAACTCCAATAAATCTTCAAAATACTGTTTGAGTGGCTCAAGATTACCTTGAATAAAACTGAGGGGATTATTAATCTCATGAGCAACACCTGCCACCATTTCACCTAAGCTCGACATTTTCTCGGTTTGGATCAGTTGGGCTTGGGTGGTTTTAAGATTTTGCAGGGTATTGGATAACTCTTGAGTCCGTTCTTCAACACGTAATTCTAGGGTTTGGGCCGCTAGTTCTAGTTTATGGGTATATTGCTCAACCCAAACAATGAGCTGGTTCAAGGCTTGGGCAAGCCGACCTACTTCATCCTGAGTCGCCACCGAGACTTGCAAACTGAAATCTTGATCTTTTACAACTTTTTGCGCAATATTAGTGACAAGCTGTATGGGTTGTGTGACTCGTTTTGCAATCCAAACTCCTACTCCAACAATTAGCACTGAGCCCAACAGCCCTATGACAAAAATGCCAAGCCATAGCGTTGATTTTGCTTGCATTAAAGGTTGCTTGGAAATCAGAAAAACAAAGTCAAAGCTCTGCTTTTTTAAACCAGATAATTTAATTAGCTTGGCAGTGAACGGTTCCTCATTAACAGTAACCTCAAGTGCATTCAGTTGATTGAATTTTGTTATGATCTGCTGGGTTAAATCAGAAGGGAATGTAGAGGCAATAACTTCCCCTTCTGAAAGTACAATAATCTGTCCACCAATCGATTCCTTGATTTGCTTCAGAAAGTCATCATTGAGTGCGATACCCAAGATTAAACCACCAGCAATCGCTTGCTCATTTTTGATAGGTGCAGTACCGACTAAAATGGGGGCTCTGAAATCTTTAGAGCTAATAATTGTCGCAACCTCCCCACCTTTGACCAGTAGATCCTTAACAACTTGATCATCGACTTGATTGGCCTGTAAGTTATGGGAGCGGGAATCTAGGAGAACTTTCTGCTGAGATGTGATAACAGTGATTTTGTCAACATCTAAAATCGCTCTAATCGGTAAGATTTCTTGGCGTAAGCTTGTTGGATTTTGCACTGTTAATGCATTAACAATACCTTGATTCCCTGCCAGGAGCCGCGCACTGCGTTGAAGACCCTGCTGCTTGAGTATAATTTCTCTCTCTAATAAAGTAGTGAGTTCAGCTACCGTTCGCTGTTGTTGCTCCTCTAACTTGCTGGCAAAATATTGGCCAATTAGTACCGAACCGACCACCCAAAAACTCACAAATGCAAGAATAAATGGGACACTTAGTTTGAGTGCTAAAGGGAGTTGATTATAGTTCGGTAATCGAGGTTTTTCCAGCATGGAATTGAATCAGTCAGAGTTAACAGCTAGCGTCTTATTTGTGTATCAAAGTGGCATGGATTTGCAATGGAGATTTTACGGTTTCTGAAACAGCTAATGGGCAGATAATACCTATTTCAAGTAAGCCTTTTTAAGGCATATTCCGATCAAAATCGATCGTGTTGATAGAGCAATTTGGCGATTCATAAGGATAGACCTTGTATCATAGACCACAATTTTAGCCACAGAATCTAAAAAGTGATCGATTTAAGCAAGATTATGGTTTGATGACAGTGTATTCAGCCTCGCTTAATGCCGCTTGACCCCCTTCACCCTGGGCAAATTCAATAAACTGCTCTGTGGCAACTGAGGGGTCTTGGGCAAGGACAACGCCTAAGGGCAAAACCATTTTGTAGTCACCAGAGCGAAGGGTGTCTGGGTTAGGTTCAATCCCATCAATGCTCAGGATTTTAACAGGTAGCTCTTCTAACTCATCTTCAAACGGCATCGCTGCAATACTAAATTCAGTGGAGGTTGCAACTTCCACTAATTCATCGTCCTCAGCAAAAACAATGGCGGTATCTGTCACTTCTAAGTCAAAACCGAGGTAAGCTTCTCGGAGTACTTTTTTTTCATTTTCGTCTTCAACGAAGTCAAAAAGAGCGATCGCGGCATCCGGCCCACCGAGTTCTTGCCAGTTGGTAATCTTGCCACTATAAATGGCTTTGAGCTGGTCAGCGGTAATGTCCGTTATGCCTGTAACGGTTTCATGTATAACCAAAACTAAGGGGGTTTCTACTAATGGGAGGTAACGTAAGATATCTCCAGTCTCCTCAGTGGTTACTTCTCGGCTGACCCCACCAATATCCATTGTTTCGGTTTCAACACCAGCAATGCCTGCACTGGTTTGGCTCGGGGGTAAAAATTCAAACTCTGCTCCCTCTCTTTCAGTTTCATAGGCCTCAGTGAGAATTTCTAGCACTTCATAGACCTCTGAAGAGCCACCGATTGTAATTTTGCTTGCTGTAGTCTCAGATGGTGATTCATTAGAAGTGCTTGCTGAACACCCAATTAAGGTGAGTGCAACGATTCCTACAATAACGGCTGTTGAATTACCTTCGAGAATTTTCTTTTTGAAGTTGGTTAATATCATTGGTTTAGGAAAAGTACGGATAATATAGGCGAATAGACGGAGATTCAAAAAATCACGCTGCTAGCTTCACAATATCCGCATACTTTAAGTAAGTGGCATAGAGCAGAGAGTTATGAAATAGTTATTGCTTGTTTAATTAAGCTGCGGACAATTTTTCAAAGTCAATTGAATTAGGGTAGGGAAGCTGTTGGTAATGCAGGCAGATGAGAAAAAGCTATGAAGTTGAGTGGCTGAACAGAAAGCACTTTAATCTATTAGTCTTTTTGTTCTCTGTTGATAACACAAAAAAATCCGTTATCTCCTTTGCGAGAAAAATACCAAGCCCAATGATGCCACCCCTTTGTAGGCTAAATATTCATTTTATGGCTTAGGACAATTTACCGATTACCATCAATATTTAGCCTTACACTTTTCTCATCAACAGCTGAGTGCGCTTATTGCAGTGAGTCTCACACAGTATTGAGTGCTTACCTAACTACTGCAATATATTGGTATTAACCTTAATATACAATCCGGAGAGTATTCACAAGAAAAACATTAAGAAAAAATAAGCCTTACCTTAGCTCAGGCTGAGATGAACATTATATTTCCCTTAAAGTCATCCTCTCAAGGCGTGTTTCAAGCGTCCTGGTACTCGGCCACCCAAGCCGCGAGCGCCTAAGATCCTCATAATTTTTTCGATTGCTATGTCATCCATATCACCACTTTGTTACACAATCTATATTCTCAGAATGATCGATGCATTGGGTTACTCTGCGAGAAGGCTCCGCCAACTTGTCTCAACCGCAACCTACACACAAACCTGCATTTTTAGAGTTGACAGAGCACTAGCAGCCTCACACTTTAGCATTGACTCCCCCTGCCAAATTTCAGACACCGTAGCTTAAATGCCAGATTAACAGCCTTCCAAAAACCGAGTAAACTATATTCTGGCCATTCGTTCTCCCTCTTCTGACCCCTATGGCATCAACGATCCGCACAATCCACGAACAACTCATCAGTAAAGAACGTTCTGCGGTGGAGATCACCACAGAAACCTTGGCACGGATTGAGCAACTAGAACCCCAGCTCCACAGTTTTTTGCATGTCACTGCTGAGAGTGCATTGGCGCAAGCGGAAGCAGTTGATGCTCAAATCGCCGCGGGAGAAGCGATCGTGCCCCTAGCAGGTGTTCCTATCGCAATT
The DNA here is from genome assembly GCA_010672165.1 of Spirulina sp. SIO3F2. Taxonomy (GTDB): domain Bacteria; phylum Cyanobacteriota; class Cyanobacteriia; order Cyanobacteriales; family Spirulinaceae; genus SIO3F2. The sequence continues at coordinate 20,251 of JAAHHN010000043.1, read as the reverse complement.
AAAGATAACCTCTGCACCACCGGCATTCCCACCACCTGCGGCTCCCGGATTCTCGAAAACTTTGTGCCGCCCTATGAATCGACCGTAACCCAGAAACTCAAAGACGCGGGGGCCGTGATTATTGGCAAAACAAACATGGATGAGTTTGCCATGGGCAGCTCCACCGAAAATTCAGGCTATGGTCGCACCTGTAACCCCTGGGATTTCGATCGCGTCCCTGGGGGCTCGTCTGGGGGCTCAGCAGCGGCGGTAGCCGCAGATGAATGTGCGATCGCCCTCGGCTCAGATACGGGGGGCTCGATTCGTCAGCCCGCTTCACTCTGTGGGGTCGTTGGGATGAAACCCACCTATGGTTTAGTCTCACGCTTTGGCTTGGTGGCTTATGCTTCGTCGTTGGATCAAATCGGCCCCTTGGCGCGATCAGTAGAGGATGCGGCAATCTTGCTAGCGGCGATCGCAGGCTATGACCCCAAAGACTCCACTAGCATCAAGGTAGAGATTCCAAATTATGCCCAAAACCTCCAGCCCAATTTCCGTCCGAAAGCCAAGCTCCGGATCGGCATCATTCAAGAAACCTTCGGCAGCGGTCTCGATGAAGCGGTCAATACTGCGGTACGAGCAGCAGTGGAAGTGCTCCAAGAACTGGGGGCTGAAATTCAAGTGGTTTCTTGTCCCCGGTTTGGCTATGGTTTGCCCGCTTATTACATTATTGCGCCCTCAGAAGCCTCTGCTAACTTGGCTCGCTATGATGCGGTGAAATATGGGGTGCGGGTTGAAGAGCCGGAGAACCTTCTGGATATGTACAAGCGCACCCGTGCCCAAGGCTTTGGTACAGAGGTCAAACGTCGGATCATGCTCGGAACCTATGCCCTCTCGGCCGGGTATTACGATGCCTATTACCTCAAAGCCCAAAAAGTTCGGACGCTGATTAAACAGGATTTTGATGCTGCTTTTGAAAAAGTTGATATTCTGATTTCTCCAACCTCACCTACCACCGCTTTCACGGCTGGGGAAAAGACAGATGATCCCTTAAGCATGTATCTCTCCGATTTGATGACGATTCCGGTGAACCTGGCCGGTTTACCTGCGATTAGCGTTCCCTGTGGCTTCGATCGCCAAGGTCTTCCGATCGGCATGCATTTGATTAGCAAGGTGCTCCGGGAAGATCTCCTGTTGCAAGTGGCCCATGCTTACGAACAAGCAACCCAATGGCATCGTCAACAGCCCCAGCTCTTGTAAAACCAGGCTTTTAGGGCGTGTCGTCAGTTAACATCAGAAGTCTAATGGGACAAGGGATAGAGCGCCCGACCCCAAAAATAGCAAAAGGGGCTGTAAGTTAGTCATAGCAAGAGTTTAAAGTGTAACTGACGACAGCCCCTAGCCAGCTAATCTACAATGTATCCTCCTGCCAATGGGGGCGAACCCATTGTCCAAGAATCTTTTCGTAGCCCTGAGTTGAGTGCAAGGCTGTGGTCATCACCTTAGCTGTATCCAGGTTCAACAGCTGGTGACTTTTGTCTCGAATGGGTTTGATGCCACAGGGGCTTCGACTCCAACCCAGCACCTGACAGAAGCGGTGCAAGACAAGATCTTCGCCATTGTAGTGGTTAAACAAACAACCCTGGATATTTTCGAGTACCTTGAACCAGTTTTGGCGCTGGTCACGCTTGACCAAACCATCAAGGAAGATTACATCCTGAACATGCAAGTCCTGTTCAACCCATTCCCGTAGACAGTAGTAAGCCACTTGAGTCCCCTGGGCGATCGCCAAAAACGAAGCTTGCGTAATATCGGCTTGCCAAAGCAACTTCGGTAAAAAACTTTTTCCAATGCGCTTGTATTGCTTGCGTGCATGATTCCACAACGCAGGGGCATCATCACCCGCCTGAGCCAATTCCTCTAGGGTCAGGTTTAACTCACTATCCCATTCCAGTTGAGCGATCGCCCCCTGCCAACCCAGAGCACGAATCAACCACCACCATTGGCTTATGGGCTCTGGTGTGACGGTCGGCTCTACCACAGAGCCCCCTAAAAAAATTAACGTTGTTGGATCGCCATAGCTCGGTTCAATCGGAATCAATACAGGTTTTTGCATCACACATCAGTCAGCAGTAAGGGACATTCGATAAGGCGTTACAATAAATCCTTGTCGATTTAGACAATTCAACGAGTTCCATGGCCGCAGCAACCGCAACCCAAACTAAATACGAAGCCATCATTGGTTTGGAAACCCATTGTCAACTGAATACCAATACCAAAATTTTTAGCCCGGTTTCGACCCAATTCGGTGCACCACCCAACACCAACATTTCACCGATTTGCCTGGGCTACCCTGGGGTGCTCCCTGTCCTCAATGAAAAAGTGCTCGAATATGCTGTCAAAGCAGGTCTCGCCTTGAACTGTCAAATTGCTCCATATAGTAAATTTGACCGCAAACAATATTTCTATCCAGACCTTCCTAAAAACTATCAGATTTCGCAGTACGATTTGCCGATCGCAGAACATGGCTGGTTAGAAGTTGAAATTGTGGACAAAAAGACCCAGGCAGTACGCCGCAAAAGAATTGGCATCACCCGTCTCCATATGGAAGAAGATGCAGGTAAGTTGGTGCATGCGGGTAGCGATCGCCTCTCGGGTTCAACCCACTCATTGGTGGATTTTAATCGAGCGGGTGTACCACTTTTAGAAATTGTCTCAGAGCCGGATATTCGCTCAGGGGCTGAAGCCGCCGAATATGGCCAAGAACTCCGCCGTATCGTCCGATATCTTGGCATTAGCGACGGCAATATGCAAGAAGGGTCTTTGCGGTGTGATGTCAATATCTCAATTCGGCCCGTGGGCCAGACAGAGTTTGGCACGAAGGTAGAGATTAAGAATATGAACTCTTTCAGTGCCATCCAAAAGGCGATCGACTACGAAATTGAGCGTCAGATCAAGGCGGTTGGGAAGGATGAGCCCATTGTCCAGGAAACCCGCCTGTGGGAAGAGGGCAGCCAACGCACAATCAGTATGCGCAAAAAGGAAGGCTCTAGCGATTATCGTTATTTCCCAGAGCCGGATTTGCCGCCCATTGAGGTTTCTGTGGAGCAGCGGGAGGCTTGGGGAGGCGAACTCCCTGAATTGCCTGCTCAGAAGCGCCATCGCTATGAGGAAGAGTTGGGACTTTCTGCCTACGATGCTCGGGTGCTGAGTGACGATCGCGCCGTGGCGGAATATTTTGAAGCGGCAATCGCTACTGGGGCTGAAACTAAACAAGTCGCCAACTGGCTGATGGGCGATATTGCTGCGTATCTCAACAGCGAAAAATTAGCAGTGACTGAAATTGCGCTCACCCCGGCCAATTTGGCTGAGTTGGTCACACTGATTGAGAAAGGCACAATCAGCGGCAAAATTGCCAAGGAGATTCTACCAGAGCTATTAACCGACGCGGTGGACTCAGTAGAAAAACTGGTGGAGAGCAAGGGCATGACCCAAATTTCCGATACGGGGGCGCTGGAGGCGATGATCGATGAGCTACTGACAGCAAACCCGGATAAGGTGGAGCAATTCCGGGCTGGTAAGACCAAGCTTCAGGGCTTTTTTGTGGGGCAGCTCATGAAGAAGACCAGTGGCCGGGCTGATCCAAAGGTAGCGAACAAGCTGCTGAGCAAAAAACTAAAAGGGTAATTTATCCACATCGATGCGTCCTTTTCCAGTTATAAAGCCCTTGAGCAAGATCGCTTTATTCCGGTTCCCATGCAGAGGTTCAGATTTCCTAACCCGGCTAGCGTGTTGAACGAACCGAGATTTATGTCTCTTCGGTGAGCGCTGGGCGGGGAAAATTCTCCCCTACAGCTAGGGCAGGAACGATTCATTGGCTAAAGGAAATTCCTGGATTCTGTGTAGGGGCGTCGGTTTCCACGCCCCAACCCATTGGGAGACAAACCAATCAACGGACAACAGCAAGGTGTATTAGATTGGCGAGGAGCAGGGAAACCCAGCCCCTACCGTTGAATCGAAAAATCTAGATTTTTTCTCTCCTCAACGAATATTTCCTGCTACAGCTAGAGGGCTATCAAGTTAGATTTCAAACTTTTGCGATGACTAACTTACAGCCCCTTTTCCTATGATTCTATTCGTGAGCGATACTACAAAAACACTAATGGCTGATCTTGCAACGGGGCAAACGCCGCTGCATCAAACCGATATAAACTCGCCGGTCGCCCTGCCCCCCGCGACGCCTTAATTCCCGTCTCCGCTAGAATCCCTAACTTCAGTAGACGGGAACGAAAATTAGAATAATCGGCAAAATTATCGCCCAGCACCGTGCAGTAGAGCTGATACACCTCCTTAAGGGTAAAAAGCTCTGGCAGCACATTAAACGCGATCGGGCTATAGGCCAGCTTATTGCGCAGACGATGATGGCCATAGTCAATAATTGCCCCTTGATCCTGCTCTAATTCTGGTAGCTGACCCACATTAAACCAAGCGGTCATGCTACCTTGACGGGTCATTAAAGCGGCATCTTCCAAACGCACCAGCGCAAAATAACTCACCAGCAAAGCCCGTTCTGGCGCCGTCAATACCTGCTGACTGGGGTTACCAAATGTGTAGAGTTGCTCCAAATAGAGATGATCCACCGTGAGCTTATCTTGGAGAATTCGCCCAGCAACGGCCGCTAGGCTTTCATCGGGGCGGACGAGGGCTGTGGGCAAACGCCAACCCGATTGGGGCTGGGCGGATTGGGCATTAACCAACAACACCAGCAGGCGATGTTGCTGTGTATCCACGGAAAAAATGACGGTATTCACCGCCACACAAAATGTCTCGTATGGGGCCATTAGCTTCGGACATAAAGGTGTTGCGCGTCGATATAGGCCGCCACCTCAGGGTGAACAACCGTGCGATCGCCCCGCTTCCGATACCGACTAGATGAAACGGCTGGAGGGGTTAAATCTGCAATGGTGTGACGAGCCCCGAGCTGCGTCAGTTGAATGCGATCGCCCATGGTGATGGGATAGCCCGGTCGCGGAATCACCAGCAACTCGATGCGATTGAGCAGTTCCTGAATCCGATACCAGTGGGGCAATTGCGGCAGGAGATCCGAGCCAATGACAAACGTCATGGCCCAATCCTGACCCCAATGGGCCTGCGCCCGCTCGATAGTGTTCAAGGTGCGGGCATCGCTCAGTTCCGGATGCAATCTTAAATTGGGATACTCAGCTTGTAAGGCTTGAACCACCAGACATAACATTGCCATCCGGTGCGCCAAGGGAGTTTGCCCTGATTTCATCGGGTTATCCGCTGCCCACACCGCAACATAGTCATAATGGTTTGCCAGCCAGCGCAGAATACTCTGGTGGCCAGCGGTCGGCGGATCGGCACTGGTGCCAAAGAGAGCAAGATTGTTCATGGGTGGATTCAAGGGAATAGCGTTACGCAGTCAAGAGGGATTGACGCAGGTCTTGTAAAGGCTCTGAAATCGAAACGTTCCAGGGAACGGGGTTGGTGATGGCCCGTGTTTCGGGGGGAAGGGCTTGCACCTGCTCAGTGGTTCGTTGACGAATCTGTTTGAGGTCTGTACTGGGTAGACAACGCTGCCCTTGGCGCATCAATGGTTGCAATAGGGGATATGTTCCAGCAGGCAGTGATTCAGTCATCAGGGCTAAGCGATCGCCATCGGGAGCGCGGAAGATCTGTTTACGACCGGGATAAGTCGCCTTGTTGCTCGATTGCTTCATTGTGGGCACGCCGTCAATTTCTACCAGTTTATATACCCCATTGACTGGCTGACCTGTCACCAAACGTGTGCCAATGCCGTATCCTTGCAAACAAGCCCCAGCCGTTTGCAAACGGGCAATTTCCCATTCATCCAAGTCCCCACTGGCAAAGATGGGCACTTCCGGCAGCAAGGCTTGCACCTGTTGGGAGAGCGTCACTAAATCTCCCGAATCCAGGCGCACCCCCGTAACTTGCCGTTGACCCTGCTCCACCGCTTGACTTAAACGCCCAGCCGCGGCCACGGTATCGTAGGTATCAATCAGTAGGGGGGCTTGGGGGAAATACCGACTAAAAGCAGTAAAGGCCTCGTCTTCTTCCCCTTCTAGGGCAGAAATTGCCATCACCAGGGCATGGGCCATCGTACCCACCGGTTTTTGCCCTAATTGCAACGCAGCTTGGACGTTCGAAGTGCCATCTAGACCCGCCGCGATCGCTGCTCGGGCTGCCCAGAGTGCGGCTTGGGGTGAGAAGGCCCGGCGAGTGCCAAATTCGAGCAATACCGCTTCTGGCCCTGCCGTATCCCGCAGGCGGGCTGCACGGGTCGCAATCAACGTTTGATAGTTAATCGTATTGAGCAGATAGGTTTCCACGATCTGAGCCTGCCAGAGGGGGGCTTCCACCCGCAAAATGGGCTCATTAGCAAAGACCACTGTCCCTTCAGGCACAGCCCAAAGGTCACCTGTAAATCGACCCTCGGCTAACAACTGCCAGAACGTATCCGGCGCATGGGTGAAGATGCCAGTATTTTGCAGTGCCTTGATTTGCTCGGCCGTGAAGCAGAAATTCTCAAGATAGTCCAGAGCTTGCTCTAGCCCCATCGCCACGAGATAACCAAATTCTGGGGGCAAACGCCGGGTGAATAACTCAAAGCTTGCAGGTTTCTGAGCCAGCCCTTCCCCCACATAACAGGCGGACATGGTGAGCTGATAAAGATCGGTGAGCAAGCCATATTGGCTGGGTTCGGGGATCAAACCGGACATGGGGAGTATGTGGGGGAAATCTAGATTGCACTAATTATAGTAGATTTTACCAAAATAGATTTGCAAGCACGGAAAACTTACAGAGTAGCTGAGTCGATGACAAGAAGACCTTGATTTTGGCCGGGTCAGACATCAACAGTGATGTAATGGAGAGACAGTAAGGACGCATCCAGCATCACCAATACGCCTAAAGACCCGACCTTTTTCTCCTGATTCCCTATTGATGAAGCTCAAGCCGTTAATCTATGCGATTTTGCTGGTTTGCACGCTGCTGTTCTCCCTCTACCTGACTGGGGGCAATGGTGTCGCCCGACAAGAGCCGCTCCCTCCCCAAATTGAGCTCACTCCAGAAGAGGCTGAATGGTTGCGATCGCATCCCGTGATTACTGTCACCAACGAACTGGACTGGCCCCCCTTTGACTATGTTGAGAATGGTCAACCCGCAGGCTATAGCATTGAGCTATTAGATCTGATCGCTCGCCAAATGGGCGTTAGATTTCAATATATTAACGGCTTAACTTGGGATGAACTATGGACAGCGTTTACCAATAAAGAAATTGAGTTAGTCCATTCAATTTACTATCTTGAAAGTCGGACTCAATATGCCAGTTATGGTAAGCCCTACTTCTTTGATTATGTAGCAATTTTTGCCCAGCCCGATTTCCGCATCAATTCCCTGGATGAGCTAGCAGGGAAACGGGGTGTGATCACCAAGGGAAGTGCAACTGAGGAGATTATCCGCAAAAATATCCAGAATCCCCAAATTCTGGAAGTGGACAGTTTTGTGGATATGTTTCGTTGGGTTGAGTCTGGCAAAGCCGACTATACAATGGGCAGTTTTGCATCAGCGCATTATCACCTTAAGGAACTGGGCATTGAGAACGTCAAAGCGGTTTTCTTTCCCCAGTTCAAGAACTATGATGCTAATACCTCTAGTCTACATATTGCATCCCATATTGATAATCCGATTCTGATCCAGATTGTCCAGAAAGCCTTAGACTCCATTTCCGTTGAGGAGATCAGAAGCTTGAGAAGTAAATGGTTTGGCGCTGAGCCGTTTGATTTTGAGAGGGCGGATAAAACAGTGGATTTTTCAGCAGAAGCGCAACGGTATTTGGCACAACGGGGCATCATTCAGCGTTGTGCCCTAACGGACTGGGAACCCATTGAATGGCGTGATCAACGGCGTCAGGATCGAGGTATTGCTGCGGATATCACGGATTTAGTTGCTCAGCGTATTGGCCGCCCCATTGAAACGATCGCAGTACAAAATTGGTCGGAAACGCTGGCAGCACTGGAAGCTCATCGTTGTGATCTGGTCGCCGCGATCGACCCTTTGGATGAAAAAAATCCAGCCTTACGTGCTACCAATTTTTATCAAAAACTGGATGTGGTCATTGCAACGCAGGGGCAGCAACTCTATATCCAAAATATGGCAACCCTGGCGGGTAAAAAGGTGGGTGTTGTTCAAGACAGTATTTATCAACGGATTTTAGCGGAGAATTATCCAGATATTGAACGGGTGGTGGTTCAAGATTTAAAGACGGGCTTACGTCAAGTGCGAGATGGCAAAATTGTGGGGATAGTGAGTGACTTTGTTTCTCTTGCGTATTTTATCCAAGAAATGGGTATTGTGAATGTCAAAATCTCGGGCCGCTTCCCTGAAAAAGTTGCCTTACAGATGGGAGTGCGCCAGGACGATGAGCAGCTTTTTCAAATTATTAGTCAGGCTTTGAATTCTATCTCATTGCAAACCCGACAAGATCTGCTTAACCAATGGATTGTGGTGAAGTATGAGCAAGGCATTGACTATGGCTTACTGTGGCGTTGGTTTGCAGTGGGTGGGGTGATTGTGTTGGGTATTTTTTATTGGAACCGCCAATTGGCAGCAGCCAATGCTCAGATTCGTCAACTCAACGATCGCCTCGCAGTGGAAAACTTACGCATGGGTTCAGAGCTAGATGTGGCCCGGCGGATGCAGCAGATGATTTTGCCCAAACATGCAGAGTTAGCAGCAATCGCGTCCCTTGATCTATCAGTGCATATGACAGTGGCAGAAGAGGTCGGGGGTGATTATTATGATGTGCTGATTGAAGATGGGGTGGTGACGATTGGGATTGGGGATGTGGTGGGTCATGGCCTCGAAAGTGGTCTGGTGATGTTGATGACCCAAACGGCGGTACGCACCCTCAAAGAGTTACGAGAGGCTGATCCAGTTCGCTTTCTAAATACGATCAATGCCATCCTCTATAAGAATCTCCAGCGGATGGGCATCGATCGCACCATGACTCTGGCAATTGTGACCTATGCGGCGGGGCATTTGAGTATTACAGGTCAGCATGAAACGATGTTATTGGTGCGGGCTAATGGTCAGCTTGTGCAGATTGATACCCTCGATTTGGGGATGATTGTGGGGTTGGTGGATGATATTGCGGAGTTTGTGGGCCAGGTGATGGTGGAGTTGCAGCCGGGGGATGGGATTGTGCTCTATACCGATGGCATTGTGGAAGCGAAAAACCAGCAGGGGGAGTTTTATGGTTTGGAGCGGCTTTGCACGGTGGTGCAGCGGAATTGGTCACAGGCTGCGGCGGGAGTTCAAGGAGCAGCGATCGCGGATTTTCGGGCGTTTGTGGGCCAGCAAAAGGTAGTAGATGATATTACGTTGTTAGTGTTGAAGCAGCAGTAAGTTAAAAGAAAGATACATTGTGTAAACCCTCGGGTCAAATCCGCTTGTTTCGCTTTTCAGGATTTTAGGACGATCGCCAGTTGAGATATGGCAATGATTGAAGCGACTGCCATAATAACGAGAACGTCCACAACAATCGCCATGACCGTCGGGACAACGACCACTACCGGCCAGACCGTACAACTGCGATCGCTCACTAAACATTACGGCGCCGTCATCGCCCTCGAAAACCTCACCCTTGATATCCCGGCTGGAACCTATTGCTGCCTGCTTGGCCCCAGCGGCTGCGGTAAAACCACCACCCTGCAACTGCTGGCGGGTCATACCCCCATTACCACTGGCGATATTTATCTGGGCGACCAACGCATCACCCACCTCTCCCCCCAAGCCCGCAACACCGCAATGGTTTTCCAAGACTATGCCCTGTTCCCCCACAAAACCGTGGCTGAGAACGTGGGCTTTGGCCTGAAGATGCGCGGGGTGAAGCCGCGCGATCGCGCCCCTGTGGTGCAAGAAATGCTGGCGTTAGTGGAAATGGGCGGTTTGGGCGATCGCACCCCAGCTCAACTTAGCGGCGGCCAACGCCAACGGATTGCCCTCGCTCGCGCCCTCGCTACTCGTCCTCAAGTGCTGCTGCTGGACGAACCCCTCAGCGCCTTAGATGAATCCCTGCGGGTCAAAACCCGCCGTGAACTGCGCCGTCTTCAGCAACAGTTTGGCTTGACCTTTATTCAAGTCACCCATGCCCAAGATGAGGCTTTTGCCCTGGCCGATCAGATTGTGCTGCTCAATCAGGGTCGCCTAGAGCAGGTGGGTACGCCCCATGAGATTTACCATCATCCCGCTTCTCGATTTGTAGCGGAATTTGTGGGTGAGCACAATCTTTTTGCAGGACAAGTAACGAGGGTGCAGGGTACAGCGATCGAATTTGAGGTGGTGAAACTAGGTGTCTTACACAGTCAAGGTCAAGGGGCACAGCAGGGCACTGCGGCAGTGGTGGCAGTACGGAGCGATCGCCTCCATCTAAGCAACCCAGAAACCTCAGATGCTCCCCGCTATGGCGGCTTGGCACAGATTACCGCGATCGAATTCACGGGCTATATTACCCGCGTTAACTTAAAACTGGTTGCCAATCATCAAGATATTCTGTATAAAACCCAAACTGACCATTGGCAGTCTTTAGACTATGCCGAAGGCCAAACGGTTCAGGTGGGTTGGTTCGCCGCTGATTGCCAGTTTTTAGCCCATTGATTTTCCCTGCCTATCCTCTGCTATGACCTCAATTACCCGTCGCCAATTACTCCACACTGGCCTGGCCGCTGGTGCGCTCGTTGCTGCCAAAGGTTGTGGCGCGAAGGATGTCCCCGAAACCAGCCCCAAGAGCCCAGAGTTTAACGCCAACAAAACCAAGGATGTCACCCTGCGTTTTATCGGTACGGGCGTCTCTCAGGCGAACGAAATCCGGGAACAGGCCGAAAAAGACCTTGGCTTCAAGATTGAATTGCGGGCCCTAAGCACCGAAGAAAATAACCAAATTGCGATTACCCAGCCCCAGCAATACGACATTTTTGATGGCGAATATTTTAGTCTGCCCCTGGTGGTGCCTTCGGGTAATCTTCAACCCATTGATATTAAGAAAATTGAGGCTTTTGACCAGATTGTGCCCCTGTTTACCACCGGTAAACTTTACGATGGTGCGCCCGTGAATACCTCCCAGGGGACTGCCCCCCAGAAGGTGATGTATCTCAAGGATCAAGACTCTAGCGAGTTTTCCCCCACACCCACAGATTGGGCGACCTTGATTCCCTTTCAATACAATGCCGACACCTTGGGTTGGCGATCGGACTTGGTGGGCAAAGCAATTACGTCTTGGGCCCAGCTCTTTGATCCGGAGTTTAAGGGAAAAACTGCGCTGCTGGATATTCCTTCAATTGGCATTATGGATGCGGCGATGGTGATCGAAGCCGCGCAGCTTATGACCTTTGGCGACAAGGGTAATATGACTAAAGCAGAGCTGGATCAGGTCACAAATATTTTGATTGACCAAAAGCAACAGGGTCAGTTCCGGGCATTTTGGAAGACCTTTGATGAGTCGGTAAACCTGATGGCATCGGGCGAAGTGGTGCTGCAATCCATGTGGTCGCCTGCGGTAACCGCCGTGCGGGCGCGGGGAATTGACTGCACCTATGGCCCCCTCAAAGAGGGGTATCGCGGTTGGGGTGGCGGTATTGGTCTCTCGCGTAATCTTACGGGGATTGAGCTGGATGCGGCTTATGCTTATCTCAATTGGATGCTAGATGGCTGGTTGGGGGCATTTATTGGCCGTCAGGGTTATTACAGTGCAGCTCCAGAAAAATCAAAACCGTTTATGGAACCCTACGAGTGGGATTTTTGGTACGAGGGCGAACCGGCCGCTCAGGAAATTGTTGATCCTTTTGGAGAGCCGATCGCGCCTGCGGGGGCCGTGCGGGATGGTGGTGCGTTTGATAAGCGCATTGGCAATATTGTTTGTTGGAATTCGGTGATGGATGAGCAGACTTATTTGGTGCAGAAGTGGAATGAGTTTATTGCGGCTTAGCGTCTAGGATCTGTGCTAGCTTGGGCTGTAAGGTGTTCTAGCCGCTTGGCGGCATAACTCCTCCTTATTGAACGGAGAGGAGTAGGGTGGTTTCATTTAAGGAGAGGAAAAAAAAATCTAATGGTTCTCACGTAGGGGCTGCGTTTTGCTGCCCTGTAATTCCCTCAATATTATTGACGGGATCGTGTTGAATACTGCGCGGGGGCACGGAGACCGAGCCCCTACTACTAACACCTATTGCGAACCGTCCAAGTCGTGTCATGTTGCCTTTTGCCAACACCATGAAATCTTGCCAGATTCCCTCAGTCTCAACAACACAATGCTTAAGCCGATCGCTCCTTTTGCTCGGCCTGAGTTTGGGACTAGCGATCGCCCTACCGCACACCCCCACACCAGCCCAAGGCCTCACCATCTTCAATGACCAACTTCAGCTCTCTGAACGGGGGCCGCGTCCCCCTTCCCTAGCCGAAGCCGAAGCTAATCGTTTATTCCGAGAGGGTCGAGCAGCGCAAGAGGTAGGACAAATCACTCGGGCGATCGGCTTGTGGCGAGCAGCATTAGAGCAATATCAATCGATTTATGACCTGCCAGCAATTGGGGCGGTCTACGACCATATTGGCTTTGCATATTTAGAACTAAGGGACTACCAGAAGGCAGAAGATGCCCTGCGGCGGAGTCTTGCCGTTGCCAGTGATCTCAATGACTATAGCCAGCAAATTTATGGCTACAACAACATCGGCACACTCTTGCTCAACAACAACAGTCCCGTGGCAGCCGAAGAAACGTTTCGGGGAGGGCTAGCCGTAGCTCGCAGCATTGGGGATGAACCCGGTGAAGCGCTGAGTTTAAGTAATCTGGGCTTGGCGATCGCCAACCAAGGGCGTTATGCCGAAGCCATCGAAGTGTATCGTCAAGCTTGGATCTTACGACGCCGTTATCCCGATACAGGGGGTCAAGCCAATACCCTCAACAATATTGGCGACGCCTATGCCGCCCTCGAACAATATGACCAAGCAGTGGGAGAATATCGCCTGGCCCGTTGGTATGCCCAGGAAAATGGTGATCTGGTCAATGAATTTCGGGCCTTGCAGCGGTTGGCCCTTAACTATGCCTTTAACCAGCGCTGGCCCCAGGCCTTTGCCTCATTGGATGATTGGGTTGCACTAGCCCGTGAGCAGCAGGATTTGCGCCAGGAACTGCGGGCATTGCATATTTACGCCCAATACTATAAATTCCTGGGCCGTTGGGAGAATAGCTATGCTCTCTATAACAACGCGATCGCGGTAGCCGAGCGTCTTGATGATCAGGAAGGTTTAGCCATTTTATACAGTGAACGGGAGCAAATCGTCCACCAGTTCCCGTTTCAGACGTTTCGCTAGGAGTATGAACAATAACTATCCAAGGCAGGTGGGGACGCCTGCCGCTAATGAATCATGATATTCCTGGCTTGTTTTTTCTGGAGATACTCTAATTCTGTACAAAAAACCGGTATTGCATTCAACATTCAGCCTTACGGTCTTACTTGAGCGCCATTGATTTGCACATCTAGAATCGGTTGGTGTTGCAAACAAAGCCAATGGCAGCGAAAGAGATCCGGTTCCTGAATACCGATAGATGCGATCGCGCCCGCATTAGGGAAGGGAAGGAGGCGATCAAAGACAAAGCCATCTGTTTGTTGCGTAAACGCAAGCAAGTAAACCGCTGGAGTGGCCTGGTAGTGATCGAGCAGTTGGAACGCAAAGCGATAGAGGGGCTGACGCTGTTTGTCTTTGAGATGATAAGGCTGCTGATATTGACCGTCTTTGGCTTGAATTGCTTCCGCATAGAGGGGGCCTTTGGCGGTTAAAACTACGGGTAGCCACAGCTCACCCTGCCCGCAACTGGGAATTGACCATTGTTGTTGCACAAGCTGACGTTGAACATCTACATCCAGGTAGGGCGTCAGTTGAAACTGTTCAGGGTTCGCCAATTCCAGGGTTAATGGGCAATAGTCCACATCCTCGGTATAGACTGCCATTGTACCCGGTTCAAATTGCACGGTGCGATCGGGTTCTAAGGCAGCGATCGCCTCAGCCATCGCCTGCTCGTGGGGCAGGGGCTCAGGGGCAGTGGTGAGGATAGTGACGGGCTTCATGGTGGGCAAACAGCTAGAGATGCGAAAGGGGGCTGCTCTACTCTACCGATAAAGCCTGCGATCGCCAACTTTCGTTAAATTCAACCCCGTTCAACTCGGGGATATCGTCAGTTGAGTTTCAAACGCTTGCGATGACTGACGTACAATACCTTTTCCTGTTTTTAAGGATTGCTATACTTTTGGAGTCTCCCTCCCTGTCAAAGTCAATGACCTCAACCATCACTGAACATATCCAAATTACGCCAGGCGTTTGCGGAGGAAAACCTCGGATTGCAGGCCATCGCATCCGAGTCCAAGATGTGGTGGTTTGGCATGAAGAAATGGGCTTATCACCCCAGCAAATTGTGGCAGAACATCCTACAATCACCTTGGCAGATGTGTATGCAGCCTTGGCGTATTATCACGATCATGTAGACGAAATTCGGGCGCAGATGGTTACAGGTGAAGCATTGGCTGCGTCGTTACGATCAGAGTTTCCCTCTAAGGTGCAGCAGAAACTACGAATTCAGCGTGGCGAAACTTAAATTCCATTTGGATGAACAGGTATCGCGGTCAGTGGCGGAGGGATTGCGACGACGGGGAATTGATGTAACAGTCACCCCGGACGTGGGCTTACGGGGTGAGAGCGATCTTGCACAACTTGAATTTGCGGTTGAGCAAGGTCGTGTATTGTTCACACAGGATGATGATTTTTTGGCTTTGCATCAGCAAGGGGTTGAGCATTGCGAAATTGCCTATTGCCATCCCAGGAGTCGTTCGATCGGTGAAATCGTAGCGGGTTTGGTTTTAATGTGGGAGGTTTTGGAGCTAGAGGAGGTGCATAACGCGATTGAATTCTTGTGATGTATGTCGCTTTTGAGCTGACAATCCGTGTTCAAAATAGCTAATTGTTGTTTTTGGAATTTCAATCCATAATTGACTTAAGACATCTCTGCATTGGTCTTTAAACAAGGAGAAATTCTGCAATGCTCACTTCATCCCATCGCCAAGCTCCACCCATATCTCATCATCGTGCTGTTACTCAAATCATTCCCGGTCTTCCCGCTGCCGATGGTGCAGGCGTCCGGCTGACCCGCTTTTTGGGCACAGCCGCATTGCCCATACTCGACCCCTTGCTGCTACTGGATATGATGCATTCCGATCAACCCCAAGACTATGTAGCAGGTTTTCCCAACCATCCCCATCGGGGCTTTGAGACCGTGACCTATGTATTGGCGGGCAAAGTTCGCCACGAAGACAATAAGGGTCATCGGGGCGTGATCGAACCGGGGGGCGTGCAATGGATGACAGCGGGCCGTGGCATTGTCCATTCGGAGATGCCAGAACAGACCGACGGGCTACTCTGGGGCTTCCAGCTTTGGCTCAACTTGCCTGCGGCTGAGAAAATGACTGCACCGAAATATCAAGAATTTGATGCGAGTGAAATTCCCGAAGAGGGTCGAGATGGCGTGACGGTGCGAGCGATCGCAGGTCGCACTAGCCAGGGGACAACGGGGCCAATTCAACCTGCGGCTACCGAAGCGATCTATTGGGATCTGATCCTGGAAGCGGGTCAGACTTTCACTGAGTCTTTACCGTTGACCCATAACGCTTTTCTCGTGGTCTATGAGGGCGAGGTTACAGTTCAGGCTGAGGGCCAGGGGCAAGCAATTTCCACTGGAACGCTGGCAGTGCTGGGGGCAGGCGATCGGCTCGAACTGAGCACAGCAAAGGGTGGCCGGGCACTCTTGATTGCAGGAAAGCCGTTGAATGAACCTGTGGCTCACGGTGGCCCGTTTGTGATGAATACACAAGCCGAGGTGCTGCAAGCCCAGCGCGATTTTTTGGCGGGGCGATTCTAGGGCGTAAAGTTTGCTTGGTAGATAGAGCACCATTGTCCAGTTTGTGATAGTCGTTTTGGTGGGCAACGATGGAAAACCATTGACCATAAATTATCCCGTGCTCAATATCCTTGGTTTTTGAGGGACAGTCTCTTGATGTTTTTCGCCCTTACTGCACCTCAAACACGACCCCTTGACTCTCCTGGGCCAACCGATTCACTGCACAGAGCGCATAATATCCCGGCGTCAGCGTCACACTCTGGGTCTGCAACGGCAACACCCGCTCTAAACGCCAGCCATTGCCCTCCCCACGATATAACGTCCAAGACCGCAACTCCACCGGATTCGGTGACTGCCAAGACACCGTGCGATCGCGGATTTCCAGATTCACCGGCTGAGCAGGGGGTGAACTGGCCTTGTCTGCCATCACTGGCGCAAGGGCAGGTTGGGCGTAGAGCTTCTTAAACGTCGCATTCACATTGGCGGTATTTGCCAGCAGCGGCTTGACGTTGTAGAAAATATTCCCCAACGACTCCTGTTTAGCCATTTGCCGCGACAGCTTCACCTGCTGCTCAAACTCACTGGTCGGCCACCCCATTGTGCCTACTTTCACCAGATTGTTTCCTACATAAATGTGAGCTTGCTTGGGGTTGTTCTGTGTCCACCACTTCAAAAGCGTAGTGTAACTCTGCTGAGTTTGGGCGATCGGCCAATAGAGCTGGGGCGCAATGTAGTCCACCCAACCCTGGGCTAGCCAATGCTTGGGGTCAGCATAAAGCTGCGCATATTGATCCAAGCCCTTAATCCCTGCGGGTTGTCCGGGTCGATAAATACCAAAGGGGCTGATGCCAAACTTAATGTGGGGCTTGGCAGTGCGAATCCCTTTAGCCAGACGCTCAATCATTGTGTTGACATTCGCGCGACGCCAATCCGACCGACTCAGCTTGCCGCCACCGTTGCGATAGCGGTCATAGGTCACTTTGTCGGGGAAATCGACCCCAGGAATTGGATAGGGATAGAAATAATCATCCAAATGGATGCCATCAATGTCGTAGCGCTGGGCTACATCCAAAATCACATCATAGGTGCGATCCTGCACCGACTTAAGCCCTGGGTCCATCCAGCGCTGCTTACCGTAGACATAGACCGCTTTGGCATCGGTTGCATCGATATGGGGCGCAACTGTGGGTGAAGTCTGAGACGGGGTACGGGCACGGTAAGGGTTAAACCAAGCATGAACTTCGATCGCCCGCTTATGGGCTTCATCCACCACATAGTCCAGGGGGTCATAAAACGGATTCGGCGCTTGGCCCTGTTTGCCTGTCAGCCAAGCACTCCAGGGTTCAAGCTGGGAACTGTAGAGGGCATCCCCTTCCGGACGCACTTGAAAGATCAGGGCATTGAAACCGAGATCTTGGAGGCGATCGAGGATCGTGCGGATTTCCTGCTGCTGTTGCGCCGTGGGGAGGCCTTTCTTGGAAGGGAAGTTAAGGTTCCAGACCGACGCTACCCAAGCCCCCCGAAACTCCCGCTGGTGTTGAACCGTAACACTTATTTCTCCCGGTTGGGTAGTGGCTTGAACAATATATTCCGAGTTGATTTTTTGGACACGACCACTGTAAGCCAGAGCTTGATAGAAAAGGGCTGCCACTTCAGCGCGGGTAATTTCATTATCAGCCCCCAACAGCTTGGGGTCAGGATGATTAATCACCATCCCCACCTGGGTTGCCGATTTCACCGCTGCTTGCCCATAGTCCGGCACAGACATCCAGTCGGTATAATACTTGGGCAACAACACAGCGCTACTGTCAACTGTGGGTTTAACCGCGTTAACGAGAGCCACAATGACTTGAATTTTAGTGACCGCTAAGTTGGGCCGAAACGCGCGATTGGGATAACCGGACAGAATGCCCATTTGATAAGCCTTGGCGATGCTCTCAGCAGCCCAATATTTGGGATAGACATCTCGGAACGTAATCGCCTCCCGCACCACAGGCAATTGAAACGCCGCGGCAAGCAAACTAGCAAATTGGGCGCGATTAAAGGGTTTGTCCGGGCGGAAGGTGTTATCCGGGAAGCCTCGAATTAGACCCGTTTGGGCTAATCCACGAATAAAGGGTTCTGCCCAATGACCTGCTGTATCTTTAAATTGAGGAGGGGGTGTTGGCGCAGGTGTGGGGGGAGACGTCGGAGCTTCAGGTGTGGTGAGGGTAATGGACGCGGTATAGTCCCCCGGTTCAACCCCAGTCAGTTGGGCGGTGAGCACCCCTTGCTCATTGACCGTAACGGTGGTGGCGATCGGTTCCATACGGTTTTGTGTCGGCTGCCAATTTGGAAGGCTAGATGTGAAGTCTAGAGACAGTGTAGCGTTTGACTCTAGCCCGATTCCAAAACCACCACGGTTGCAACGAGATTGTTACACAGTTCTGATTGAGATATTCACAACCGCACGCCATTTAGATGACTGCGGGGGTTGGTTGTGCGCGTATTGCGGATTTTCTCGTAATAATCTCGTTCCAGGGCGCTGAGGTTTGTGGGCGTGATAATGCAGATTTTAACCAGTTGATCGGTGCGACCACCTCGGGGTGTGACCCAACCTTTGCCGCGCAGTCGCAGGGTTTGGCCGCCACGAATCCCCGCCGGAATTTTCATGGTGACAGCACCATCAGGGGTCGGGACTTCAACAGATGTCCCTAAAACTGCTTCGTCGGGGCTAATGGGCAACTCACAGCTTAGATTCTCGCCGTCAAAGGTGAAAAAGCTGTGGGGATTGAGGTTGACATTGAGATATAAGTCACCACGCTGTTGGGTAAAGGGGTCAAAGTTGCCTTTGCCTCGTACCCGCACTCGACTACCGGGCTTTGCTCCCGGAGGAATCCGTACATCAATGATTTCACCATTGATATTGAGACGTTTTTGAATGCCACGGAAGGCTTCGGCAAGGGACAACTTTAATGTGGCTTCCTTGTCTTTGGCGACATCTTCTTTGAAGCGAGTGTTGGTTTGGGTGGCACTGCGATAGTTACTGCGCGGATCGGTGGTGGTGCGGTAACGGCTGCGGGAACTGCTGCCCCCCATGCCTCCAAGAAGATCATTGATAAACTCCTCAAAGTTACCGTACTGCCCAAAGTCAAAGTTGCTAAAGTCGCTGGTGCTGCGTCCGCCCCCCCCAAAGGGACTGCCCACGCCTTGGCCTGCTTGTTTCCAGTAGCGCCCAAATTGATCGTATTTCTGGCGCTTTTCGGCATCGGAGAGCACTTCGTAGGCTTCGCTGGCTTCCTTGAACCGGGCTTCGGCGGCTTTATCCCCAGGGTTGCGATCGGGGTGATACTTCAGGGCCAATTTCCGGAAGGCTTTCTTGATTTCATCTGCTGATGCCGTCTTATTGACCCCGAGAATCGCATAATAGTCCTTGAAGTCAGTGGCAGCCATTGACAGCTCTCTCCTTAAAGTGGGGGGTGAAGGGTACGAAATACTACGATTTTAGGATAACAGAGCGCTGCTGGGAGGGCGGTTCGGTTTTTGCGACTTGGTTGGGGTTTGTGCTGGCAGTGGAGTAGGAGATGTCACATGGGTGAAGACGGCAGCGGGGAGGACAGACTCTATCGATCGATGCCTGGCATTGTTTGATAAGGCGAGTGACACTTATTGATGCAGATGGTCACTGAGCTTGGTGCTGGTGGGAGATTGCCCAGTGCGATCGCACTAATGAGTAAGCGGTTAGTTTTTACGTCAAAGTAGAGAACTATGATTAAATTATGTTCTGGTAAAAAACAGGTGTCTTGTCTGTTTTTAATGTGTGCTTGTTTATTAACCGTATCTTCTTGTCAGAGAGGTGAGCTATGTGTAACAGCAATAGACAATGCTCCGAATAACTTGGTGATCAAAGTAACCCAATCATGTGATTCCGAAGAGGCAGTTGACTTCACTGGCGCGAAATTCTACGACAACTCTGAATTTATAGACGTGGGTAATGATTCTGGTCTACTGTGGCATATTATAAGAAAAAGAAATCCTGGTTTGGGATTAGATGAAACTCCGGTAAAATACATCAAGTATGGTTTTGAGCCTCAAGGTTTTGAGGCGACTCATTTTGGTTCTCCTATAACCCCTCAAGATATATAGCCTTTTCCACAAATATGAGGTACAGCTATATTGGTAGAAAGTGAATAGAGGTAAGCGATGAAGGCATATTCGCTAGATTTCCGTAAAAAGATAATAGATACGTGGCAAAGTACAGGCATGTCCCAAAGAAACATAGCCAAGCGTTTTGACGTTACGCTGAGTTTTGTG
>JAAHHN010000429.1 GCA_010672165.1 Spirulina sp. SIO3F2 | reverse complement strand
TTTCCAAAGCCGACCCGGCTTCACGCATTTTCAATGTTCAGTATAGGGAGTGTTTGACACCTACAGGGTGGCAAGTGAGGCCGCAGAGTTTGTTCGTACGCGTAAGAAACCTGCCGTTTTGCATATTAAGACGGTTCGACTTTATGGCCATGCGGGGGCAGATGTCGCGACAACTTATTTGCCGAAATCAGAGGTGGAGGCGGATGAGGCGAATGATCCTTTGCTCCATTCCGTGCGCCTGCTTAAAGCAGCAAACGCGCTGGAACCTAAAGAAGCGCTCGAAATTTATGAGGCAACGCGCGCACGCGTAACACGCATCGCTTCAGAAGTTGCCACGCGTCCGCGTTTGAAAACAGCATCGGACGTGATGCAGAGCCTTGTCCCACCTAAAAGAGACTGTGCACCGACGAATGGCCCGTCTGCCGAGGTCAGGGCTGCAGCCTTTGGGAACGATCTGAAAAACCACGGCGACCCGCAACCTATGAGCCGCATACTGAATTGGGCGCTCGCAGATTTGATGCTCGAGCACTCAGAAATCGTAATGATGGGTGAGGATGTTGGACGAAAGGGCGGTGTTTACGGTGTTACGCAAAAGCTGATCAATCGGTTTGGACCGGATCGCATGATCGACACGCTTTTGGACGAGCAATCCATCCTCGGGTTGGCGATCGGTATGGCGCAAAACGGGTTTATTCCGATGCCGGAGATTCAGTTTTTGGCTTATCTCCACAACGCCGAGGATCAGTTGCGTGGCGAAGCTGCGACTTTGTCGTTCTTTAGCCGTGGCCAATACACCAATCCAATGGTCGTCCGAATTGCAGGACTCGGGTATCAAAAAGGTTTCGGTGGCCATTTCCACAATGACAATTCGGTTGCAGTCCTGCGTGACATACCGGGGCTCATTCTGGCCTGTCCATCCAATGGTGCAGATGGGGCGAAGATGCTGCGCGAATGTGTGCGGCTGGCCCGAGAAGAACAACGTGTTGTGGTGTTCTTGGAACCGATTGCGCTCTACCCGATGCGGGATCTAATGGATGCAGGCGATGGAAATTGGATGACGGTCTATCCCCAGCCCGGAGATACGATCGCGCTTGGTGAAGTCGGTGTGAACGGTGACGGCAGCGATCTTGCCATCGTAAGCTTTGGCAACGGCTGCTATCTCTCGCGACAGGCGCAAGACATTCTTTCAAAACAGGATGTTAACCTGCGTGTCATCGATACGCGGTGGCTAAATCCGCTTCCAGAAGATGCATTATTGGAAGCCGTCGATGGGGCGCAGCGCATTCTGATTGTCGACGAAACCCGACAGACAGGCGGCGTCTCAGAAGCGCTCATGACGTTGTTTGCATCCAGATGCGACACTCCTGA
>JAAHHN010000428.1 GCA_010672165.1 Spirulina sp. SIO3F2 | reverse complement strand
GTTAGTGGGTTTTGCACCTTCCCAGAGGCAACCGCTACCAGGGGTCAAGGTTCTGGCTACTGCGATTGAACGTTTCTTTTTTGTCAAGCAAGGGGCTCAGGCTCTTTCCAAACCCCTACAAGATTAGCCCAAAGGGAGGAGGATCGGAGTCCGGAAGCCTCTCGCCCTTTGGGAGAGGGATTTAGGGAGAGGGCGGAGAGCATAGCTGATGTACCCTCCTCTAACTCCTCCCAAAGGGAGGAGGATCGGAGTCCGGAAGCCTCTCGCCCTTTGGGAGAGAGGTTTGGAGAGAGGGGAAGAGGCGGGGTGGTCTGGCATACCCAAGGCAGTGGGAAATCTCTCTCGATGGTCTTCCTGAGCGGCAAACTTGTCCTCGCCCTCGATAACCCCACCCTCGTTGTCCTCACCGATCGCAACGATCTGGACGACCAACTCTTTGATACCTTCGCAGGCTGTCGTCAACTCCTGCGCCAAGAACCGCAACAGGCAGGCGATCGCGCTGCCGTCCGAGAACTCCTCAACGTCGCCTCGGGGGGCATCATCTTCACCACCGTCCAGAAATTTGCCCCCGAAGAAGGTGAAACCCTCTATCCCACCATCAGTAACCGTTCCAACATTGTCGTTCTCGCGGACGAAGCCCACCGCAGCCAATACGGCTTCAAAGCCAAACAAGTTACGCTCAAAGACGCAGACGGCAACGAAATCGGTAAAGAAACCCGCTACGGCTTCGCCAAATACATTCGGGATGCCCTGCCCAACGCCACCTTTGTGGGCTTTACGGGTACCCCCATTGAACAGACCGATAAAAACACCCCCGAAATCTTTGGCGACTACATCGACATTTACGACATCGCCCAAGCCGTCGAAGACGGAGCCACCGTGCCCATCTACTACGAAAGCCGTTTGGTGAAAGTAGAGCTGGGTGAAACCGGGTGTGAACTGCTGGATGAACTGGACGACGACCTCAGCGGCGAAGACCTCAACGATATCCAGAAAGCCAAAGCGAAACAGACCCAACTCGAAGCTCTACCGCCCAACCATGATCCGTCATCACGTTCTGCAAACTGTCATAGTCCAGTCCGTAGGAAGTGAGGTCGATCTGATCTTGATCGGTCTCAAAATCGTGGATGATGTCTTTCCCACTACCCGCTGCGAAGACGAACGTGTCCGAGGCATTGTCGCCAGACCAGTTTCCACCCCAAATATGGTCATCGCCAGCTCCGCCTTGGATCACATCAGTACCGCGGCCACCGACCAGCTTGTCTGCATCCGCCCCCCCATTGATGGCATCTGAACCGTCACCGCCGTGGATGTAATCCCGACCAGCGTCGCCGCTGAGTGAGTCATTACCATCTTCACCGCGAATTTTGTCGTTTCCA
>JAAHHN010000427.1 GCA_010672165.1 Spirulina sp. SIO3F2 | reverse complement strand
ACTGGGTCTTTACTCTGCTTATATTGCTTTTCTATTTCTTCGCTTGACAGATGCGGTTCTAACGTTACTGTTCTTCCCATTTTTCTCTAACTATATCAAGACTCCCTATACTATCCGGATTTGGTATAAGAAACATGCACGAATCTGGCGATATGGTGATGTCGAATTCCACTTTGACCATTGGGTTGTCTGGTTAATTTTCTCTGATCACGACAACCTGATCGATGGAGGGTCAAGTTTGCAAATCAATCCCTGGATTATTCGGCGAGGAATGCTATGTGCAGAATTGGCCAATGGTTTAGACCACGAAGGCGTTAAGTTCACTATCACCCAACCCCAATACGATTCATCTCAGCGACTGCTGCAAACCGAAGCGGGTGTTGTGTTCACATTCATAGCTCAGTCAGAGGAAACTGGGCAAGAATCCGGCTTAGTGACATGGTCAATGGATGCCAAGCATTTCTCACAACCCCATTAATGAATGTTTTGCCAATTGGCTAAGAGAGTTGTAAACGCCCGACCGCGATGGGAAATTTCGTCTTTCTGCGCTGCACTCATCTGAGCAAATGTCATTTGAGCCTCCGGCACTAAGAAAACTGGATCATAGCCAAAGCCCCCCTCGCCTCGGGTTTCGTGGAGAATTTCGCCAGGGCAGCGTCCTTCGGACTCAAAGGCAATCGAGCCATCTGGACGAGCGATCGCCAGCGCACAGATAAAATAAGCCTCACGCTCAGTCGTCTCGCCCAACTCCCGCAACAGACGTGCAATCCGTTCATTATCTGTTGCCCCATAACGGGCAGAATACAAACCAGGCGCACCCTCTAGTGCTGTAACACAGAGACCAGAATCATCCGCGATCGCCCATTGCTCCAGTGCCACTGCCACTTGAGATGCTTTTAAGCGAGCATTCTCTGCGAACGTTGTTCCTGTTTCCTCAATATCCAATTCAGGCGGCTTGAGGCATAAGTCCCGAACGCGATCGCCCAAATAGGATTGCATCTCCTGGAGCTTGCCAGGATTCCCCGTAGCCACCACAAGCTGTTGAATCGGATGGCTCATGATGTCTTGCGGCGAATCTCTGAATAAAAGCTAGTGTGGCTAATTTTGCCGTTTTGCTCTACCAAACCCGTCCGGAAACGCAGGTTCTCAGTGGCAAACCAGAGGCGATCGCAAAGCGTCAGTCCTTCATGCAGTTGGGTCAAGGTGAGTACTCCGTTGGCATCCAGGCAACATTCACCGATTTCGTTTGAGCCAGACCGAATAAACCGACCCTGCATTTCATTCTCGCCCTTGAGCAATACAAATAAGGCTTGGCCTTGTTCTGGGGACTTGTACGGATCAACCTTGGCGCTATCCCACTGGGTTTGCAATGCACCCCAAACCTGCTCGGCCGCAACACTACATTGTTCACATAA
>JAAHHN010000426.1 GCA_010672165.1 Spirulina sp. SIO3F2 | reverse complement strand
TGGCGTGGACTATATGACGATCCATGCGGGGATTTTGCTCGAATATCTGCCGCTGGTACGCAACCGCATCACGGGGATCGTCTCACGGGGTGGTGGCATTATTGCCCGCTGGATGCTGCACCACCACAAACAGAACCCGCTTTATACTCACTTTGATGACATCATCGAGATTTTTAAGAAGCACGATGTCTCGTTTAGCTTGGGTGACTCCCTGCGTCCTGGCTGTACCCATGATGCTTCGGATGAAGCCCAACTCGCTGAACTCAAGACCTTGGGGCAATTGACCCGCCGCGCCTGGGAGCATGATGTGCAGGTGATGGTGGAAGGCCCGGGTCATGTGCCGATGGATCAGATTGAATTCAACGTCAAAAAGCAGATGGAAGAGTGCTCGGAAGCACCGTTCTATGTGTTGGGGCCGTTGGTGACGGATATTGCACCGGGCTATGACCACATCACCTCGGCAATCGGTGCAGCGATGGCGGGCTGGTATGGCACGGCGATGCTCTGTTATGTAACACCCAAGGAGCACCTGGGTTTGCCCAATGCGGAGGATGTGCGCAATGGTTTGATTGCCTATAAGATCGCAGCCCATGCAGCAGATATTGCGCGGCGGCGGCCGGGGGCCCGCGATCGCGATGATGAACTCTCGGCAGCTCGTTACAATTTCGATTGGAACAAGCAGTTTGACCTTTCCCTTGATCCGGAGCGGGCACGGGAATATCACGATGAGACGTTACCTGCGGATATCTACAAGGAGGCGGAGTTCTGCTCGATGTGTGGGCCAAAGTTCTGTCCCATGCAGACGAAAGTGGATGCAGATGCCCTGACGGAGTTGGAGAAGTTCTTGGCGGCTGAGGATGCGAAGAAGGTGGAGGCTAGCGGTAAGCAAGACCAGACAGCGGAAGCTGTTAAGCAAGCCCAGACGGCCGCCCAGGACACAACCGTTACGGCGGGCTAAACCAAAGTTGAGATGATGTAGGTTGGGTTGACGCAAGAAAACCCAACGCCAACTCTGGCTGTTGTTGTTTTTCTCTACGAGAGAGCGACGCTAACAGGCTTTAATCCAACCTACTATCTGCTAAAACTTGAGATGCAAAACTTGAGCGGAATAGTATGGAAGTTTTCGATATTTTTAAGAACCTTGAGCCTATTGTGATCGGCAAGTACATGGCTGTAGAGCTGTTTCTAGGAGTTTTTGCTGGTATCGTCTTTAAGAGCAATCCAAAGAAAAAAGAAGCCCAAGCTCAAGGAGGAAAAGGGGGAATTTCAACAAACCACTTTTCGAGACCCGGCAAACGGCGGATACTTTGTTCTAAAAGGGTCATAGCCTGGGGCAGTAACTTGACGCCAGTGTTGTAAGTGCGAGTGACCAGAGAAACGGTCGGGTGAGTGCCTTTGAAGGTCAAACTTTGAGCCAAGCGAAGCACCGTATCA
>JAAHHN010000425.1 GCA_010672165.1 Spirulina sp. SIO3F2 | reverse complement strand
GCTAATCCTGTAGGGGTTTTAAAGAGTCATGTGTATTGAGGCATCGAAGATGCTCAGATAGATAGAGAGCGGGAAGGGTTGTGGAAGTTAAACTGTGCCTGACAGTGAGCAGGAGTAAGCACAACAGAAATGTCAGAGTTTAGCCAACTCAACGCCTTCCGCCCCCAGGTAAAAAAAGTCTCAATCAAGCCTATGAACTGGCCTACGAAAAACCCAGCTTGTCCTTTTCAAGTTGCATGGGCAACAGCTTTAGGCAAACAGTGGCGGGGTTATTTGCCCGCAAAGACATGAAAAGTTCGACGATGTTGTCCGGTCACGTAGCAGCCACCCAAGCTCGTGCCCAAGCAAGGGACAGTGAGTATCTTATCGCGACTCAGGATACCACGTACTACAACTACTCAGGTCAGACTCAGATGTCGGGATTGGGGAGAATCCAGGGCAAAGTGCGGGGACTGATGCAGCACAACGTGTTGCTCATCGACCAGGAAGGTCTGCCCTTGGGACTGCTCCATCAGCAGTACTGGACGCGAGGTGGGGCGATAGATTGGCCGTCCCATCAAAAAGAATCTCAGAAATGGTTCAAGGGCTTGGCTGCGGTCAACCAGCAAGCCCAAGGGTCAAACCAGCAATGGGTCGTCACCTGTGACCGGGAAGGGGACATCTTTGAGTTCTTCAAAGCCGAGCGCGAGACGAATGTGGACTTGCTTGTCCGAGTGTTTCAACCCCGTCGAGTCGAAGTGGCTCTCACCGAAACAGTCTGCCCCTTGCCGGATGTTGCCGAGCAGCTTGACGACTACGGGCAGTATTCGGTGCAGATTGAGCGGCTGTATGAGGGCAAACGCCGGACAGTCAACGTGACCCTACAGTTGCAAGCCGCAACTGTGCAGATCCACCCGAGTAAAGATTTGAGTCCCGCTCGCCAAAAGACGGAGCCCCTTTCGCTGGTTATCGCCACTGAGGTTGCTTGTGTCGATGTGAAAACCCAGGTGAATTGCTTTGATGCCGACAACACTCTATGTTGGTCTTTGCTCACCAGTCTACCGATTCATACGCAAGCGGATGTCCAACGCATCCTCCGTTTCTATGCTCTGCGTTGGCGTATTGAACGGCTTCACTTCACTCTCAAGTCCGGGGCGTTAAATGTGGAGCGGCTCCAATTTGATGATGTGCATACTTTGGTCAATGCCTTAACCTTCTATTCGGTGGTCGCTTGGCGGATTCTGGGGCTGACTTATGCCCTGCGTCAAGACCCTGAACAGTCGGCTCAGACGCTGTTTGATGCTGATGAACTGAGGCTGTTGCATCAACTCTCCGGCCAAGCCGTTGACTCCTTGCGACAGGCTACGTTGGCGTTAACGAAGTTAGTGGGTTTTGCACCTTCCCAGAGGCAACCGCTACCAGGGGTCAAGGTTCTGGCTACTGCGATTGAACGTTTCTTTTTTGTCAAGCAAGGGGCTCAGGCTCTTTCCAAACCCCTACAAGATTAG
>JAAHHN010000424.1 GCA_010672165.1 Spirulina sp. SIO3F2 | reverse complement strand
TTCCAATCTATGGGACAGGCTGGTAATAACCATTTGCACCATCTACCTGCTCCAGCCCGTAAGTAGCATAGAGTGAGGCAATGTAAGCAGCTGCAATATCATTGCCCCGTTCTCCGGTACGCCGCCCTTCAAGAGCGTCAGAAGAAAGGTCTTTCACACAATGGCTGATGGGCGCGCACACTGACCTCGAAGGATTGCGAGCCTTTGATATGTCAGATGCTGTTGCCGTTTCTGACGAACTTGCTCAGAAATGGACGTTGAGTGACGAAGAAAGAGCATTGCTTGGTGAAGATTATCTCCCAGGTGTGGAAGCTGCGCTTTCCTTGGAAGAAATGTCTGACGGTAATGGAGGCACGCATCTCACGTATCGTTCCGGCGGCAATGGAGATGGTGTCTTTAATTCTGAAGATGCTATGTGGCAGCATATGCGTGTCTGGCAAGATGTTGATCAGGATGGTGTGACGGACGAGGGTGAGCTCAAAACTCTTGATGAGCTTGGCATCACAGAGATCGATCTTTCTTACAATGGCATTACGGACGACCAAGGTGGTGTTTATGGCCACGGGAGCGATGTCTTCGAGGACGACAGCAACGATATCGAATTCTTTGGCAACGCCGTCCACGGCCTTGGCAATATGGAACGCAACGGTGAGATCGTCGAGAACGCCGTGGCTGACGTTTCGTTCAAGGCGGTTGAAACAGAGTACAAGACAGGAGGTGTTGAAGTAGCCGGCACTTCCAGTGATGACATTCTGCTCGGCGGCACTCTTGCCGATACAATTGATGGCTCCGCGGGCGATGACCTTATTTTGGGCCGCGAGGGTAATGACGTTCTGAATGGCGGCGACGGATCTGATGCTTTGCACGGTGGATCCGGCGATGATTGGCTTCTTGCTGGTGATGGCGACGACATAGTTACAGACGAGTCCGGATCCGAGACGGTGAGCCTGGGGGCTGGAAACGATACTTTCCTATCCAGCACAGTTGATACTGAAGGTGATGTCGTCGACGGCGGCACAGGGAACGACACCATAAACGCAGGCTCTGGAGACGATGTACTCAGCGGTGGCACTGACAATGACGAAATCAATGCTGGCGCGGGCGATGATATCGTTACGGACAACGCCGGATCTGACAATGTCGCGCTTGGAGCAGGTGACGACAGGTTTGTATCTGATGCTTCTGATGATCAAGGCGATAACGTAGCCGGGGGCACAGGCAACGACACGATCGAAGCTGGCTCAGGCGGTGACACACTAACTGGTGGCGAAGGAAATGACGTCGTGTTTGCCGGAGCTGGCAATGATGTTGTGACAGATGCAACTGGCTCAGAAACAGTAGATCTTGGCACGGGTCACGACCGATTTGTTTCGGATGCAAGCGACACTGACGGCGATGCCGTTCTGGGTGGCGCCGGAAATGATACTATTGAAGCTGGCTCTGGAAACGACGCACTGGACGGGGGCGCTGATGCGGATGTGATTTCCGCGGGGGCTGGTGACGACACTGTGTTTG
>JAAHHN010000423.1 GCA_010672165.1 Spirulina sp. SIO3F2 | reverse complement strand
AGCTATCCATTAGGCAGAAGTCAGTGAAAGGCTTGCCCCATCTAGCGATTGGGAGCCAGTTGAGCCCCTTCGAGCAAGTGATGAAGTTTAGTATAGCCGCGCCAAAGGGTCTTAACCCCTGGCTCACCATCCCCCTTGCGAGCGAGAAATCCCCCCAGTTGCGCAATCCAAATCATCGCTTGCTGCAGAGTAGGCGGCTTCTTGGAGCGACTCTTGGGCACAAACTTGCGTCGTAACAAACGCCACTCAGCAGGTTCTAAGAGCAGCTCACATGAAGCATCCGGCGTGAGTCGGGCTTGATAGGTCATCGACATTAAGCGCCAAGCCACAAGACTATAGGTTGCCAACGCTTTGAGCAGTCGGTCTCGATGTTTGAGTTGCAAATCCTCAATCTTGCAGCCACTTTTGAGGGTGAAGTGAAACCGCTCGATTAACCATCGATAGCTATACCAGAGGACAATCTGAGCTGCTTGTGCGAAGGAGTCAATCGGCAGGGTGGTCAGCAATCGCCAACACATCGGCTGACCTCCATCGGCGGGCGGCTCGATTTCTTCGACCCACAGAGCATTGAGGGTCACGGGTGATAAGTGCGTCAGCTTGGCTAAGTTGTGCGGCACCTCTAGGGTGACTTGGATGGCTCTCACTTGCACACGTGCGTTGCGGGCTGGACGCTTTGGGGTGCGTTCTATCCTCACGCTGAACTCCCCGAGGACTGGAGCTTGTTTGAGTGTGGCAAATAGTTTCCCGAGTTCATGGTCTACGTTGCGATTGGCTTTGGCTCGAATCAACAACTCACTATTGGCTTGACGCGGTTGCGCGAACAATTCAAAGATATCGGCTTCTCGGTCGGCTACTTGCACCAACTGGACTTTCTGGGCGATTTTCTCTTCTACTGCACTCAGGGTGCTTAACCATCGATAGCTTTCTTTGCTCTCGATGGGCTTTTTCTTTTTCTTCTGGCTCTTTTTTTTCGGGCCGCTTTTCTTTTTCCGAGGTGGGTCTGGACGCACCCAACACTGCTGGTGTAGAAGGCCTAGGGGCGCTCCTTCTCCGCTGACAGCGAAGCAATTATGAACTTTGATGCCCTGCTGCTTGGTTTGGTTGAAATAGCCCAGTCCTTTGGTCTGGCGATGGCTCGTATAGTCTAGGTCTGTTGTGTCTTGGATTGATAGGACTGTCTTGCATTCAAGTGCTCTGGCTACTGTTCCTTCCGCTTGGCTGTTCACTATTGCCTTGGCACTGACCTGGGGATTTGACCAAAACCTATATATGCTTTGCGCTTCACTTCCATTCCCTGTTGCTTCTGGCACTGTTGCTGTTGGACTTTTGCTTAAGCACTCCACTATCTTTTTCAATCGCTTCGCGTGACGCAGATCTTGAAAATGATTGGGGTTGATATCTTAGCTCATCCAGGATTTCATCACTTTATTGGTCTCTCTTTGCGCTTTCCTCTTATCTTCTCACATTTGACCTCCACAACCCCCTTCCCGCTTCACTTTTAACGACTTTTGCGCAACGGATAGCT
>JAAHHN010000422.1 GCA_010672165.1 Spirulina sp. SIO3F2 | reverse complement strand
ATGCTTCAGGAATTTTCCAATCCGCCGTTCACTCTCGCCCATACCGTAAATGGTTGCCGTATCGAGAAAATTGTAACCGAGGTCGAGCGCGCGATTGAGTAACTCGTCCGACTCGGCCTCTGAAATCGGCTCGTTATAAGCATGCATCATGTTCATGCAGCCAAGGCCAACCGGATTGACCGAGAACGGCCCGACATTGCGCTTTGACATAAAACTGGTTCCCGTCTGATTTCTTTTTCACAGCACAAGATTGCGTCCGCCGCGACGCATTTCAATGTCTGCGCCCATGCCCAGAGCAATTAAGTCTATCTGGCACCAATACGCATTCCAGCACGTCGTCAAAAACTGAAACTTTAATGCGCAAATGTCGAAACAGGCGCAACAAATCTCCTGAAATCTCGGTTGTGTTCGATCAAAGCCGCGTCTATCCCGGGGCCAGATGAAATCCCGGTCCAGAAAAAGGACACCCCCGCCATGACTGTGCCTTACCCGACTCTCCAATTCGGTCTTTCTGAAGAAGCCGAGATGATTCGCGACACCGTGCACCGGTTCGCCCAGGACGAAATTGCGCCGATTGCCGCCGAAGTCGATGAGACCAATCAGTTTCCACGCGACCTGTGGCCCAAGATGGGCGAGCTCGGCCTGCATGGGATCACGGTCAGCGAGGAAGATGGCGGCACGGGTCTTG
Source organism: Spirulina sp. SIO3F2 (assembly GCA_010672165.1). Taxonomy (GTDB): domain Bacteria; phylum Cyanobacteriota; class Cyanobacteriia; order Cyanobacteriales; family Spirulinaceae; genus SIO3F2. The sequence continues at coordinate 854 of JAAHHN010000422.1, read as the reverse complement.
GCTATCTGGAGCACGTTGTCGCGATCGAGGAAATCAGTCGCGCCTCAGCCTCGGTCGGCCTGTCTTATGGCGCGCACTCCAATCTGTGCGTCAATCAACTGCGTCGCTGGGGCAACGCGGCGCAGAAGGCCAAGCACCTACCTGGACTGATCTCGGGCGAACATCTCGGCTCGCTCGCGATGAGCGAACCGAATGCCGGATCGGATGTCGTCTCGATGAAGCTCTCAGCGCAGGCGGTCCAGGGTGGATACCTGCTGAATGGCAACAAGATGTGGATCACCAATGCGCCGACCGCGGACACATTGATCGTCTATGCCAAGACCGATCCGAACGGTGGCTCGAAAGGCATTTCAGCCTTCCTGATCACGCCGGACATGGAGGGCTTTTCCACGGCGCAGAAACTCGACAAGCTCGGCATGCGTGGATCCGACACGTGTGAGCTCGTGTTCGAAGATTGCGTGGTGCCTCAGGAAAATCTCGTCGGTAGAGTCGGGCAAGGTGCCGAGATCCTGATGAGCGGTCTGGATTATGAGCGCGTCGTGCTGTCGGGCATTTCGCTCGGCATCATGCAGGCCGTCCTCGACACTGTCTTGCCGTACATGCATGAGCGCGAACAATTCGGCAAACCGATCGGCACCTTCCAGTTGATGCAGGGCAAGCTCGCAGACATGTATGTCACGCTGTCGACCGCGCGGGCCTATTCCTACGCCGTGGCGGCAGCCTGCGATCGCGGCGAGACCACCCGCAAGGACGCCGCCGGCGCCATCCTCTACTCAGCAGAGATGGCCACCAAACTGGCCCTGGACGCCATCCAGCTGCTGGGCTGTAACGGTTACATCAACGAATACCCGACA
>JAAHHN010000421.1 GCA_010672165.1 Spirulina sp. SIO3F2 | reverse complement strand
TCCTGCGGTATCGCGGGCAGGCAATTGTAAAACTTATCTTTCTAGAAGCCCTAAGATTCAAACAGCTTCACAGAAACGCTGTTTTTTAAAAATACAATTCCTAAGAAAAGTATATGCGATACCTAACAGCACTTTTACTACTCAATATATTTCTACTCACAGCATGCGGAGATGTAGGGCCACAGCAGAAAGTTAGCGAAGCGCCTCTTTTGCCAAAACATGAAGAGCGCTGGTCGGTTTTTCTGCGGCAGCAGCCAACAGGGCCACAAGTAATTACGGTAGATCAGGGGTGGTCTAAAGCAATGCTTACCGAAACGCATCCTCGTTTACTGGAGGTTTCTGTTAAAGCAGAAGAAACCTTACCTACTGGATTTCCGACCGAAGCCGAAACCGGGATGGCTAATGAACTTCAGGATCTGCTTTTGCAAAAATTGGAGCGCGGCAATTTTGGTGTCTTTGTCGGAAGTATAGTCATGCCGGGCGAAAAGCAATTGTACTATTATTTAAGAGCAGAGCCTCAAGCTGATGAATTGGCTCAGGATATGGTAAGTGCCTTTACAAAGCGTGAGGTTCAGGCTTCTATTAGTCCTGATGCAGATTGGGGAATCTACCAAACCAAGCTGTCGCCAAATAAAAGAGAGCAGGCAGAAATTAACAATGATGGGGTGCTTATTCGCCTTCAGGAGGCAGGAGACCGCTTGTCTCAGCCTCGTCCTATTGAGCACTGGGCATATTTCAAATCAACTAAGGCACGGAGTGTATTCCTCGATTCGCTTCAGCACTACCGTTTTGAGCCGGTCGATTACGACACACTGCTACAGGCGGAAAACCCATACGGTGTTCATTTTGTGCGCAAGGACAGTATCCACACACCTTATATTCACGATCTGACCTGGGGGCTTACGCAATTAGCAGAAGGCCTTGGAGGCTCTTATGACGGGTGGGAAACCATCATGGTGAAACCGTCGGAATAATCGGTCATAGCTTTTCCGCAACTTCCCTGAAGCCTTCCATCGTCCGCATCATATTGGACCGGACAATAGGGTCTGTGATGAATCGGGGAATGGAGGATGCTTTGGTTGTTTGAATGAAGTATCGGACCTCCATATCACCATTGCCCAGTGAATGGAATTCCCAGCGTCCGGATAAGCCGGTGATTCGTTCGATGTCCTCTTTAACGGGATAACTTTTCAGTTTGACAGATTCAAAGTTGATTACTGTTTGCCCCGCTTAGCTGCCTGCCTGCTGGGAGGAAATCGTAACATCATGATCGCGCGCCGGCCAGGGTAATCCATAATGGACATAAGCATACCAATGGCGTTCATGTTTCCCGGAAAAGGACCGTACGTTATCAACCCGTCGCATCCATTTTTTTGCCAGTGGCTCCTCTCTGAGTGTACGTATCAATTCATGCGTATTGGCTTTGACCCGGAGTATGGTCTTGAGTTCCCGGTAAGGCCTGCCATCAGCAGTTTTGTGCCAGCGTTCGTAAAGCTGAATGCCTTCTTCTTCATCTACCAATTCAAAAGGCGTAGCAGGTATGGGCGCTTTGAGGAAAGAG
>JAAHHN010000420.1 GCA_010672165.1 Spirulina sp. SIO3F2 | reverse complement strand
GGCCAAAGAAGCCGCCGATGCGGCTAACCATGCCAAAAGTGTCTTTTTAGCCAATATGAGCCATGAACTACGCACTCCCCTCAATACCATCCTGGGCTATCCTCCTTTGCTGCTCAAAAGCCCCATGCTCTCCGAGCGCGATCGCAAACATATTCGCACCATTGAACGTAGTGGTGGCTATTTACTCAATTTGATTAATCAAATTCTCGATCTTTCTAAAATTGAGGCAGGACGGATTACCTTTAATCCGAGTCAGTTTGAACTCCGTACGATTCTAGAAGATATTAATGTTATTTTGCAGCCCAAAGCCCAAGCTAAGGGGTTAGTTCTCCAGATTCAACGGGATCTGGATGTACCCACGTCGCTCTATACCGATGGGGTGAAATTGCAACAAGTGCTCGTCAACCTATTGAGTAATGCGATTAAATTTACAGAACAGGGCGCTGTAACCCTAAAAATCACCTACGGTCGCAGTTCACAGTATGTGCGATTTGCGGTTGAAGATACGGGCGTTGGCATTGCCCCCGAAGAGTTAGATGCCCTGTTTGAGGCATTTATGCAAACCCAAAGCGGTCGCCGTAGCCAAGAGGGGACAGGTCTTGGCCTGGCGATTAGTCGTCAGTTTATCCAACTGATGGGTGGTGACTTGACGGTTCACAGTACGGTGGGTGAGGGTACAACCTTTGCGTTTGAAGTGGAGCATTGCAGCGATCGCGCCAGTTGTGAGTTAGACGAACCGTCTGTAGACGCGATTATGAGCCTAGCGCCTGGACAACGGGACTATAAAATCTTGGTCGTCGATGATCATGCCTCCAACCGAGAACTTCTCACCAATCTATTGGTTCCTTTGGGCTTTATGGTGCAAGAGGCAGAGAATGGTAATGCTGCCGTAGCACAGTGGCAACAGTGGCAACCCGATGTGATCTTTATGGATATTCGGATGCCTGAGTTGAGTGGCACTGAAGCCGTGCGGCAAATCAAAGCGATTGACCCCAAAACCCCAACAGCAATCGTGGCGCTCACCGCCAGTGCTTTTGAAGAAGAACGCCAAGATATCCTAGCGGCCGGGTGTAATGGTTTTATTCGTAAGCCCTTTCAGCCAATCGATATCGTGACTGAGATCGCGGCTCATCTGGACGTCCGCTATGTTTATGCCCAGCCAGAGACGGACATTGCTATTGAAGCCGAATCAACAGTTGTTCAACTGACACCCGAAACTTTAGCAGTATTACCCACTCAATGGCGACGGCGCTTTTATAAAGCGGTAGAAATGGGGGATGATCATCGCTGTTTTGAGTTGTTGAAGCAGGTCTCGGATGAACATCGAGCCATTGCTGAGGCGATCGCCGAACAAGTGGAAGAATTTTATTTTGAAGCGCTACTTAATTTATTCGATCAGATTTGAATGGATTGGAGCAGATTGGCAAGCTATTCTAGCCGATGTCATTTCATAACAGCAGGGGGGGATAAGGGCCATCGCTCTGCTCGCCTGGTCTCGACTCAGACTCTGGTAGTGGTTTGGATAAAAGACCGTGGTGTTTCTGCGGGGGTTGCTTTGACGCAGCAGAATCAGCTACGACAGAGGAGGCAA